>CAXBQX010000131.1:0-1550 GCA_963978365.1 uncultured Opitutales bacterium | reverse complement strand
TGAGTTGTCTAAGCAACGGGAGGATTTGGATGCGAAGCTTAAGATTGCATACAAAAGAGATGAGACAAATGCTTTAATCAATGAGGTGTTGGCTCAAAGAAAAGCATTGGAGCAAAGAATTTCTGCATTGGAAGATGGGCTGAAAGCTTCCTCTGAACTCGTGGATATCCCGTGTGATGAACTCGAGTCGGAGATGCAAAAAATTGACGAAAAGTTAGATATTGCCAAGGAAAGACTCCACACCCTTGAACAGGAAGAATATCTCGAACAACTAGGTAAGTCTCTCAACCGTTCCAACCCTGAAGACAGATCCCAAGACTCTACTGAATCGAATGAAGCAGATACTTCAGCCATCCAGGACCTGGGATTAACCCCTCCTTCCTCTACTCCTCTTTCTTCATCATCCGAATTTGCTGCTTCTGAAGGAGCATCGAGCTCATCTACAGCTCCCACAACTATCAAACCAATGAAAGCCTCCAACCGTTTACCTAGTACTGAAGCAGCCAAGACAACGATCACAACCACCCTGGAGAAACCAACAAAGGTCTCTGAGCAAACCGCACTTTCATTGGAGGAAACTGCTCTACAACTTGGAATTGAACCTGATTTCCTTGCTGAAAAGGGAATCAACGCAATTCTTAGAATGATTGCCAGAAACGGTGGAAAACTCAGTTTCCCTCTCGAAGTCGATCAAATCGGCTAAGCTGCTTTTTAGCTACACTTTTGAAGCCCTGCAATCGCAGGGCTTTTTTGTTTAATGAAGAATTGAAAAGTCTTGGAAGTGAGGAGGCCCTGCCCTCTTGACCACTGATTTTTGGCTCCAATAATCATTCATCTTGGAATCAACTGTTTCGATAAATGATTCAACTTCCTTGAGTTCCCCTTCTGCCAAAAACTCAACCGAGCCATCCAGTAAATTTTTAACATAACCAGTGCAGGCAAAGTTTTTGGAAATATTACAAACCTGCCAACGAAACCCCACCCCCTGAACCCGACCCTTATAAATCACTTCAATTCTTACCATTCTATCTCCCCTGTTTATAAAATACCAAAAAATCCATTTGACCACATGACCATTACGCATGAGATTAATCAAATCTTGGACGCCCTCAAACTAAACCTATGAGCCAGTACGACTTCGACAGTAACCAGGAAGGTGAATGGGAAGAGCCCGAAAGCACTGCTTGGAATGAAGCAGACTGGCAAACCTATGTCCGTAAGTCTGATCGAGAAATCTCAAAATTCATTACCGCTTACAATAAATGCAGGCATGAACCAGACCGCTTGGAAGCCACATCCAAAATAATGGGCTGGGCCAAAGAAGATTGGTCCTGCATGGATGAACTGGAACTGGATGAGGAACAAATTAAGGAAATTCGTCCGGTTCCCTTGGATGAGCTTCACAAAATGGAGCCTTACACCGTCCATAAACACCCAGTCTATATTTCCACTTCCGCACTCTTTTCTTTTCTTCGCTCTTCATGGGAACACATGATGATGCATAACAAGGAGCAACCTGCACCTAACCTTTCGTGGAGTTATTGTGCGAG
>CAXBQX010000130.1:0-1576 GCA_963978365.1 uncultured Opitutales bacterium | reverse complement strand
TGCGTAAGTCATCCAACACTCCATCCAGTAAATTAGTACGGGCACTTTCATTGGAAAAGAAATAGATCGCATCTTTTTGCTCTAACACAATAGCTGGCTGCCCCCCTTTTTTGAATAAATCAGCTGGTATAAAAGAAAGGACTTTGACCATTCCATTATCTAACTTCCTACGGATAAGGCCGTATTTCAGATCTGTTTTGGGCAGTAGGTCCTGAGCATCATCAATCAAATCACTTAGACTAAGGCCTTTTCTCCACTCATACTCGCCGGGGCGTTCCACATTTCCTAATAAGGAAACCGAGTTCATGACTTCAGAACTTGCAGAGCCCAAAGATATAACATCACCCGATACCAGTTTGTATGCAGAATCATTGGGTATAATGAGGTTTTTGACGATGGGGCGAAAGTCTGGACCCAACCTCTCAAGCCGAATATTCGATAGATAGGCGCGGCCCTCTACCCCTCCGGCCAATTCCAAGGCATCTTGTAAGGACTCGCCTCCTCGGATTTCAAACTTCGCAGGTCGCCGAACCGCCCCACTGATAGAAATTTGTTTTTCGACCACAGGGACAAAGATCACATCGCCCGGTTGCAGGGACTGGTCGGCACTGGTATCTCCCCGGAGAAGCAAGTCATACAAGTCGAGCGATGAGATTACCTGCCCACCTCTCTTCAGCTGAATATTTCTCAGACTGCCCGTCTGCTTAATCCCTCCACAGCTCAACAAGGCGTTGATCGTGGTAGACAAGGCACTGACGGTGTAAGCACCCTGCTTACGCACCTCCCCCAGTAAAAAAATTCGAATACTTCGAAAGGCACCCAGGGTAATCGCACTTTGGACACCCTCACCGAGATGTTCCTGTATTTTTTCTTTCAAGTGATTTTTGAGTTCAATAAAACTGGTGCCTTTTTCAAACGCTTGGATGGGACCAATACCGGGAAAGCGAATCATGCCTTCGCGGGAAATACCCAGACTAAAAGAATCGTTACGCTGACCAAACAACTGAATCTCGATCAGGTCTCCAGGGCCAATCCGGTAGTCCGATGGAATGGGCACCTCATTACCCGGAGCAAAAGTGGAAGGATCAGAAGCAAACAGATCGTAACCAAAAGGTTTGATAGCATCGGTTTCGGATTTCCCAAACTCTTCGGCCCGCTTTTCAATTTCCCTCCGCTGTAATTCCTTAATTTTACGCAAAAGTGCCTTGCTTTCCTCCAATGCTTCCAACAATTCATTATCTTCCGAAGAATTTTCCGCTCCTACTTGGGACTGTAAACGGGCAACATCGGCCGATATCATCCTTTCCATACTATTTAAATCTCCCAGAAACTCAGAGCGTTCCTTGAAAGACTCCTCTTCAGGTTTCTCTACCTTAACTGAGCGATTGGGGATTGATGCAGTTGGAGCAGACTTGGGCACTCCTCCACCACTGGCCCCATATTGATTAATTAATTGCTGGCGTTGATCGGGGGATAATTTGGACAGCGTCGCCATGGCCGCTGGATCCAACTGTGCATGCAACCAACCACCCAAAATTAGGCATGAAATGGTGAGTAAAATCGTAGGAATCTTTTT
>CAXBQX010000129.1:0-1597 GCA_963978365.1 uncultured Opitutales bacterium | reverse complement strand
AAAGAAGATGCCACCACTTCGCTTGCTGTGCCACCAAGAGAAGTGATCCACTCACAACCCTCACACCTATTCTCACCATTAAAAGTCCATTCCACTGCATCCGAAAGAGATCCGGTTTGCTGATAAAATCCATCCATCATTTTGGCCCAGACACCCAACTGAAGAACCGCAACAGGCAAGCTAGTTGCCGAAAAAATAGCAAGCAGTGCAAAGATTGATAACAGGCGTCGATACATAGAATTGATTACCATTAACCTGCCATGCCCTTTCTAGACGAGACGAAAGACAGAAAGCCGGAAGCTTTTTTCAAAGAGAGGAGATTATGATTCTCTAAACCAGTCTCTAAGAATTGGGAGAGAAAGATCTCTTAGGTCTTCTACCAACCGTTCTGCACCAGCATCCAATAAATCCTGACGATCATTTGTGCCAAGCACTCCAATGACCCGCAGCCCCGCGGTACTAGCTGAGCGTATTCCGTTGGGAGAGTCCTCAACCGCCCAGCATTGAGTTGCAGATACTCCAAGCTCCTCTACCGCCTTTTCATAAGTCTGTGGGTCTGGCTTAGGTGCATCCACATCACTGGAGGTAACAATTGCAGAGAACACTCCGTTTAATGCCCCACCTGCAAGAACAGGCAAAGCGGACTCCACATCATGGCGCCTTGAACCCGTGGCCAATCCAACTGGTAATTCCCGAGCCACAGATAAAACGAGTTCCACCGATCCGGGAATTGGGCGTGCCTGCTCCCCCACCAACCTGGCATAGGCCTCGCCTTTACGAACACCCCACTTCGGTAAATCACCTGGCACAAAATGCATACCAGAAAGTTCGGCCATGCGAGACATCGCATAGACCTCATCCCTTCCGGTACAATGCTCCAGAAACTGTTCGAAGCTCGCGGTGGCTCCTTCGCCCATCGCTTCACAAATCGCTGAATAATGAGTGAATTCACTATCGATCACAACTCCATCCATATCAAAGATGACCCCACCCAGTTTCTTCATGCCCTGCCTCAGAGAAGCTTCCTTTCTGTTTTTACTGGATCAGCATCTCCTAGTTTACCTAGTTTCTTGTGCAATGCCTGTTTTAGCCTATGCCCTACTTTCTTGAATTTTGCATCACCGATTAAGTTAACCAACTCAAAGGGATCATTGAGTAAATCGTAAAGTTCGTACTCAGGGCGGTGATGCAATTTATGAACGAGTTCTTCCTCAGAAGTAGTTAAGTTTGCTTTCATTACCCATGATGATGCGGGATCCAAATTAGCTTTTTTCTTTTTATCAGGTTTGAGGATTTCAAGAGCTCTTGAAAGGGTGATATTGGAAGTAATCCCGTTCTGAAAATTGGGGTTATAAATCAAAGAATACCGCTCGTCCCGGATCGAGCGGATCGGAAAGACCCGGTCCTTGTTGTCGTTAATTCGGCAATTGGTAAAAGCACCCAAAAGATAAGAATGAATGGGTTTAGAACCTCCTTTAAGCAAAGATAAAAAGCTTTGTCCATCGCAGTCGCCATGGGGTAACTCACCTCCTAAAAAAGAGACCAGACTGGGTACGATATCCTGAATGGAAACGAGTGGCTCCACAACCGATCCGGC
>CAXBQX010000128.1:0-1773 GCA_963978365.1 uncultured Opitutales bacterium | reverse complement strand
TAGCGCGTATTGCTTTGCCCGATCCAAAAAGAGAGAGCGGTTGGTATTGGAACCCATACCCGTAATGTAAGGACGTGTTAGTGCACCTGTAATACCGTACTTCACGGTTGGTTCCATAGTAAGGTTGAATATCAAATCTGCAGCTGCCATGCGATTCAGAGCATAATTAGTTGCTTCATTTGCTTCTTCTGCACCGCCTTCAACATCATTTCCTTCTGGTGCAACTGGTTCCGCATTTCCTGCCCCAGCATATTCCCACATCTTCTTAGCCCCTGCCATGTATTGCATAACTGTGGGTTGTTTTCCGTATTTGTTGTACCAATGCCGACTAACAAAATCTCTCCGGGCATTAAAATTTACACCTTCTACAGCCCCAAAGAAGAAAGGCTTATCATTGGGAATCACTCCATACTTGGAAAAGTATTTATTTGAACCAAGCTGATCCAAAATGTAATCAACTAAACCTGTTGATGGATTATTCCTGATTTGTTCAGACACTGAATCAAAATCTTCATAAAAATCAACCGATGAAGTATGGTATTCACCATATAATACCTGATAAGTGGATATCAGATCTGCCATGTATTCGTAATCTCCCTGGTTCGCATAGTTTACAATCGATTTGATCAGCTCTGCCATGGAGTTACCCGATACATTATTCAATACCTCTGCCAGGCGATTATCATTGAGGGTTTCACCGGTCATTTCTCGCCAAAGCATCGCGACCATACTTTTGGGGTCAGAAATATCCAACTCACGAATCACAGCAGTCTTGGGTATAGAAGAAATTTGCCTACCTTCTTCGGTTACTCCGATTACTTGAAGATTAACAATTCCAAAGTCGTCCTTAAATTGTTTATAATTAACAAACCATTCAAATCTCCACTGTGCCCGATTACTAAAATTATCATCACTGGAAACATCCATCTGTGCGATTTGCACATCGTTACCAAACAAATGCACTTCAGTGAAAGGCAGATTCCCCTCACTCCAATCTGCAGTAGCATAAACTTCTGTAAGCTGTTCGTGTAGCAACTCGCTTTGCAAGGCAGGTGAATCGGAGTTGATTACAATGATTACCGATTCGTAGATATCTTTATCCTCAATACGAATTGGGGCAGCTCCATCCCACATAGCCTCCCTGGACCACTTTGAGGAGTGAATCCAATAATGATTATGCTGACTAAACCAAATGGGTAAAAATTCCTGGCCGGTTGCATAGTGTTGTTGTACCCATGACTTTTTCCACCCCCAATGGTCTTTACCACCGTAGTGGCTATCCCCGCAAGGATAGTGCCCGAATGGGTAAGAGACAACAGGACCAATATCCCGAGAATCACCGTACAATGCACGAACCGTCAGAAATTTATCACCCGCAATATCCGAGGAGAAGACTGTGCCATACCTGCCCCCCGAACGGTCCTGAATGGAGGCATTTTGCTCGACTCCATTTAGATAGAAGGCCACACGATCAAAAGCTCCGTATGGGTCATATAACCTGGAAGTTACATCAATATTTTCATTTTTATCAAAAAAGACAGGAGGATCAGGCAAGATCACATCATCCTCTCGATACCCATAGCCCTGAGAACCTGGATCTGCATAGGCTGAGTAAACTGCCCCCGCAGTGGAGCCCACGCTTTGCATGCGCAATTCTCCAGCAGAACCTGTGGTAGAAACAATTTGAAATCCCAAGCCATCCCCATCGTACCAACGATATCCACCTCCGCCATCGACAATTTCAATGCCAGAAGAAGAAGTTGGAAGTGGTGC
>CAXBQX010000127.1:0-1808 GCA_963978365.1 uncultured Opitutales bacterium | reverse complement strand
GGTCGTCTGGAAGTATCCGAATCTTGAGTAAAGTGATAATTATTCCCACTCTTGTCCTGCCATGTACTGACTGCCCCACCAGACTCTATCACAGTAGAAGAATCATTGGCATCGAGCCATAAAACGGGAGAGAAATTACTGGGAAGAGCGGGCATCAACGAGTAGGTGATGGTATCTCCGTTTAAGTCGGTTGCGTTAAATTCCCCGGCGACGGTTCCCGCAGAAGAATTTTCAGTAATGGAAAGTGCTCCAACTGCATGGAGGTTTACGGGCGGACTTTCCAGTTGTCCCCAAATCGCCATGGTAGATGGAACGTATCCATTTCCGCTCCCTCCTCCACCTGGAGCCACATAACCATTATTCCCGTTCAATCCAAGATAAAGAACATTGAAAGCCTGCCCATCGACCGTCCAATCCAGTTGGGCATTGATGGAACTCGAAGCAAAGCCATACGCGTTTCCATACATTGCCCCAAAGGTTTCCCGCCGGGCATACATGGAACTGGGCAATCCAGGTGTGCCCACCAAAGTCTCTAAATCAACCGAAATGGTGGATGCATCGGTGGAAATAGTCGACCAATTGGTTAATCCCGGACCAGCAGAAGGAGTTTGCCCGGCAGTTAAGGTAAGAATCGAGGGATCAGGAAATTGAAATGCCACCCCATGATCATAGCTTGAGATTCCTCCGTTTGGCTTGGCACTTCCATTATTCGTCCAAGTGATCGCTACTTTGGGAGCACTTTGCAAAAAAGATAAAGCATTGAGCACAGCCGAACCTTGACGGGCTTCATCCATTTGCCCCGATGCCGTGGTTAGTTTGCCTGGCAAAGCCCCATTGGAACCATAACCGAGCAAGGCCCATGGCCCCTGGGTGGATTGGTTTTCATCCACATAGGTGTACCCTAAGCCCGACACATCCTTGAAGCTTGGATGATCAATGACTTGCAGCTGTTTGACTTCGTTTTGACTCAGAGCACGATTGTACAACCGTACTTCATCCACCACTCCGGCGAAGAAAAAATCTGGGAGCCCTTCCGTCTTTCCAGCACCAATTCTTAGAGGAGAAGAAGTGTTTTTCGAAAAACTGGTGGACATAGTTGCAACCAAGTTCCCGTCCACATACCCCTTGAAGGAACCAGCAGAATAAGTGGATGCGATAAATTGCCAGTTTCCTACTTCAATTTGACCCAGAACATTTTCAGCCCAACTCCCGCCTGTTCCGACCCAAGCCGCCCAAGAATTTTGTGGGGTCTTGTACAGGATATGACCCCTAGTGGTCGCCCTAAAAGTAAGGGGAGAGCTGTATTGTGATGAGGTTGTCGTTGGCTTAACCCAAAGGCTAAAACTAAACGCATCAGTCGAATAGGTGGATTGAAAAGGAACTTCAATGTAATCATCCGTGCCATCAAAGGAATATGCCTTCCCTGAGTCTCCCCAGCGGTTTTCAGCCGGTGTTGCCCCATAGATCGTACCAGTTGCACCTGAAATCAAGTCAGAACCATTCCCATCCAATGGGAAATAAGCGACCAATCCATTGTCTAATTGAGCATGTAAAGGTACAACAAAACTCAAAAGGAAAAGATAAAATAAGTTGCTAGTAAAACTAAGCCATCTTTTTACCCTATACATAATGTTCAAAAGTTATCCACAAATCTAAGAAAAGCCCACTGTAAATTTCTTCAATTTTACAGAGGGTAAAGTCTATCAAAACTACAAGGTTGCAAACTTGATCAAATTTCAAGATAAGTCTTATCTTTCTCTCGATGCCCGGATGGCGGAATTGGTAGACGCGCTGGATTCAAAATCCAG
>CAXBQX010000126.1:0-1826 GCA_963978365.1 uncultured Opitutales bacterium | reverse complement strand
TCCCGCTTCCGTCCTCCACTTCAAATTTAGGTTGTATATCGATCTTTTGAAGAATCGCTTTAATATCCTCTAACCCGGGTATTAAATCTAAAACCTTTTGAGTCTCATTGGGTAATTCAAGGACAAGTTTCTTGAGCTCTTGGTTGAGTTCTTTTTTATGATAAACGATATCAACAAATTGCGGAGGAATTGATAGATAGCCGAGTTGTGAAAAAACGGCGGCTATGCCAACCCGCCAGGAATCTTTCAAATCAATAAGTTTAGCCAACTCATTTGCCAGTCTCCTGACCCTCTGAGCACGCCCAAAAAAAAGAGGCTGGGAAATGGAGAGGGATTGAGCCAATGCATCTACTGCACCTCTTAAAGTTTGATCCAAGAGCAAACGTTTACTCACCACCAGGTTGTGTTGCTCAACTGCATCTTTGAGGGTTTTATTTAAGATTTGAGGCGGGCATGGTTTGGAGAGCATTCTAAAAACACTCCCGTCATTCACCGCAGACATTGCCGATTCAAAATCTGTATGACCAGTAAGCAGAACGGTGACTACTTCTGGATCAATTTTTTTAATCTCATGTAGCATCTCAGAGCCACTCATGTTGGGCATCCGCATATCGGACAGAACCACCGAAAAGCCTCCTTCCCGCTTAAAAAGCTCCAGGCCCTCTTTCCCATCGGAAGCAAAGTGGAGATCAAATTGATTGCGCAAATTTAATTTGAATCCACGAAGAATCGCTTCCTCATCATCCACGCAAAGAATTTTTCTATTCACGACCCAAGAAGGGAGTTAACGAACTATCTAGTCTATTTTTTTCGAAACTGAGAAATTTTATTCAGCACCTGTTGTTCATTGTTCCAACTTTCCGGTTTTGGAAAATCTTGATTTTTCAAAAGGTCATTTAAGGTAACTTCACGACTGGGAACTCCTCCTGCAGGCACATCTACTTTCGCAATCCAGGCAATAGCATTGAGCACCAATCTGCGGGCATCCAAAGACGCCCAATTCTCGTGAAAGTGTGCCCCCGTAAAACCAAATCCCCTGCCATGGTTATAATCAGCACCCCGTTGATAGGCCCAAGCCACATGCTGTGCTTCTTTTCGCTTAAGCACAGCTTCAGCAACATTCGGGTTTCCATGATGCGGATGGCTTTCGACTCCAGGCTTCAGTCGCTTCATGGTATTTTCTGGAGGAAGTGCGGAAAGCACCGGGGTGATGGTCCCAATGGCAGAAGTCGCCTCACGAAATCTCATGTGATAATACCACTCATCTTGCATTTCAAAGGGCTCAACACCTTGAGAAATTGGATGTTGGGGTAAAAGTTTGAACTGTGCATTCCATACAGGATTTACCGACCAATAGGGCTCAAAATAGCCCCCGATCCACTTCAGGAAATGGTCCCCTGCAGGTCCTTTGGTTGTTTCGACTCCGTAGTGGATACAAGCAAGACCGACTCCCCGTCGCATCACCGCATCAAATTCCTTTAAGTTTTGATTGAGAAGATGACGGACCCCTCCATCACAGGCAACCACCA
This sequence comes from uncultured Opitutales bacterium, assembly GCA_963978365.1. Classification (GTDB taxonomy): domain Bacteria; phylum Verrucomicrobiota; class Verrucomicrobiia; order Opitutales; family Seribacteraceae; genus Chordibacter. The sequence continues at coordinate 297 of CAXBQX010000126.1, read as the reverse complement.
CTGCGGCGGCATCATCAAAAACAGAAGGATCTTTCGGATACCCACCATCGGTTACAACCACTGTTTTAATTCCTAAGTTAGCGGCTTCCAAATGATCTGCGAGTAACATACAGCCCGCAGCATGCTCATGAGCAAAGAAGCCATGACTCTTAGCTCCAGCAACAAAGACCACTTTTTTCTCGGCTGCATAAGCTCCAAGAATGAAGAGTTGAATAAAACTTAAGATTAAAATTTGGATAGTTATTTTCATAGGAACGCTTTTTAGTATTAAAAGGCTAGAAAATTGCATCTTTTGCA
>CAXBQX010000125.1:0-1909 GCA_963978365.1 uncultured Opitutales bacterium | reverse complement strand
TTACCCAATCTCCGGGATTTCCAACCAATTTGTAGTATAGCGGGGGGTGCGCATTTCCCGGCGCATCCGCCAGGAATGGTCGATTCCCTGAGCCGCCCAAAATCCGCCCATGGTTCCATAGCGGGCAGCCACCTCCTCCACCGCATCGACAAACCCACGGGTACGGTCGTCCCCAAATTCCTCAAACAACAAGCCCTGCCGGGAATGCGAGGATACAAGATCGAGCAGGAGAACGCCCGCTTTTTTATAGGAATATCCGGGACGGTAAATCGAACGCAACAACTCCTTGGCCCGCCGAATCACCCGGATGGGATCATCCGTGGGTTCATCCAGGGAAAGGGCCCGGGCATTGGAGTACTGGGGCTGGTCCTCGCGAAAGCGGTTGGTCATAACAAACACCTGAATGCCACAGGCCAAGGAACCTTCCGAGCGTACCTTGCGGATCGCCCTCACTGCATAGTTCGCCACCGCTTCTTCCAGCTCCACCAGTCCGGTGACTGGCTTACCAAAGGACCGGGAACAACAGGTATTTTTTCGGGCCGGGGGCAATTCTTCCATATCGAGACAGGGCGTGCCCTGTAACTCCCGCCAGGTGCGCTCCAGGGTAACCCCGCCAATCGAACGGACCACCGAGGGAGCAACCTGGAGAAAGCTCCGAGCGGTGAGGGCCCCCACTCTTCGCAAGCGAACGGCAAGCCTCTTCCCTACCCCCCAGATATCCTCGATCGCCACCTGGGCAAGGACATCAAGATCGCCCGCCTCCACCTGCATACACCCGCTGCCCGTTTTCTTGGCCAGGCGGTTGGCCAGCTTGGCCAGGGTCTTGGTTGGGCCCAGGCCGACGGAGATGGGTATACCGGTCCACTGCCCCACTGTGCGACGCATCCGCACCGAAAGCTCAAGAGGATCACTCAGTCCGGAAAAATTGAGAAAGGACTCGTCGATTGAATAGACCTCGAGCTCCGGGGCAAAGCGACGAAGAACAGAAACCACCCGCCCAGACATATCCCCATACAATTCGTAGTTGGAGGAAAAAACCTGTACCCCGTTTCGCTGGCAAAGGCTTTTGATCTGATGGTAAGGTGCACCCATGGGCACCCCGATTTCCTTGGCCTCATTGGAACGGGCCACGGCACATCCATCGTTATTGGAAAGTACGATGACCGGGCGATCGCGTAGGTGCGGGCGAAAGACCCGCTCGCAGGAGACATAAAAATTATTGCAGTCCGCCAGGGCAATCATAGGGAATGGATCACATTGGTGACCACTCCCCAAAGATGGGCTTCATCCTGTTCCTGAAATCGTATGGGTGGGTAGTCGGGGTTTTCCGGAACGAGCCAAGTGATGCCCTTTTCTCGGCGCATTCTTTTGACCGTCAGTTCCCCATTGATCGACACCACCACGACTTTTCCATCCTCCGCCGTCAGGCTGCGGTCGACCACCAGGAGGTCCCCATCATGTATGCCCGCCCCAATCATGGAATCTCCCCGGGCCCGGGCAAAAAAAGTGGCGGCAGGCTGGCGAACGAGGTGAGCATTTAAATCCAGTGCCCCCTCCGCATAGTCGTCCGCCGGGGAAGGAAATCCTGCGGATACTCCACAGGCATAGAGAGGTAGCTCGTGCTCACGTTCCCGTACGAAGCGCAAAACCCGCTCGATCTGGCTGACTGGCAGGCGCACCGGCCGGGTGGGCTCCCCGTACTGGTTGCTCCCACGGGGTCTGCCTGCTCCTTCTCTTCTTCCTCCTTGGTTCGTCATATTTTTACTTTTTGAAATATGTAACGGAATTCAAAAAGAGCAAGCTGTTGATGTAAAAAAGATGATCTAAAAGAATCAAACAATCGTTTCATTTGGATGGAAACAAACAGTCAATCCACCCCTTTCACTCATCTGATCGCCGGAGCATCCCG
>CAXBQX010000124.1:0-2146 GCA_963978365.1 uncultured Opitutales bacterium | reverse complement strand
CGGGGCCGTAGCTCAGTTGGAAGAGCGCCACAATGGCATTGTGGAGGTCGTCGGTTCGATCCCGATCGGCTCCACCATTATTTCATCATCTTACTATATTGTTTTGTTTAATGAATGAGGTAATGGTTACAGGATTAGGATTCATTACTAGTATTGGAAATGATCGTGCTTCTGTAACCAAAAGCTTATCAACACTTCAACACGGCATAGCCTGTCCCGAGGAACTTCAGGTTCCTCAATCTCCCGTAAAAGTAGCAGGCACCCTCAAGGGCTTTGATCTAAATTCCCCTGATCCGGAAGATTGGATTTATCCGGAAGCCTTTCGTGTCCCTCGGGCTACCTTGCGCAGTTTTTCGCCCCATGTTCTCTACGCATGGTGTGCGGTCAAGCAAGCCATCGCAGATGCAAACCTATCTAACGAAGACCTACAGGATCGCGACGCCGGTCTCTACACCGCATCGGGTGGGTCTATGCGCTCCATTCACAAACATTTCCAGAAAATGGATCAGCTCGGAGTGATGGCATGCAACCCCCTTGCCATTGTGTCATCCATTGCGGGAACGCTGAGCTTTAACCTAGTCGCTGCCTTGGGAATTCGAGGATCATCAACCGGTCTCGTCTCTGCCTGTGCATCTTCTGGTCATGCACTCGGGATGGCCCTTGATGAAATTCGCTTGGGCAGGCAAAAGCGAATGATTGTTGTCGGTGCAGAGGACTGCAATTTCGAAAGCATCGTTCCCTTTTGCGGCATGCGGGCCCTTTCTCTGGAAACAGACCCCAATCTTGCCTCACGCCCTTTTGACATCAAAAGAAACGGTTTTGTCGGCACTGGGGGTGCGGTTTGTATGGTTTTGGAATCTGCAGAGGAAGCTCAACGGAGAGTCGCCAAACCGTACGCAAAATTTATTGGTTGGGGTCAGGCATCGGATGGTCATAATGTGGCCATTTCCCACCCCCAAGGAATAGGTCTGCGAGACGCCATGCACAGAGCACTCAAGGATGCAGACCTCGCACCCACTGATATCGATTACATCAATGCACATGCCCCATCCACCTCTATTGGGGATGCCTCGGAAATGAAGGCACTAAAATCCGTTTTTCTTGAACCGCAGACTATTAAGGTATCCAGCACCAAGGCACTTACAGGACACGGTCTCTCCCTCTCCAGCATTATGGAAGCTTCCTTTTGTACCCTCGCCCTTTGCGACGGTTTCCTCCCGGGATCTGCCAATGTGACTGAGCCAGATCCTGAACTTGGTCACCTCCAACTCCTTCAGCAAACTGAGGACACTCAAGCGAACCGAATCCTCAGCAACAGCAGTGGATTTGGCGGGGCTAATGTCAGCTTAATTTTCGAAAAATATTAATTTTATTTAGGTTTCTGGAGAATGGAAACAGAAGAAAACATTCATTCTGCTCTCTCGAAGTTAATGATTTCCAGGCGCACCTGTAAGCCAAAAAACTTTCAGGGAGCTCCACCACCCAAGGAAATTGAAACACTTCTTGAAATTGCCCGGCACGCACCCAATCATCATCGTACCCAGCCTGCCCGGTTTTATCTGCTCGATAGCCAAAGAATTGAAAAAGTAGGTCAGTTATTTGGTGAAGTTGTACGGGGCGACGGATCAAGCAAGGCATTGATCGAAAAAGGAAATAGAAAAGCCATCGAGTGGGGCCAGGCACCAGGACTTTTAATTGTCACCAGCCAGACCGATCCTCACTCTGAACTAGTCCGACTCAACCCGGAAGTCGTAGAGGAGGATTACGCAACCTGTTGCTGTATCTGCCAGAATCTGCTTTTGCTTTTTGAATCCACTGGGATTTCAGCAAAGTGGAGCACCGGTCCGGTGTGGAAACACCCAGACTTTTCTTCTGTGGTCGGTTTAAAAAGCCCAACAACCGAGAAGTTGGTCGCTCTTTTATTTTATGGATATTCGGATGAAAAAATCACCACTAGGTCCCTTCAGCCCCTTGCTGATCACCTCGTCCAATATCCCTCAAATGCCGATTAACCAATAAAGTCCGTCTTTCTAAATTGACCACGGTCGACAAAGTTTTATGGTATGACTTTTTGGTGATTCGGCGAAATAGCTCAGTCGGTAGAGCAGAGGACTGAAAATCCTTGTGTCCCCAGTTCGATTCTGGG
>CAXBQX010000123.1:0-2196 GCA_963978365.1 uncultured Opitutales bacterium | reverse complement strand
GATATGGGGGAAAACCGAACCTTCTACCCAAGATCAGTGATGGAACCCATCCTGCATGAACTGTTTTTTGATTTGGACAACCAGTTTGTGCGTTCCCGCTTGAATGGAGAAAATATGGGCACGCGGGATTATTTCACGGCCCCAGGCCAAAACCATACCTTCCGTATATTCACTGATCTTAGCTTGGAGCATCAGCCCAAGGGATACATCGGGGAAGTTCTCATCTATGACGAGGCTCTGGGCGGTGGGCAAAGAAGAATGGTGGAAACCTACCTTGGTGAAAAGTGGAACCTCCCCATGAGTGAACCAACAAGCACCTATTTATTTGCGATGTCTGAAGACGGGGTGATCCGCACGACCGAAGAACTTGATTTTGAAAAGGATGCAAACTACACCATCACTGCCCGGGTGACTGATGACCATAATATAACCCTGAAGCAAAACTTCGTCATCCAGTTGGATAATGTGGTGGAAGATGCCGATGGCGACGGAGTGGAAGATTTCTATGACCCGGACGATGATAATGACGGGATTGTAGATGAACTGGACCCCGATGATGACAATGATCACGCCAGTGATTTGGCGGAAAGATATCTGGGGACCAACGAGCGTAACGCCAGTTCCCTCCCAAACTTTGCTGAGAATGGATTTGATTTAAACCGCTCGGAATTTCCCGAAAACCTCCCAGTTGGGGAATCAGTTGGAAAGTTTTATTCATTTGGTCAACTTGGCAATATGTCCTTGCGCTACCTCCTGGTTGAAGGGGATGGGTCCAGGGATAATCAAAAATTTAGCATCGATGCCAATGGTTCACTTCGCCCCAAGCAAAGTTTTGATTATGAGCGGGTAGAGCCAGAATTTTTGGTCCGTGTACGGGCGGATGACCAAGCAGGCTTTTACCTGGAGAGAAGATTTACCATCACCCTGAGCAATGTATTCGAGGATAACGACCAAGACGGCACAGAAGACCACTCCGATCCCGACGATGATAATGACGGATTTTCAGATGCTGAGGAACTGGCATATGGTTCCGACCCGATGGATGCAAATTCGGTGGTAAATCAGGCTCCAACTGACCTCAAAATTATAAGGGGGGGAGAGTTTTTTGAGAACGAGCCGGCCGGTTCATTGGCGGTCAAATTTATTGGCTTTGATCCCGATGCCAACGATACTCTGACATACCATTTACTCTTTCCTGCTACCGGGAAGGACTTTCCATTTAAGCTGAACCCTATTGGCGGGCTTAGGACATTGCGTCCGTTTGATTATGAATCGGACGATCATAATTATTCGCTTAGGGTAAGGGTAAGTGATGAAAGGAATGAATCATTAGAGGCAACATTTACCATTTATCTACTCAATGTCATAGAGGATATCGATAAGGATGGGATAGAGGATGCTTTTGACAAAGATATTGATGGGGATGGGTTTACCAATTTGCAGGAGCTTAACAATGGCACAGACCCAACTAACCCGCATTCCACCATAAACCTGCCGATTTTGGAAACTTTTGATGCATTGACAGATGGAAATGGAAGTATCCAGTTGGGGGGTAAAGTATTGGCGGATGGGATGGGCAAAATCGAGGACTTTGGGGTGGTGCTGTCTTCCTCTATCTCAATGAGTGGCGATGCAAATCAAACCCGCTGGATAAAGGCAAAGGGCACAATTGATTCCTTTTCACTGGTGATTCCAGAAGATTTTCCCTCAGGAACTTTTTATTATCGAGCGTGGGCCAAAAATGTAGCTGGATATGGGATAGGGCCAATCAAGAAAGTTTCCATACTTTATCCGATTGAAACATGGATGGGGAAATCGCAGGAACTTTCATCGGGTTGGCTGAGGTCTGAATGGTTTGGTTTCTTTAGGCCCTCTACAAACGGTTGGATTTATCATGCTGAAATGGGATGGATTTTCCATTCCGAAGCAAAAGATGCAAGTGTATGGCTTTGGAAACAAGGTAGAGGATGGTTATGGACCCAAAATGGCGTGTGGCCCTATCTTTGGTCAAATCGTAACCAAAATTGGTTGTTTTTTGTAAGAGGGCAGAGTGGTAGGCCTTTGTATTTCGACTACTCTACGAGTACTTACAAGTAATTCGAAGGTGATGCACTCGCCTTCCTCACTACTCAATATGGAAGTGGCAAAGCGATAATTGACTTTGAGCACAAAATCAAGAGGATGGTAGCTTTTAAA
>CAXBQX010000122.1:0-2205 GCA_963978365.1 uncultured Opitutales bacterium | reverse complement strand
TATTCACCACTCCTTTCTTCCGTCCTTTGCGGGGGCCCGGCCCTACCACCAGGCCCACAAGCGTGGGGTCAAACTCATCGGGGCCACTGCTCACTATGTTACCCAGGATTTGGACGAAGGGCCAATCATCGAACAGGATGTCGCCCGGGTCAGCCACCGGCACGGTGCCCAGGAATTGATTGAGCGTGGACGAGATCTCGAGAAACTGGTTTTGGCCGCTGCAGTTCGACGCCACCTTCAGCACCGGGTACTGGTCTACGGCAATAAGACGGTGGTCTTTGATTAGGCCAAAAGATGGAATTTAACCTGGAAGCCATTCTTTGGTATGCCCTCGCTATCGATTGTTCCTTTGCCGTTACGGTTAGTTGGTTCTTAAAGGACTGGTACGATTCTGCGGTTCCTTCGATTGCGAAGCATTTTCCTGCCACCAAGGCATGGAGTATCGTTTACCTCGTACTTACTTTGTGGTTGGGATCCGCTCTCCTGAGGGCGGGAATCTTGCCCTGGTAGTTTTTAAAAAGAGCTATATTACAAAGCTTTTTCTTTCCAAATTTGGACTAACCGGATCTCTTGTGTTATATTTAGTATAAATACACTACAAGGAGGTTCTTATGAAATTATGTTATTATCTTTTAGCTTTTATTTACTCTGGATCACTCTTTGGAGCATGTCCGGCAATGAGAAAGAATTCCTATAAATCATCATCTGCTTCTTATGCGAGCCCAGCACGCTATGCGACTCCCGCGAAAGCGTACGATCCTAACGATCCTAAAAATTACAAGTTCTCTGTAAATGAGGACAAATTTAAAACTTTGAGTGATGCCCGTAAATACATGACAAACCTTCAAAAGGAGGCCAAGAAAGAGGGCAGGAAACTTGAAGTGATTAAAGTGGATAGATACAACTACAAGGTGATTTCAGAAAAGGACGCCGAGGAGGAATATTCCCAACTCTCGCCCTCCGCAAAATAAGAAGTTCACTGGAGGGATATCCCGGGAATATGAAACTTGAAGAATTAGTAAAAAGCACAAACGCAGTCAGGAAATTTTCCGATGGTAACACCCTTTTGACCCTGTGGTTTGATGGTCCGAAGTGCAGGAGCATGGAGGTTGTTTTTGACATGCTAAGCAGTGAATCTGTTTTGTTTTGCAGCAACAAAAAGCAGCATTACTACGATACAAGAAAGGAGGTCCGTTACGGCTATGAACTAACTGCCGTGGCTGCGCATTTCAAAAACCTACCGCTTGAAAAAATTGCAGCTTTAAAAAGCTCAATTAGCCACCTAAGCGAAGGGCTTAGACGGGTGGTTCTCAACTTCCTGAAACCGATTGAAGGAAGGGGTGAAGTTATCTAATTGATCCTAGGGAAATCGGTTTTTTCCATGTAACGATTCGAAATACAAAAACAGGAAATTAAGCTGGTAAATGACCTCGATTGATTTGGGTCAGGCCAACACCCCGTTGACGCATTTGCCTATGCCGTCCTTGGTGGCGTAGAAGGGGCGTTTTTCCACCTCGTAAGCAGTCTTGGGATTGATGCCCATAATCGTGTAAATGGTGGCGTGGAGGTCTTCAATGGATACGGGGTCCTTCACGGCCATGAGTGGGCGTTCCTCCGCGGTAGCTCCGTGTACATGGCCCTTCTTTACCCCGCCTCCCCACATCATCACGCTGGATCCGCCAGTGAAGTGGCGGTGCAGACCGTACTGCTTCATTTCCTTCAACTTATCCGTCCGTGCTCTCGACTGGTCGGGTGCGGAAGAGCCAGGCACGCCCTCGATCATCATGTCCCGGCTGAATTCGCTGGCGAGGATGACGAGGGTGCGGTCGAGCAGACCACGGGCTTCCAAGTCGAGAATGAGTTGGGCGACTGGTTGATCGATTTCCTTCTTCATCCGTACCGCGGTGGTGTGCCCATTTTCGTGGGTATCCCAGTTGAGAAAGGGCACATATTCGGTGGTCACTTCCACAAAGCGTGCCCCTTCCTCCACCAATCGACGGGCGAGCAGGCAGCCTTGCCCGAAGCGGGAATCGCCATACTTTTTGGCCGAGTCAGAAGATTCACGGGTGAGGTCAAAGGCGTGTTTCTCATCGGACTGGAGCAGGCGGTGGGCCGCCTCCATCGAGCGGATCATGGACTCGCCCTGAAAGTCGCTCATGTGATCGCGGTTCGGATTTTGATCGAGCAAGTTCTTGAAATGTTTGT
>CAXBQX010000121.1:0-2238 GCA_963978365.1 uncultured Opitutales bacterium | reverse complement strand
GCGAGAGCCATGAAGAGAGAACTTGCGAGCAGGATGAAGGTACTAAATGAGGTTAGCTCAATATCGAACACATCTCGGATATCCAAAAAATTCCCACCAACGGTGGCCGAGATCTTACGGTAAATAAGATGGGTGGAGATCAGGGTGCCGAAAAACATACAGTCGGAACCGAGAAAGGCCCACATCAGGACTTTCTTGTTTGGGATACCTGTGCTGGTTACAGGTTCGTGATGCTCGAGGGCATGTGCACTAGCGTCGCTCATAATTAAAAATAAAATTTAGAGTAGGGTAAAATTATTCTTCGTCTTCCTTTGGAAATAAATGGTATCCGCCTGGGCCTTCCAGTGCCCACATGATGATACCTGTGATCATGACAACTCCACCGAGAATTGGGTAGGTGTAGTCGCGAACGAGTTCGCCGCTTGGATCAATAGTGCGGTGGAAGAGCATACCAATCGCTAGACCAAACAAGCCCAATGCCGTGATTAGAGGCCACCAGGACCGGTCAGGCATATGTACGCCATGATGATCTAAAGGTTCTTTTTCAGAGTGATTTTCTTTGGGTCCGTAGTTGTTTTCCCAAGCCTGATCCCTTGCTTTGATGATGGGAGTGCGTGCAAAGTTGTACTCTTTAACGGGGGAAGAAAGGGTCCATTCCAGTGTACGTGCGTCCCAAGGATTTTTACCTGCAGGCTTGAGCTTCTTGTTGAAGAAAGAATTCACGAATTGATAGATGCCAATGACAATACCAACCCCGAGGATGAAGGCACCAATGGTTGCAATTTGATTCCAGGTCTCAAACCCATGACCCTCGTTGTAGGTGTGGGTACGGCGGGGTTGACCAATCATACCCAGGTAGTGCATGGGGAAGAAGGTAAGGTTAAACCCGATGAACATAAGGGTGAACACAAATTTTCCCAGTTTTTCGTTCATCATCCGACCGGTCATCTTGGGCAACCAAAAGTAAAAACCGCAGAACAGACCGAAGAGGGCACCACCGATCAAAACATAGTGAAAGTGAGCGACCACAAAGTAAGAATCCTGATGCTGAGCATCGATGGGCACAGATGAGTGCATAATTCCGGTGAAGCCACCGATCATAAACATGGTGATAAATCCGAGGGCGAAAAGCATTGGGGTATCGAAGCGGATGCGACCGCCCCACATGGTACCGATCCAGTTGAAGATTTTTACCCCAGTGGGGATGGCAATTAACATGGTAAGCATGGCGAAAGCAGAGGTTGCAACCACGCCCATACCGGTTGTGAACATGTGATGGCTCCAGACCGCAAATCCCATGAAGCCAATGATGGCACCGGAAAATACGATCAACCCGTAACCAAATAAAGGTTTGCGGGAAAATACTGGGATAACTTCCGATACAATCCCCATAGCGGGAAGGATAAGGATGTACACTTCGGGATGGCCAAAGATCCAGAATAGATGCTGCCAAAGGTGTGGTTTGCCGCCCTCTAGGAAATCAAAAAAGTTAGTTCCGTAGGTGCGGTCAAACATCAATTCTACTAAGGCGATCGTGATTGCTGGAAAGGCCAAAATGATGAGGAAGCTGACAATCAAAGTCATCCATGTGAAAACAGGAATCCTCATCATCGTCATGCCTGGTGCCCGCATGTTAATGATGGTGGTGATGAAGTTGAAGGAAGCGAGCAAAGAGGCGACCCCAAGGATTTGAAGAGAAAAGATCCAGAAGTCCGGACCCATATCTCCAATGACCTCTGCAAAACGGGTGTCGGTAAGAGGGGCGTAGCCAAACCATCCAATCGCAGGAGAACCTCCAGTAAAGAACCAGCTGAGGTTCAGAATGATTCCTCCAGCAAAAAAGCACCACAGACTGAGGGTATTCATCCGTGGGAAGGCCACATCCCGAGCACCGATTTGTAGGGGCATGATAAAATTAAAGAAGGCAGCACTCAGGGGCATAATCACCAAGAACACCATAGTGGTTCCATGCATGGTAAACATTTGATTATATTCCCTGTTGGTCAAAACCGTCATATTGTGATCCCAGAGTTGGGAGCGGATGAGGAGGGCCTCAATACCACCAATAATCAGAAAAAAGAGAGCGGTTAAACCATACATTAACCCGATTTTTTTGTGGTCGATGGTCGTCAACCAGTCCACCAAGCCGGTGGTGTGCTGACCTGGTCTGGGGAAGACCTTAGTCTTTACCTTATTTTCGGTATCTGGGGCGACATACTTAATAGATTCGGTAGCCAT
>CAXBQX010000120.1:0-2246 GCA_963978365.1 uncultured Opitutales bacterium | reverse complement strand
CACAGGAGTTCTTATTTCACCACTTATCGAAAAGGAGACTGGAAGCTGATCTACCGCTACCCCATCAATCCAGGGAAGAAGCCCCTACCCCAACATGAGCTATACAACCTCACGGTAGACCCCTATGAAAAATCCAATTTAGCTGATACCAAGCCTCAGAAGCTAGTTGCCATGATTAAAGAGATGATTGCTCAGCTTGAGGAAGAGAATGCCCTCTACGCTACCAATAATAAAAAAGAGGTACTCAAGCCCGGCCTTCCCTCTGGTAAATAAGGTTATTCAAGCAACCAATTACTGAGTGCAGGAACATTCGGGAATTCAGGAACCCAGGAAAGTTCAGCTGGTAGATCCGTGGTAAATTCACAACGCATACGAATGGGGTGAGCTCCAGAATCGATCGCTGCATGGAGATTGTAGATCCGGTCATCCACCAGGATCGTCTCTTCCGGCAGTAAGTCGTATTTTTGATAGCAAGAAAGCAGGCTGTCCTTCTTGGCCGTGTCCTGCATGAACTTTCCGTGCTCTACACATTCAATGGTGAGAAAGTCGGTAACGGGAGCGAGAATGTCCTCCAGGTAGGCCTTCTTCTTTTCCACATTAAAAGTAGCAGACATGGTAAACTGGCGATAACCAAGCTCATTCAGTTCCTTGAGTGTTTCTATCACTCCCGGATAAAGGGGACGGTTTCGGAAAAAGGATTGGTCGGCACAAAAATCACGATCCATCTGCTCTCCATGTTCTGGATGGGTCTTTAATTCAAGGGCACCATATTCGGGAACAATAGGGAGAACTTCAGGAAGTTGATCCCAGGTTAGGTCTTTGTATTGATCCCGATAATTCGGGTGTCCTTTGAGGAAGTGATAATAGGCATAGTTGAGATCAGCCAATACTCCATCCACATCCCAGAAGATATTTTTGATGGTGGATTTATTCATGCAGAAATGATTCAGACAAGGAGACCCTTGACCACATGGCCATGCACATCGGACAGGCGGAACTGTCTGCCCTGGTAGCGGAAGGTCAGTTTTTCATGATCGATCCCACAAAGATGAAGTATGGTCGCCTGCATGTCATGAACATGTATCCGCCCCTTGGTAATATTCCATCCAAATTCATCGGTCTCCCCATAGATTGAACCTGGTTTGATGCCTCCACCCGCCATCACCCAGCTGAAAGCCCGGCCAAAGTGATCCCGGCCATTCGGTTTTTTGGAATTCCCCGAGTTGTATTGACCAAAGGGAGTGCGGCCAAATTCTCCCCCCCAAATCACTAAAGTGTCCTTGAGCATATCCCGGTCTTTAAGATCCTGGATAAGAGCAGCGGAAGGAGCATCGGTATCAAAACATTGCTTTTCCAACTGGGTGAACAAGTTGCTGTGTTGATCCCAACCGGAGTGCATCAACTGAACAAAACGGGTTCCCCGCTCAAGCAATCGACGAGCTGTCAGGCAATTATTGGCAAAGGTTCCCCGCACTTCCACATCGGGACCATAGCGTTTGATCACATGTTCGGGTTCCTTCTTGAAATCAAGCAGTTCAGGCACGCTCGCCTGCATACGAAAAGCCATTTCGTACTGGGATATGCGCGTCTGAATCTCAGGGTCTCCATACTCTACATGGTGGGCATGGTTGAGTTTGGCCAGTTTATCGAGCAAAGATCGCCTACCCGCCCGTGAAACCCCCGCCGGGTTATTGAGGTAAGGAACCGGTGCACCGGTGCTACTGAATTTTACTCCTTGGTGCTTGCTAGGTAAAAATCCACTGCCCCAATAGTAATCGTAAAAGAGCTGACCACAGGTTTTACCTTTGTCGGTCGATGTCATGACCACAAAAGCGGGTAGATCCTCGGACTCACTGCCCAATCCGTAAGTTAACCACGACCCCATGCTGGGACGGCCAGGAATTTGCGATCCTGTCATGAAAAAAGTAACCCCAGGGGCATGGTTAACCGCCTCGGTATTCAAACTGCGCACAATGCAGAGGTCATCGGCAAGGCTGCCAATATGGGGGAGCATGGTGCTCATTTCCGTGCCGCACTGTCCATACTTTTGATAGGGCTTAATCTCTGGAACACAGGGCCACGCCTTGTAATTCGAGGACATGGTGGACAGGCGGGTATCCCCGCGGACGGAAGCAGGAATATCCTTACCAGCCATTTCCGCAAGCTTGGGCTTGGGGTCAAACAAATCGATGTGGGAAGGTCCCCCACCCTGCCAAAGAACGACCACCCGTTTGGCCTTGGGTGTG
>CAXBQX010000119.1:0-2277 GCA_963978365.1 uncultured Opitutales bacterium | reverse complement strand
TTTGAGGTCCAATGAGGAGTGGTTGACCGTTGACCCTGAGCTTTCTGGGTTGGATAAATATTCTGTATCACCAGTCCATTGAGTAAATTCCCACCCCTCGAAAGCGTTTGCTTGGATAAATGGAGTATCTAAAACTGTGTAGGTGGATGGTCCACTAGCAGAACCTCCATCGCTGTCCTGAAGAGTTAAATTAAATGCAATTGGAGAAAAGCTAGCATTTAATTCTACTGGTCCTTCAATTTTGAGAAAATTATAGGGGTCCTCAATGCCATTGGAAAGAGTACTTATTTTTGAGGGGGCAATGATCCATTGAGTAAATTCATACCCCCTCTGTGGCGATGCGTTTAAATCGTAAGATGCAAAATGAAGGAAATCCCCATTTTCCTCTGAAGCAAGCATAACATCGCCTCCCTCACCTGGCAGAACGACTATCTCTTCATCGCTGTATTTAGAAATTTCAAACAAAGCAGAAATGTTAAGATCTTTAGGAGGATAAAAGTAGACTAGAGGGGAGTAAGGGTTCATGAAAGCAACTGGATCGAGCAATTCAGACAGGTCGGGTAGTCCAGACCAAATGGTGAAATCCCAACCGTCTGGTGGCATCGCTTCAAGGGTTATTTGAGTCTGAGAATCCAGAGTTAACTCTCTCGAAACTGAACCATCATAGGCATCCCCGTTTGATAAATAGATATCGACCGAACCTGTTCCGACTGTAGACAAGTGCACCTGGTAGGTCTCAGGTATGAAATTTGCGGTAAAACTAAGGTCTCTTGGAATAGAGTTAGTTTCGAGTGGAATGAAAGTTTCGGAAGCAAGGTGATCGAGTAAAAAATCGGTATCCCCTGTCCAGTGAGTAAATTTGAATCCAGGGAAGGCGAGAGCTTTGATCGTTGGAGTGTCAGAAATAGTAAAAGTTTCCGGGCCTATGGCATTACCATCCCCCTCGACAGACAGAGTGAGATTGAAAAGACTGAGTTTATAAGTTGCTCTCAATGAGAGAGGCCCTTCTATGAGCACTTTATTGGACGGATCGAATGCACCAAATTCGAGTTGTTCAGTATCCCCTACCCATTGGTCGAATTGAAAACCTATGACTGGAGTGGCGTTGAGTTCGTAAGTATTGTAGTGAGTGAAACCACCTTCCTCATCAGATTCGAAAGTTATATTCCCTCCATAATCAGAAGTAATATTAATGTCTGCTTCATCGTAATCATCCAGTCGGAGAATGGCACTGATGGATGCCTCCATGTAAGGATAAATCCGGCTTATATTGGCTTCAGTTTGCAAACTGTAGGGATCATCAAGAATCTCCATGGGGTCTAACCAGTAATCAAAAACAAAACCTTCTGCTTCTTCAACTTCGACTGGAACAATACTTAAAGCGGGAAAAGACCCTGAAGCACTCAAAAAGCTGTAACCTTGAGTCGATTCAATGTTAAGTTTGTAGAACAGTTCGCTAAATATTGCAGTGTAATTTACATCTGCAGTGGGGATGAATGTAGTTTGAGCAAAGCTCTGATTATCGAGCATTGATAGGCCAGAAGGTGTACTTGCCCAACTGCTAAATCCATAGTGCGGATCGGGTAGTGCTCTTAGGGTGTAGCTAAATCCATGACTTAAAGGAATAGATGCGGTTGAACCCGAATTATCAAGAATTTCTAAGGTTCCTCCCTCAGTGGAACCTACATTCACTTGGTATTGGTTCCTTTCAAAAATCGCAACTAGGTCAGTATCTCCATTCATGGTGATGGTTTCTTCCGCTGATGTGCTGTAAGGGTTCCCGTCTTTTTCCCAGCGAACGAACGAATGCCCATAACTAGGATAGGCGTTGATATTCACCACATCACCAAAGACAAAACTACCTGATCCACTTACAGAACCATCCCCTTGAGCATCCAGGTTGAGTAGGTAGGGGATGGCGAAGAATTCAGCGTAAACCCTCTGGTCCCCATTGACGGTCAGGGTTGTATTTTGATTCCAAGGCTCGGCAATTCCTTCACCAATCCAGCCCATGAACTCTGAATGAGGGGCAGGAGTGGCTGCAAGGTTCACAGTATCTCCCCACCCATAAGTACCGTTTATGTCTGTGATCGAGCCTTGCCCATTAGAGATCGCTACCCCTATCGTATACTGCGGGCTGATGGTTGTTTTAAATCGATCGGCTTGGTCATTATCTTCAAAAGTACTGCCGTATTTCCAAAACGATCGAGATGGTTCGACACCTGAGGCGATCTTGATGTATAAATTGGTTGGTATGCTGGAGCCATTGGGAAATGC
>CAXBQX010000118.1:0-2298 GCA_963978365.1 uncultured Opitutales bacterium | reverse complement strand
GAAAGCCCCGAGGTTCGTACCGAAGTGCGAGAGGAGAATGGGAATAAGATCAATTACATGTTCATTGATGGGGTAAAGGTGCATGAGACCGATCCTTCAAAAGTAACTTTCCCTCCGGTGGTTGAGCCCAAGCCCTACGATGCCCAAGGCGGTAAACCACCCAAAGGAGCTATCGTGCTCTTTGACGGAACCGAGAGTTCGATGGCCAATTGGACGGCGATGAATGGTTCTCCTACCAAGTGGAAGTTTGAAGACGGTGAACTTGTTGCAGTTTCACGGGCAGGAAATATCCGGAGCAAGCAGGAGTTTGGTTCCTGTCGCTTGTACCTGGAGTTTGCCACGCCCATATCCTCCAAGGGAACCGGCCAAGCGAGCGGGAATAGTGGGGTCTTTTTGATGGGGAATTATGAGGTGCAGGTACTCAATTCTTTTGGGGCGAACGCAAATTCCACCTATCCCGACGGTCAATGTGGAGCTCTGTATGGGCGGGCCATTCCCTTGGTGAATGCTTCCCGTGCTCCCGGGGAGTGGCAGACTTTTGACATTACTTTTACCCGCCCGCTTTTCGATGACCAGGGCAAGGTAACCCGCCGGGCCAAGTTCAGGGTGGTTCACAATGGGCACTTGATCCACGACGATGTCGAACTGACTGGTGGCACTGGATGGGCGGGCCCTCACGCAGTCACTCCGTATAGCAAGCATGGAGATAAAGGACCTGTCAGACTGCAGGACCATGGAAATCCGGTGAAGTATCGGAATATATGGGTGGTGGATACTGAAAAGAAACCAGCATCTGGCAGTACGGCAAAGGTGCTCAAAGCCCTCTTTTTTACCGGTGGTTGCTGCCACGATTACGGACAGCAAAAAAACATCATCATCGAAGGGATTCATGCCCGTGTGCCCACCCAATGGGAGGTCTTTCATGAGATGGATGAGAAAAAGTCCAAGGCCTTTCTCCAAAAAAAGGGTTGGGCGGACCCTTTCGATTATGTGGTTTATGACCACTGTTATGCCAATGAAAAAGATGTCTCCTTTATCGAGTCGGTCACCGCAGTGCATGAAGCAGGTAAGCCCGCTTTGGCCCTGCATTGTGCGATGCACTCCTACCACTGGAATGTACCTGCGAAAGAGGGTGAAATCAAGGCGTGGCCGAAAATGCTGGGAGCGAGTTCCAAGGGGCATGGGCCCAAGAAATCGATCACGGTGAACATCGTGAAAGAAAATGCGAGTCATCCAGTGATCAAGGATTTGCCGGATGGTTGGCGTACGCCGGAGGGCGAGCTTTATAATGTGCAGGAGATTTACCCTGGGACCACAGTTTTAGCGTATGGAGATAATGGCAATACCACAAAACCCCTTGAGCCACAGGCCTGCATTTGGGTAAACCAGCACGGTAAGGGACGTATTTTTTCCACCACCATCGGCCACCACAATTCCACCGTATCCACCAAGGAATACCTCGACCTACTGGGCAATGCGGTTAAGTGGGTAACGGGTCAATAATCTCAACTTTAGCTATTTATCATTATGAAAGTATAATCCTTCCTTCTTTCCTTCTCTCTTTTTTCCCATCTCGCTCTCTGGGCGGACGATCATGGGGATAAAACTCTGAAGGGCCTTCTGGTGACGGGAGGCGGGCACCACGATTATGGGTTCCAGCAAAATGTGATCATGGAAGGCGTCACCCAGCGCCTGCCGGTTAAGTGGACAGTGATGTACGATATGGACCCACGGGAGAGTAAATCCAAGCTTAGTAAAGAGGGGTGGGCCGACGGATATGACTTCGTCTTTTACAACCACTGCTTCGCCCGCGAGGACGACAAGGCATTTATCGATTCAATTGTAAAGGTTCACCAAGAAGGGGTTCCTGCCATTGCCATGCATTGTGCGATGCACTCCTACCATATTTTTATCAAAGACCAAAAGCCAATGGAGAAGAGTTGGAATCAACTCATGGGTGTGCACTCCCACGGGCATGGTCCGCATGTTCCTTTTGATGTCACCAAAGTTTCCGAGCATGCCAACCACCCGGCGGTCAAAAATATGCCTGATCAATGGCGCACGCCGAAGGGTGAGCTCTATTTTGTACTGGGAGTCGCGGAAAGTACCACCGTTCTTGCTCATGGAGACAATGGACCCAAGCATAAACCCGAGGCCCCTCAACCATGTGTCTGGGTAAATCAATACGGTAAGGGCAAGGTATTTGCCACTACCATAGGACATCACAATGAGACTGTGTCCACCAAGGAGTTTCTTGACCTGATCACCGACGGGATTCGCTGGGCGACGACCAAGTAA
>CAXBQX010000117.1:0-2356 GCA_963978365.1 uncultured Opitutales bacterium | reverse complement strand
TCTGAAACAACGCTGTCAAAACCCGCTTTGTATTCGCACCCAAATGAGCCAAGGTTCCATTAGTCAGTAGCAAGTCGGCAGATGAACCGCTACCCGTTGTCAGAGTAGCACCCGAGGCAATGGGTTCTCCCACAATTACTGCTCGTGACTTAGGCTTCACCTCCGAGTAGCTATCGCGTGGAGGAACCAATACCTCCACCCTGCCCTTGGCAGCAGCCACAATCACGCCTCCCCGACCATCGTCGTCAAAAGGCTGAGGATCGACGAACAAGGCACGCCCATAAGCCTGCTTCACATACTCCTGATCAGCGGAAGAAAACCCGGTCAGTGGAACGGTAAATGTGCGACCCGAAGCATTTTCAATCCGCACCTTGCTTCCGACCATTTCCAAGTAGCGGGCCTCGAGAGTGCGGCCATCAGCACTTGTCCATGTGCGGATCGGTTCTTTGGCAAACGATGTGACCGCGTGGAGGAGCAGGAATATTAGAACGAAGTTTTTCACAGATCAGTCTACCTGCTTGAGGGCTACTCGGAAACCCATAAAACTTGTTTGCGATGTAGGTAAATTCCCCCACCTTTTGCTAGGACTCATGTGCCCTCCGCCCGGTTTAGTTAACCAAGAGCCTCCTCTTAAAACTTTAAGCCGACCCGTTGAAGGCCCGATTGGGTCATAGACCACATTCTCTGAGTACGAACCATGCCAATCCATACACCACTCCCAAACATTTCCACTCATTTGATGGAAGCCCCATAAATTCGGCGTGTAAGAAGATACTTCCATTGTTTGATTTATTCCACTTTCAATATAATTAGCGTTGTCTGGCTTAAGGGTATCTCCCCATGAGAATGGTGAGGTAGTCCCAGCTCTGCATGCATATTCCCATTGTGCCTCAGTGGGCAAAGTAAACTCCCAACCAAGCGTACTTTCTTTTTTTGACAACAACTCACAAAATGCTAGGGCATCGTTCCAACTTACCATTTCAACGGGTAATTTTTCTCCCTTAAAATTGCTCGGATTCTTTCCAGTTATTTTTTCGTATTGTTCTTGTGTAACCTCGTACTTCCCAAGGTAAAATCCTTTGGTTAAAATCACTGGATGAGCAGGTGAACCCTCTCCGTCTGGCCCCATCACAAAACTTCCAGGCAGACACCAGATCAGTTCCATATCAATGGATTTCACCGTATACTTCCGCCCCTTAGGTCCCTGAATGAAATAAGCTAATCGGTTAGTATCAATATCAGCTACAGCTAGCTTAACCTGCTCCAAACTTTTCTTTATCACAGCTTGTTCCTCATTTGAAAGGCTCTGCATGTTGGATGATTTTTCTTTCAAGCCTGTAATCTTTTTGCCAGCTGTAACTGCCGTTGACATTTGCTGCGCATCCAAAAAATCGACCCGCCCCTCCAGTACCGAAAGCTCGGCGGAATCAGTATTAGCGGACACTTTAAACTGGGTACCGCGTATGCCAGCCTGAGCCATCTTGGTGCCGATCAAAAAGGACGACTCCTTACTCAACTTCCGCACCTCCACCACCAAGTCACCTTCCTCCAGTTTAAGAGCGGTACGACTAGGGCTAACTTCTCTGGTCAGTTCGCTTGCCTTCTGATTCGTTCCGCTAAAACTCTTCTGATAAAGAGCCGTTAAAACCAGCTTCGTATTCGCCCCCAAGTGAGCCAAGGTTCCGTTCGTCAGTAGCAAATCTGCAGATGAACCGCTACCCGTGGTAAGGGTCGCACCGGAGGCGATTGACTCTCCCACGATCACCGCCCGAGCTGTGGGCTTCACCTCCGAGTAACGATCCCGAGCTGGAACCAATACTTCCACCTTACCTTTGGCGGATGCCACAATCACCCCACCCCTACCATCATCATCAAAAGGTTGAGGATCAACGAACAAGGCCCGCCCATATGCCTTCTTGGCATACTCCTGATCAGCGGATGAAAACCCAGTCAGGGGTACAGTAAACTTTCGCCCCGAAGCATTTTCAATCCGTACCTTAGATCCTACCATTTCCAGGTAGCGGGCCTCAAGGGTTCGCCCATCCGCACTCGTCCATGTCCGGATCGGTTCCTTGGCGGTAAGACAGAAATACAAAGTAAGAAAAATGATCAGGCAACGAATCATAAATTCGATTAATCCATTGCCCTATTGCTCCGTCAATCCTTTTGAAGAACAACCAACCACCACCGAATGAACTTGCCCGTGCTTGGTTCATTCTTACAATCCTTTTAGATGACAGACGACAGTACGCCCATAGTGGGAGTCATCATGGGAAGCCAGTCCGACTGGCCGACCCTCGAGAAAGCTGCCCAGACCCTTTCTGAATTTGGAGTAAAGTGGGAATCCAAGGTTGTC
>CAXBQX010000116.1:0-2450 GCA_963978365.1 uncultured Opitutales bacterium | reverse complement strand
GGAGATTAGGTATTTCAGACCGAGGTGATCTGCCGAAAAAATGCTCCCGTAGGTTTGTGGGTGGATCGATCTGCCGAAATGATCGAGGACTGCACCGAGGCAGAGGGCAGGAAGGGCAACGCTCCAAAGCCTGACCATGCGGTCGAAAACATATTGCTTAAAGTGATAGTCTTTTTTCCGATCAATGGACCAAGAAATGACGAAGCCGGAAAGAACGAAGAAAATGATTACATAGTCTTGCCCGTTTTGGGGACCCAGTCCACTAACCTGCCCGCAAAAGAACCAATAAAAATTGGTATGCCCGAGAAAAACCGCGATGGCTGCGGAAAACCTTAGAAAATCTAGCAGAGAACTCAAAAAATTAGGGTGTTGGGCTAGACGAACTACCTGCAACTTGCTGGCTAAGAAGAAAACGACCCAAAATTGCAAGGGTGATGGAGGTAATGATCTCTCCCGAGAGAATCATCTCCTGGACCTTATCCAATGAGAAGCAACCCACGCTTTCGACTTCATCATCATGCGTGGACCTTGTTTCAAACTCCTGGTGGCTGAGATCGACCCGGTAAATTGAGGGAAACATGGGCAAGCGGTTGGGGGAGACCACGACCGTATCCAATGGAAGCAATCGGGAGGGAGCAGAGATGGAGATGCCGGTCTCCTCTCCAAGTTCACGCAGAGCCGCCTCTTCTGGGCTCTCATTTTCAAGAACCCCTCCGGCAGGCAGTTCCCAAACCGCTCCACCCAAGATTTGGCGGCGAACTTTGGGCAAAACGACATATTCTTGGTCAATGATTGGCAGAACAATCACTTGAGTGGATTGATATTCGACCACATGGAAGTCATCCTTTTCCAGCAGAGAAAATCGATGGTTTTGAAAGACGGGCCGAGCGGATTGCTTCCAGGATAAGTAAAATTGTTCTTCTTTTGCTAACTCCACTTTTTGAAGTACAAGTGCATTCCTATCGCAAAACGAAATGGTTAAACACTAGGAGAATTTTCCATCAGCCATTGGGACAGTTTGTGAAAGGGTAGCACGCGGGCTCGGTGCTCTTTGATTTCGTAGTCTTTACTGCCCAAGTGGACTTGGAAAAAATGGGAAATATTTGTTCGCTCTGCATAATAGGAGATTTGTTTGCTGAGTTGGCGATCGTCTGTTTTGCACTCTACCGCAAACCAGGGCTTTTGATTTTTTAACACCACAAAATCAATTTCCTTCCCTTGGGCGTTGCGTATGAATTGTAAGGTCATTTCTTCTCCCTTTGCATCCTCCCAAAGGTGGCAGAATTTGAAGAGGTGAGAGGCGACCATGTTTTCATACCTGGCAGATTCATCTGTGCATACAGACCAGTCCCACATGTAGACTTTTTTTTCTTTTTTAAGAGAACGCAAGGTCGAGTTGGTCCATGGGGATATGCGAAAGCATACATAGAGGTTTTCCAGCATAGATACCCACTTTTCGGCAGTTTCAAAGGCAACCTGTAGGTCAGTGGATAAATTATTGATCGAAAGGAGGGATCCTACCCGGTTCGGGAGAAGACTGGCGAGGAGCTCAACTTGGCTAACATTACGGACATTCTCCAGACTTACCAAATCTTCAAAAATTACCCGCTTGGCCCGCTCTCTTTCCCACCTTTTCCAATGCGTTTCACTGGATTTAATCTGTGGCTCGGGGAAACCTCCAAATCGTAGAAGATTGGGTACTTGGGATGCGGCACAATCGGGAGAGATTTCATCCAGTGTCAAAGGGTGCAGACGGTAATAATGGTATCTGCCCTGAAGAGAATCTCCCCCTTTTCGAAAATAATCCAATCGTGCCGATCCGGTTACCAAGAATTGGGTATCCGATTTATTAAGATCGTAAAACCCTTTGATGAGGGACTTCCACTGTTTGTACTTATGAATTTCGTCCAAGATTATAAGTTTTTGGTCGGGAGGGAGCTGTCCAGCCAGTAAGTCTTTACGAATGAGAGGAGAGTCCCAGTTTAAATAGGCTGGGTGTTTCTCGTTGCCGGAGGGCAAAAATTGTAGGGAAAGCGTAGTTTTTCCAACTTGTCTGGGACCGCCAATGAAAACCATTTTTTCAGATAAATCATTTTTGACATAAGGAGTAAGATAGCGGTTCACTTTTTTAATAAATTAGAGTAAGATCTAAAATATTCAAAAAAATATTAGATTTTGGTCTAAAATGTTTAAGGCTGAGAGTGGGCCAATTTTTATAATCAAATACCAATCTCTTATTTAGCTTCCTTATTCCCAAAGCTCAGCCGTTGATTTGCCAGTGCCTGGAGTTTGTTGATCGCAGTCTGCGGGGAATCGACATTGGCGAGGGCGAGGGCAAGCATGGTCCCTCCGACATTACGGCGGCCTTCGAGAGCAGAGTTGATTCGGCCATCGAAGCTGTACCCTCCGCGGGGAAATACATTGGGTTGCCCAGGAGTAAGTTTCTTGGG
>CAXBQX010000115.1:0-2550 GCA_963978365.1 uncultured Opitutales bacterium | reverse complement strand
AGTCCACTCCTCCCCGCCCATATTGGAAAGGACTTCTGCACCAAAAACATCCGCATAGATCCGGTAGACGCAGAAGACCCCTACCTTAACCACCGCCACCGCGTGCAACAGGGCGGATACCGGAGTGGGAGCAACCATCGCCCCGGGTAACCAGGAATGAGCAGGCATCAAGCCAGCCTTGGCAAAGCCGAAGGTAAAAAGGAAAAGGAGGACGATCTGGGTGGTTTCCCCGAAGTGCCCCACCTTGCCCACATCCTCAAGAAAGTCCATGGTCAGGTGGCCGCCGTCCAACCAGACATAACACCAACTCAGGGCGGGCAGAAGGAGGCAAAGCGAGGTAAAGAGAAGGTATCCCAGGTAGGTACGCCCGCCAGTACGGGCTTCCTTGTCCTGCATATGGGTGACCAGCGGGAAAGTGGACACCGAGAGCATCTCATAAAAAAAGTAGATGGTCAGCAAATTGGCGGAAAATGCGACACCCATGGTGGCCGACAACGAGAGAGCGAAGAAGGAATAGAAGCGGGTCTGAGCATGCTCGTGCAGCCCACGCATATACCCAACTGCATAGAGGGTGGTGGCAATCCATAGAACTGATGCGACGCAGGCAAAGAGGAGACCGGGACCATCCACCCGCAACAGCATCGGCACATAGGAGAAAATCTGCCAAATATGAAATTCCACAATCGCACCGCTTAAAATGAGGGGGACGAGGGAGAGCACCACAGCAGCTTGCACAGAGGCGGCGATAAAAGTGAATAGCTCGCGCAAATTAGGCCGTTTTTCTCCCGCCCATATAATTCCGATCATCCCCACCCAGGGGGCGAGCAATGCAATAAGGGGACGTATATCCTCTACGATCACCGTGTCATTCATTCGTAATGCACCCCAGTGGGCAGGTCGAAGGGTTGAAGAAAGATTTCGATTTGGTCGACGATTTCCTGGTTGTACACGCCCACGATCAATACAACCGATGCCGCAAGCAACAGAGGAATGAGCATGCTCAGGGGTGCCTCATCAAACCGGGTCTGCCGCTCGGTAAGCCCAAGATCGCCGTGGCCTTTTCCTAAATTCTGTCCGCTCTCACTGACTGCAAGGTGCATCCGTTCGATCAAACGGAAAAAGAGAATGACCATGACCATAGTGGAAAACATCAGGGTCACCATATACTCCCAACGCTCGGAAACCATACCACCTGTAATCAGGTACCACTTACTAAAAAACCCACAGGTTGGAGGAAGTCCGATGATAGAAAACCCACCGATAAAAAAACCAATCATAGTTAGGGGCATTTTGGCGAATAATCCGCGCAACCCATCAAAATGTGTCGTTCTACATTTTTCCAAAATAATACCAGCACCGAGAAAGAGACAAAGGGTCATACAGGCATCGCTAATCACATGAAAAATCGACCCAATCAGTCCGAAATAATTATAGATCCAGACACCCCCAACCATATACCCGACTTCAGCCACAATCAGATAAGCCAGCATGCTTTTAATCTCTCTCTGAGCCAGAGCCATAACCGCAGCACACACAATCGCCACAACCACCAACCAAGGGAGAACCTCTGCCCACCAAGTCGATTCAAATGAGAACTCCACCCCGAATACACTGAGCACCATCCGGATCATTACATAGATCATCACCTTGGTCACCAAAGGGGCCAACAGGCAGGATGTGGTGGTGGGGGCATGGCAATAGCTCTTGGGCAACCAGGCATGAAAGGGGAAGAAGGCCATTTTGATCAGGATGCCCAGCAGCACTAAAATAAAGGCTACCTGCATGGCGGGCGAGTCATACATCTGATTTGCTTCAATGACCTCGCGTATCCCGACCATGTTTAAAGTACCTGTTTTCAAGTACAAATAACCAACTCCCAATAAATAAAGAGATGCTCCAATCGTACCGAGTATAACATAGTTAAAGGTGGCCGCTGCAGCCCGGTTGGAACCCAACGCAATTAACCCATATCCAGTGAGTGCTGCTACTTCGATGAGCACATAGAGATTGAATGCATCTCCGGTAATGGTAATTCCAGCCAACCCAACAATCTGTAAAAGAAACAAAGCATAGTACATTGGTTCCTTCCCTGGAGTTTGCCTCTGGACTGGCACCTTGGAGTACATACTTACAATTAAACCAACTCCAGTAACCACCAAGGTGATCAATGCCCCGAGTAAGTCCGCCCGAAACTCGATCCCTACCCCCCTGGGAAAAAGGTCTAATGTCCAGCCACCAAGTATGTAAGACACTTGATGATCGGAGGAATCGATTGCCTGCATCAAAGTTTGTATCGATGCCCATACCGAGAAAAACATCGAGATGATCGATACGGGATAACAAATTTTCTTCGAGAAAGAACCAAGCAATGCACAGGCTACCGCCCCGATGAGGGGGAATAAAACAATCCAGACAATGGAATCACTCATTGGGAATTGCCCTCCTTGGGTGGATTCGTTCGCTTTCGCCGAAAAGGTTTCTTACTACCACTCTGCGTATCTTTTGGGGAAGGTTTGGTTCGGGAGTTAGGTCTCCTTCTACGCTTTGGCT
>CAXBQX010000114.1:0-2622 GCA_963978365.1 uncultured Opitutales bacterium | reverse complement strand
AGACTGCCACTTTAAACTCAACTCTCACAACTGCACCGTCACCCCTTTTGGATGATGAAGAGTTTATCAAGGTTCTCTTTAATGGCCTGTATGCCCGCCCGCCAGAGCCTTATGAACTTTCAGAAAATCTTTCTTTATTAGAGAATAAAACCAGTACCCGTGCCCAACTGGTTGAGAAACTTCGTTCGGATTATGAATTTGTGAAGGCTAAAAATATTATCCTTTCCCATAAAACGATCAAAGGAAGTTGGAAAAAAATTGATGAAGCACTTTTAGAAGCTAAAGACCCGGAGGAAACTAACAGCGGTAGTGTGGATGGAGCCACAGGAACTAGACCCGATGATCCAGGGGATGCCGGTTCTGCTACCTTGGTGCCGCTAAACACTCCTATCACCGCTTCTATAGAGAGTGCCAATGACATCGATTATTTTCAGGTACAAACATTGGGTGCAGGAAAGAATACTACCCTTACGATTACCGTATCAGCGGGCCATCCGGGGGTTTACATCATTAACCCCGAGCCCAACTTTAGTGGATCAGACCGCTTAAATATAGTTGGACCTGGCGTTTTCCCAATCCCATCTGTATTGGGATTTGATTCAGTCCAAGCAGCTGGCCCTGGGACATCCTCAACGATTAGTGTCACCTACAACCTGGCAAATTTTGAGGGCGATGATTCTTGGTATGTACAAGTACCCGTTTATGGAAACCCCATTGGAAGAGGGCCCTATACAATCCAGTTTACTATGGAAATTCCTCAGGATGATGAGGGTGGGGGCATTGCAGAACCAAGTTCACCCGTAATTGATTTTAATATCGGCCACCACCTTTGGTACTGGGCGGATAACTTACAATACCTCAACTCGTACGGGGAAATTGGGACACATAACCCCGAGAGCTTTTTCACGAGGTTATTCCAAAACCGGTATGAGCAAGCACCTTCTCCCGCTCAAATTGCTCGAGGAGTTCATGTCCTAAATGAAGGAAATTTTTCCCAGTTCGAATTTTTACAGGCTTTGGCTGTTGAAAATAAAGTTCTCACGGTGGGTGCTTACAACTACACCTACACAGATGGAAATGGGACCACTAGTTTAAACCTGCCCAATGTCCCCTTGGATGTATCGGCATTTGCTGAAACTGCACTTGTGTATACTGCCCTCACCGGCGATGTGCCAGCTAATGGAGAGGTCGCGAGGATTACCTTAACCCCGGAATACCTTTTACGCCCAATGACCGAGCGGGCAAAAATGATTATGGAATTACCTGCCTATGCGGCTAGATTTGGTCTGGCTATGCCCGAAGTGGACCTCCCTAACTTAAGAAACGGCAGGACTTACAATTCTGGAGATAAAATCCTAATCGATGCTTCATCTCTGGGGCCAGATAACTTGGCAAACACCAAGGATGATGGCCATATTCGTGAAATCAAAATTTTATTTAATGGTTCAGGCAACACTCTATGGTCATGGACACCGGATAGTACAAACTTTGATTCCAATATCTCGAAGGGTACTTTTTATTACGATTTTGATATACCGGACCTTCCATCTGGGCAATATCTGGTAGAGGTTATCGCAGAAGATAAAAATGGTCTCATTTCTGGTGCCAAGAGGAACATTTCCATTGGCTCACCCATAGAAACCGTTTCTCTTGCAAGCCCCGAGCCTGACAAGGTTTTGGATATTGATGAAGTGGTCGAGTTTAAATTCTCATCGAGCAATTCAGATATAAAGGCCTACCTCGAAGTCAATGGGCATATACCCTGGGTTGGAAATCTACAATTTAGTGGCGAGGACCTGCCTGCAGATGAATCAACCTTTACTTTATCGGATGGGGCAGGTGGCGAAGTTACCTTTGAATTTGATGATGACTTTTCAGTTTCCTCTAGTCAAACGAGTCCTGCGGAGAAAATGTATGTGGTTGGGGAAGGTAATATTACCACCACCACATCTAATTACACAGGCTCGCAGTACCGAGAGTATATCATCGAGATAGACGGAGATAACAGTGGTCCGAATGGCCGTGATACTTTCAGGTGGTCCATTGATGGTGGGGCTCACTTTAATGATTCTGCTATAGAGATTGATCAAGCTACGCCTAGTACTCTAAGTGCAGGAATTGTGTTAAGTTTTGATTCTGATACAGATTACCTAGTTGGGGACCGATGGCGCATCAAAGCCTACCCAACCAACGAAATTGTGGAGATCGGCAGATATGGAGGCTTTGCGGATCGTTTATCCACCACCCGTGAAAACTTGGTTCAAGCAATTAACCGAGCAAATAACGATGGCAAATTGGCACTCCGTGCGAAAATATCCGAGGTTAGTACCACTTCTTCTGGCTGGTTTGATTCATACAATCAAAACAGGTATGGGGTCGAAATTAGATATGTGGGAGACTTTCCTGCTTATGATCAACTCACTGTCGATCATCTAATATCTCTAGGAACGGATACCACCTTAAGCAAAACGGACTGGTTGGTTTCCCCTTGGCAGGATTCCGGAACAACCCTTTCTCTGGATCTACGCAAAATGGGATTTTCCCAACCGATACTCGAAGCACGGGTGGTTGCTTTTGATGACCAAAACAACACCATTTATTCGGAGCCCCGTAGCTTTACTT
>CAXBQX010000113.1:0-2632 GCA_963978365.1 uncultured Opitutales bacterium | reverse complement strand
TTCCCTGGATTGATGGGGTAGCGGTAGATCAGCTTCCAGTCTCCTTTTCGATAAGTGGTGAAATAAGAACTCCTGTGGCTGTGTGGAAAGTGACAGAGGAAATGATCCGGCCGATCGGGGTTGATCTTTCCTTTCAGTTGTGGAATTAGGCTCACACCATCGATGGTGTGATTGGACGGATTTTGCGTTCCGGTAGCATCGAGGATGGTGGCGTAGATATCCATCACCGTGCCAATCTGCTGGTGGTGCACTTTGTTTTCTGCGATTGTAAAAGAATTCGCTTTCCCGGGCTTTGCCCAACCGGCGATAAAAGGAACACGCAGACCACCTTCGTAACAGGTGCCTTTTTTCCCGCGCAGTGGGGCTGAGCTAAAGTACCCGTAGGTATCTCCCAGAGGGGCGTCTGATCCATTGTCTCCGACGAATAGAATCAAGGTGTTTTCCGCGACCCCTTTATCATCAAGGTGATTCATTAGGTCCCCAAGGGATTTATCGATTCCCTCGATCAGGGTGGCGAAGGAGTTGGCCGGTCTGGACTTTCCGGAGTCCTTGTAGTTATCACTAAACCGTGGGTCCGTCTGGAAGGGACTGTGGACGGCATAGTGGGACATATAGAGAAAGAAGGGTGCTTCTTTTTGTAAGGACTGATCGATTGCAGTGATTGCTTCTCGGGTAATCGCCTCCGATAAGAAGACATTGGTTTTGTGATATTTTTCCAATCCGGGTATCGCACGTTTTTTTCGCTTGGGATCGAGGTTGCCGTATCCATCCTCGCCAAAATAACTCCCGGGAGCACCAAATGCACAACCGGCAATGTTGATATCAAATCCTAAGTTTTCCGGGTTCGATCCTTCATATTCAGTTGGAGCAAAGTGGGCCTTGCCGGAAAAGATCGTGTGGTACCCATTCTTTTTGAGCAGGGCGGGCAGGGTAACGTCTTTGCTCGTCAGTCCTTTCCAGTTCCAATCTGCTGGACCTGCATTTTTGGTTTCCGGATTAATCCACTGAGTGACCCGGTGCCTGGCTGAGTTCTGCCCGGTCATTAACGATACCCGGGTGGGGGAGCAAACCGATTGGGCATAGAACTGGGAGAACCGGATTCCCTGCCTGGCCAAGCGCTCCATGTTTGGGGTGCGGTAAAATTCGTTAAGATGATGCTTCTGGGGCTTCCCTTCTTTGTCCACCAGCATGGGCACAGATGTGTCCATCAGTCCCATGTCATCGACGAGGAAAAGTATGATGTTGGGCTTATTCGATTCGTTCTGGCCGAAGAGGTGGAGCGAAAAAAGCAGGTACGCGAGTAGGGTAATGGTACGCATAAATATTGGTAGGATTTCCTCTAGAGTCCGGTTGCAGCTTTTGCGGCCTGGGCATTAAATAATGGCTTATTTGCTTTGTCCCAAAAAGGATTTGGGATGTGAGAATCTCTCATCATCTGTTCAATTTTACTGACAATAGTTGGATGATTCTTGGCGACATTTTTTAACTCACCTTGATCGGTTGAGAGATCATAGAGTTCGATCTTCAATCCTTTTCGGGTATCGAGCACCACCCCTTTCCAGTTATCATAGCGGACGGCACAATTAGGCTTATTGCTCTCATACAATTCCCAGTACAGGTGGGAGTGTTTTTTTTGAGCTGCAGGCTTGCCCAGTAGAGTGGGCAGCATGGATATCCCGTCCGTTTCTCCTTTGATGGGCTCCCCGGTCAGGTCGGATAGGGTGGGTAAAACATCCCAGAAAGCCGAGATATGATCACTCACAGTGCCCGCTGGAACTTTATTTGGCCAATAGGCAATCTGGGGAGAGCGCACACCCCCATCATACATACTTCTTTTCTTCCCTTTTAATTCTCCGGAGGTTTTGAAGAAATCCAATGTTCCTCCTTGGCCATGGGCACCGTTGTCGGAGTTGAATAAAATGAGCGTGTCTTTCGCAAGTCCAAGTTTTTCAAGGAGCCTTTTTAACTGACCAATATCACGGTCCATACGTGTGACCATTGCCGCCTGAATTTTCATTTTTTCGGGCCAGTCTTTTTCCGCATACGGACCAAGGTCAGGCACTTGCCATTTTACATGTGGAATGGTGTAGGCTAGGTAGAGAAAGAACGGTTTACCCTGATGGTTTTTTACGAACTTAAAGGCTTCTTCGGTCAGCAGATCATGGCTGTAATCATTTTGCTTTCCGTTGGCATTATCGAGCATAACCTTTTTATCGTTTTTCCAGAGGTATTCCGGGTAGTACTCATGGGCCTGCCGTTGATCGGTGTAGCCATAGAAATAATCAAACCCTTGTTTATTTGGGTTGCCCGAATTATGGAAACCACCAAGTCCCCACTTTCCAATGCAGGCAGTCGTGTAGCCTGCCCGTTTCATGAGTTTACCGATGGTTTCGGAATTAGCTGGGATAGGGGTTTGTCCTACTGGATAGCCTGGACTATTCGCACGAATGTAGGCATGGCCCGGGTGCTTGCCGGTTACCAGAGAGGCTCGGGATGGTGCACAGACTGCATTGCCGCAGTAATGATCGGTAAATCGCATTCCCTTGGCGGCAAGGGTATCAAGCTCGGGTGTTTTGATCATCTTTTGCCCATTGTACCCGACCTCCCCATACCCAAGGTCGTCTGCTAATAT
>CAXBQX010000112.1:0-2633 GCA_963978365.1 uncultured Opitutales bacterium | reverse complement strand
GTGGAATAGTTCGTGGTTTGGTAATTACTACAAGGCGAGCAATGGGTGGTGGTTTCATATTGATCTTGGATGGATCTACCCAAGTGGTGCTTCGGGTGATGGTTTGTGGTTGTGGAAGAAGGGTCTCAATTGGGTGTGGACGAAGCAGTATGTTTACCCGTTTCTATTTTCCCATGATACGGGTTCTTGGTTTTATTTTTACGGAGAATTAAACCAAAAAAGAATGCTCTATGATTATCAGTTGAGATCTTGGAGATACCTCGATGATACAGGTGTGGATGAAAGTAAGGGAGAGGAAGTAGCACCATGAATACCTTTATAAATTTTGGGAAAGGGTGGGTAGCTTTTGCCCTTTTTACGGTGGCTAATTTGGTATGGTCCAAGCAAACAGATAACAACAGTGGTGCGTTCATTCTGATTTCTAAACAAGGTGATGTGCGTTACCTTAATGCAGAAAATCAGGATATGCCTGAGGTAGGGGTTGGATCCATCATTCCCAGTTCCTACATTATTTTGACTGGAGAAAGTGGGGGCTTGGTAGGTTTACTGAGTAATGGGACTTTGCTCACACTCGATCAAAAGACCCAAATGAAGGTGGCTACCTTTAAGCAGGAACCTTTTAAAGATGATGGGAGGAAGCTAGCAGATCTTTCTGGTGAACCTAGTACTTCAGAGGTATTGATTGATTTGGATTTTGGGTCTTTGGTGGTCAAGACGAAGAAATTAAAAAAGGAATCCAGTTTCAATATTGATTCACCAGTTGGGGTGGCGGGTATCCGGGGGACTGAATTTCAAATGGCGTCCACTCCCGGGCAGGGCGTGCAACTCGATGTAACAGAATCTACGGTAGCATTTACCCCTCCGGGTGGGGGTGAGGTTGCAGTCAGTCAGGGTAGTGGTCTGAGTGTCTCTCCCAGTGGGGCGGTAACCCAACGTCCGGTCAATCCAGCCGTGGCCACAAAGATAGTTGCCACCAACACAGCCGCGGTCGAGGCCACTAAGGAAGTTTCTATGGGCGAGGTCGTGGTTGCGGTGGAGCAAACCCTAATGATCCCAGATGAAAGCTCCATGGAAAGTACTGATTCTGAATTTGAAAATGCAGAAAGTGTAAATGAGGAGGCAATTGAGCTAGAAGAGCCAGAGGGAGAAATCGAAAAGGAAGCAGGAAGTGAGAACAAAAATAATAACTCGGAAAAGAGTTCTAATTCAAAAAAACCTGAGCAATCAGATAGTAAAAAACAACAACCCCAATTGGAAAAATCGGAGAGCAATTCTAAAAGAGAGTCGAGTCGAAGTGATAAGGGTAGAAACAACCAGCAGGCAGTACAGCCTGATAAATCTTTGCTTCTTGAAAACAACCCTGAGTTAAAAAAGAACCAAAGCTTGGCAAGGTTTGGCCTAAGTCGGGAGCAGAAAGATAGGTATGATCGATTATCCTCCAGTTCACGTGAAGAAATTCTCCTAGAAAAGTCTGGTGTAGTGTATCGTTTGCTTGCTTTACCCGGTTTTGAGAAAGTACAGGCAGATCTATTTTTTAGCCACGATCGGGAGACCAGAGATTTACTACTCCTTATGAGTGATGAAGTATTCATTACTCTCTTGGATCCGGTGGTGGATAAGGCCCTATTGAAGGAGTCCCTGCAAAAGATTGCCATGGGCACGACCCGACCGGGAACACTTCCCTCGGTATCTCCAAGTATGGCCATTAACAACCGGGCTGTTGAGCTCGGAGATCGCTTAATGGAACGTGGAGACTCAGAACTTATGGACGAACTTCTTGAAATGTCCGACGGTACCTTAAACGAGAATTGGTTAAAGGTTGGGGAGGTTGCCGAGGTGCTTACCCGGAGGCTTGAAGTTGGTGATTTCGATGGAGTGGATACCGTTTTGGCAGATGACTTTTGGGGGAATCCATTCTTTCTCGAAGTTGCGAATGTGTATGACCAATTAGAGTTGGATGCTCTAGTGAATGGTGCAGACAAGGTTATGGGCGGGGACCACTTAATTGTTTTGGAAAATGCCAAAGCTTTTGGCAGTCACTTCTCGAATGGAGTGAGCGAGGTGCTTCTCGTTAGCAGAGAGTTGATTGAATTTAAGGGTGATTTCACTTGGAGCACACCAGAAGTTGATGGAGCCAGACTTGTGGTGATGAGTGGTGGAGACTTGAAGGTAGGCGAGGGGGCAACGGTCCGCTCTGTAACCAGCGACCTGGTCCTGGCATCGCGTGAAAACCTGTTGATTAATCAAGTAATCCTCGAGGGTGCCAACGAGGTGGCTATTCGTGGGATGAGGGATGTGGAACTCAATGATGTAACGATGCGTGCACGCATGCTGGCCACTGTGAAAGCGAAGAGAGACTTAAATGTGAATGGGTTAAGCTTTAATCAGGATATTTCCAGGATCGTAATGGAGGCACAAACCATGAGGCTGAGAAATGTTAATTTCCCGGGTATGGCACAGGTACGGCTCAATAGTTTGAAGGGTGCGATTGATGGAAGGTATCCAAACTTTGGAAATGTTTCGGCCGCTCAACAGATTGGACGGGTGAACTTCATAGAGAATGTAAGATCGGGTGGGAATCTCCTCTTCGATCGACCCAGTTTTGATTTGCATGGGAAAAATATTGAAATTGG
>CAXBQX010000111.1:0-2720 GCA_963978365.1 uncultured Opitutales bacterium | reverse complement strand
ACGAAGCCTTCTCTAAAACCGCAGGGTCTCTCCATGCTTGAGAGTAATCAAACTACCCTCCTCTAACTTTGCATTCTTTACCGCTGTCCGAAGAAGTTGGGGAGGATCCACTAGGGGTTCATCGGTAAGGTTAAGAAAAGTACCCCAGTGCATCCCGATTGATTTTTGGCTCTTCACATCCATGTGGATCTGAACCGCTTCATCAGGATTGCAGTGCATATCTTTCATAAACCACCGCGGGGCATAAGCACCGATGGGAATCAAAGATAGATCCATACTCCCAAATCGTTCTCCAATATCCTGAAAATCTTTGGAATATCCAGTATCCCCAGCAAAAAAGAGCCGTTTACCCGGTGCTTCCAGCACCCAACCACACCAAAGCATCTCATTGGTATCGGTCAATCCACGCCTACTCCAATGCTGAACCGGTACGGCATGAAAAGTCCATTCTCTAGTTGAGTGACTCTGCCACCAATCCAGTTCGACTACCTTTTCTTTTATCCCAATATCCGAAAACCACTCTTTGATCCCCAAGGGCACTAGAAAGAGCGGTGGGGTGGATTTTTGATTCTCCACAATGCCTAAGACAGACTTTTTATCCAAGTGATCATAGTGGTTGTGTGAAATCACCACCACATCGACATCAGGTAGATCATCCCTTGAAATAGCAGGCTCCACAATCCTTTTGGGTCCGGCAAATGAAACGGGCGAGGCACGATTAGATAAATGTGGATCAGTAACCACATTGATCCCCTTATATTGCCAAAGAAAAGTGGAATGGCCGATCCAGGTAAGAGTTTCCTCACTGCGGTTGTTCTGCAGAAAAGATAAATCGGGTTCTAGCGACTCAAAATCGACAAGTTCCTGTGAATTTCTGGTAAACCGCCACTTAAATACGGTTCCCAGGCTCTTGCTCATTCTTTCCTCAGGTAGGTAATTGTTTTTAAACCCACCCTCTGTATGGTGTGCAGGCAGTTTTATCTGCTCGGCAAAACTCAATAATGGAACAAATGAAATTTGCAAAGTCAGCAAAACGAATAAAAAGACTAAATAGTTCTGAATGAACATCAGCTTGGCCACGACTTTAGTCTCGTAGCATTAATAGAGAACCAAGCAATGAAACCCTATTAGGCAAATGCAGACTCTTTGTAAAAAAGCCTTCTCGGTGGGGTCAGTTCCACCCCGTAGGAACGATGAATCAGGCGTAACCAGTCTTCGGGCCATTTTTTGGCATGCGGGTTGGAAATTCCCTTGGCGGTGTATCCGCTGGAGTTGGTATAAAACATGAAATAATGATCTGCCTGAATTTCATCCTCCAATTGATGTGCAAAACTGCCAAAGTCCTCCTTGGCAATCATTCGAAGAAAGGAGTCCTCCGGATCAAAATAACAGGAGGATACCTCCACAGGAACCACCAGGCTTTGATCTATGCTCAAATTCCCATCAATCGGATCGATTTGAATGGTTTCCCTAAGAGGGGCTAAAAAGCGGGTAATCCGCACACGCATCCGGTTTCCCGAGGTATAGACATCCATGACTGTTTCCCTACCCCGTTGGGCCAGGCGGACCAACCTCAGGTACATCCTCCCCGAGTGAGGAGGAGGTAATTCCATAGTACCCGAAAACCGGGCCGCCTGGCGTTCCAACAATAAAGGATAAGATAACATCTATGCACAACATAGAGCATCTTCGATGCCACATGGCATCCACTTAGGATTGGATTGGCCCTGCTACTCGATAAAACGGGAAGAAAACACCAAGAAATTAAGCAATGATATCCTTGATCACATGACCATGGATATCGGTGAGGCGGAAATCACGTCCCTGGTAGCGGTAGGTCAGCTTGCGGTGGTCGATGCCTAGCAGATGCAGGATGGTGGCATTAAGATCGTGAATATGCATCGTTTCGGGCGTCCAATGGGCATCCTTGCTGGGGCGGACAATATTTCCATCCCGGTCGGTCAGGTTGTACCCATACTCATCGGATTGCCCGTAGGTGATACCGGGCTTCACCCCGCCGCCGGCCATCCAGGTGGTGAAGGCACGGGGATGGTGATCCCGGCCATAATTCTCGCGGGACAAGGCACCCTGGCAGTAATTGGTACGGCCAAATTCCCCACCCCAGACCACCAGGGTATCATCGAGCATGCCCTGGCGCTTCAAATCGGTAATCAGGGCATAGCAGGCCTGGTCAATATCCTTGCACTGGGAACCGTGCTGAGTGGGCAATGTATTGTGGGAATCCCAACCACGGTGGAAAATTTGAATATTGCGCACACCCCGCTGGGCCATCCTACGGGCATTAAGGCAGGAAGCAGCAAAAGTACCGGGCGTACGGGCATCTTCCCCATAGAGCTCAAAGATCTCCTCCGGTTCATCCTTCATATCCATCAGCTCAGGAATAGATGCCTGCATACGATAGGCCATCTCATGCTGTTTAATCCGTGAAAGTACTTCGGGATCGGCAAATTCCTGGTAATGGTTTTGGTTGAGGGCAGCGAGGGCATCGAGCTGAGCCCGGCGGTCGCTGCGGGATACCCCCTGAGGGTTTTTTAAATAAAGCACGGGGTTTTCCGCCGCCCGAAAAAGAATCCCCTGATGGTCCGAGGGCATAAAACCAGTTCCCCATAGACGGTTAAACAGACTTTGCTGGGGGTGATTGGTCCGGGCGAGCATGACCACATAATTGGGCAAGTTCTCATTCATACTGCCCAATCCAT
>CAXBQX010000110.1:0-2783 GCA_963978365.1 uncultured Opitutales bacterium | reverse complement strand
TCCGTTTGGCAACCTCGGCCATTTGTTGAATTGCGGATATTCCAAGCTCGGTAAATCTTTCGGGGTCAACATTCATAGTGATTGAGTGTGTGCAAGATGCGTACCTAAAATGAAAAGTAGAATATGCCTGAATTTATCTGCAAATCTTCTCTGTTTCCCAACCTTAAAGATTTAGAACTGCTCCAAATGGTCGCACCGACCGAGCCATAATGTCACACCTTGTTCACACATCTGATACAAACGATGCGAATTCATACAAAGATATTACTATCCATGTTTTTTATTGGATTTGATGAGAGGATTGGTGCTTGAACCCATGATTTAGAACCAGCACTTTTGTCCCTCATGAAGCTTTCAGAACGAATTGACTATATTGATCAAACACTGGATCAAATGTATCCGAATCCTCCGGTTCCATTAAATCATAAGGATCCATACACCCTTTTGCTAGCTGTTTTACTATCGGCACAATGCACTGATGACCGGGTCAATCAAATCACTCCTCAGCTCTTTCAACTGGCTGATAATCCACAGGATATGGCTAAAAAATCGGTATCTCAAATCAATGACATCGTCCGACCCTGCGGACTTGCACCCAAAAAAGCTCAAGCCATTCATGACCTATCCAAACTCCTCAACCTCCATCATCGAAGTGAGGTGCCGAACACTTTTGAGCAACTGGAAGCCCTTCCAGGCGTGGGCCATAAAACAGCTTCGGTGGTGATGGCTCAGGCATTTGGTTTCCCTTCATTTCCCGTGGACACCCATATCCATCGTCTGGCTCAACGTTGGAAACTCACTTCCGGTAAAAGTGTTGTTCAAACCGAAAGGGACTTAAAAAGACATTTTTCCAAAGACCGATGGAATGCTCTTCACCTGCAAATTATCTACTATGGCCGTGAGCATTGCAGTGCCCGCAGTTGTTATGGATTGGACTGCCAAATATGCAGGACCTGCTTTCCGAATCGTAAATCCAAAGTGCAAACGAAAAAGTCTTAACCGGCGTTCACAAACATCCGCGGACGGGCATCCTTGAGTTTCTGAATTGCATCGCCTGATAAGCCAGTCTGATAAAGAAAGACCTGCTGTAAGCCTCCCATTTTTGAGAGGACATCAATAGCGGAATCATCGAGTTTCAACCGGATTAAATTTAAAAGCTCAAGGCTTGGTATGGTAGAAATATTTTGGATTCCCTGAATGGTAATCTTTTCGGACCCCTCTAAAATCAGCTTCTTAAGATTAGGGAATTTTTGTAGGACG
Source organism: uncultured Opitutales bacterium (assembly GCA_963978365.1). Classification (GTDB taxonomy): domain Bacteria; phylum Verrucomicrobiota; class Verrucomicrobiia; order Opitutales; family Seribacteraceae; genus Chordibacter. Next base: position 1,523 of record CAXBQX010000110.1, on the reverse strand, counting down.
GCCAACCCATCATCGGATACCTGAGAGTTCGTCAGGTCAAGAATGACCAAGTGCTGTGCAATGTACTGAAGAATCTTCAAGTCATCATCATTCATCGCCAGTTTTGGATCGACCGGTGAAATGACCTGCAAACCATCTGCGCCCTCAATTGGCATCAATGTGATACCGGACGAACGTAAATGATGCCACTGTTCGGGAGCCAACTTAACATCCTGTAATGTACCAGGCGGGGCTTCCACAATTTCAACCGAATCTGCTTCCCGCCCAGGAAACCACTGCTCGATAGGAACTCCAAATTTTCGTACGATTGGACCAATCTGGGATGGGGCAACCAAGTAAGCCCCTAAGGTGGAACCACCGACAATAAGAGCTGTGGCAAAAAAGACCGCAAAAGTAGCAAAGATTTTGGACACCAAGCTTTTTTCTCTTACTTTGATGGTAGTTTTCTTGGTGTTCATGCCGCTAATTTTTACAGATTTTTTAGCAGCTACTTTATTCTTTGGGGATCCTTCGGTACGGGGTTCCGATTCCTTTTTAACTACGGGCAGGTCTGCACTACTTGCTTGGGCATGGCGGGTTTCTGCCTCTTGTAAAAGTGCAATCACCTCGGGCAGAAGTTTCCATTCCGATTGCCCTTCGAGCATGGCATAATCCGTGGCAAGAAGTTGACCCGCAGAGAAAAATTGCTGGGTCTGCTCTAAAGTGTAAGGACCAAAAGTCTGGCCATCACGCGAAACAAATAAGGAAGATGCTTTTTCGGATGCACCAAGGTTTGCTTTGGATTTGCGGCCAAGTAATTGGTCCAAAGTTGTAGAAATCTTAGAAAAATATCGTTCTGCGGGTATTTTATCTTTGAGGATTGCCTGCAGATCTCCCATGCGCAGGCGTAAGCCAGGGGGGAGTTCAGTCTGCTCCAGATGAATGGCAAGAAATGGCTTATTCTCATTGAGAGCCAAATTAATTTCATTCCTGCAATTAATCGATTCGGTCGCACGGGGAGACACAAAACAGACAAAAACACTGCAACCTAAAACAGCATTGGCTATCTCCTCCGGCCATTCATTGCTGGCAGCAACTCCTTCATCATACCAAATATTATAGCCGGATTCATAAAGCTGGATAATTTCTGGATAAACCAAATGAGCGTCCTGATGAGAATAACTGATAAATAAATACGGATCTTCCCCGTCATAAGCTTCAAAGGGTGGTACATCTGCAGATCGGTCCCCCTGACCTCCCTGTGGAAGTATGATACCAGGGACTTCTGCCAGAGTAACCCAGGAAGAACATCCCTCAAACCATGCCAACTGATCCACAGACAGTTGCCCAGACATCACCCAGGATTGTAAGTCTTTTACTTGGTAAGGTCCCACCTGCTGACCATTTTGATGAAGATAGACTTGAATCATGGAATCGTTAAATAGATGGGAAAAAGAACCGATTTTAATGCTTAATTCTCTTTATGACTAAAATATTTCTTACACCTATCCAAGGATTTTATAAGTCAGGTTTCAGCGAGATCT
>CAXBQX010000109.1:0-2831 GCA_963978365.1 uncultured Opitutales bacterium | reverse complement strand
TCCTTTGAAATTTCATCAGAAATTAATGGGGACGGATGTAACCCTTGTGATAGACGCAGAAGAGAGCGAGGAATTGCAAACAGCTGTCGTTAAGGCTTTTGCGGAGGGAAATCGATTAAATAATATCCTAAGCGACTGGGAGGCAGATAGTGAACTATCGATTTTTTCCAGAAGCTCTCGGCATGGAGAATACCAAAGAGTTTCGGATGAGCTTTTTGAAGTCCTGTCCTTTTCCAGGAAACTATCTACGCAAACAGATGGTGCCTTTGATATAACCATCGGTCCACTTTCCAGATTATGGAGAATCGCCCGCCATCAAAAGAAATTGCCCAGCCAATATAAAATTGACCAGTGTTTATCACGGGCGGGATATCAAAAGCTAGAGTTATTAGAGTCCAATCAATCGGCTCGATTGACTCAGAAAAATATGGTTTTAGATCTCGGTGCGGTAGCGAAGGGTTATATTGCTGACCGAATGCTAGCAGTTTTGAAGGATGCGGGATTCGCAAGAGCCTTAATTGATGCTGGTGGAGATTTAACTATTGGCGATGCTCCTCGCTTCAAAAAAGGTTGGGCGGTTAAAATTGGAGGGTTAGCCAACTCCAGTTCCAAAACCATCGAATTAAGTAATTGTGCAGTCGCGACATCGGGTGATCTCGAACAGTTTCTCGAAATAAATGGAAGAGTTTATTCCCACATCATAAATCCTCTAACTGGCTATGGACTGGAGGGCAGGGCACAGGTTTCGATTGTCGCGGAAAATGGCATGTTAGCCGATGCCCTTGCCTCCACCTGTCTGGTGTTGGGTGTTGATACATCCATAGCATTTTTATCAGGTTGGAGCTTCTATCAAATGCACTACTTACAAGTGGACCCAAAAACAAATGAGATTTTGTATGATATATCCAGTGCCCCCTAGGGTTGATTCCTTTACTCTTGTCAGAAAATAAATTTCAGACATTATAAAACTCTTACCTCAATTTATTATGTCTAGAATTTGTTCAATTACAGGAAAGAGACCCAAAGTTGGTGGTCGTATTATTCATAAAGGTGTTAGCAAAAAAGCAGGCGGTATCGGTTTGCAATTAGTTAAAAATAACAAAAGAACATTTCGCCCGAATCTTCAGCGTATTCGCGTCAAATTACCCAGTGGTCAAATTAAAAGACAGTGGGTTTCCGTTAAAGCGATTAAAGCTGGGAAAATTCAAAAGGCATAGTTCCTGTGTTCCTTTGCCCTTCCGGATTGGGCTTTTCCTTCTAAAATGAGTCCGGAAATTACCTTTTGGAACCCGTACACTTCCTCTTACGAAGTAGAAAATATTTACGGCGAGAAGTGGTTGCGATTTAGTTACGGAAATGTATTGGGCAAGATCGGTTTATGGTCCATGGTCCAAAGAAAGTGGTTTTCCGATTGGTATGGTAGAAAAATGGATCTGCCTCAAAGTAAGTCCAAGATTTTGCCTTTCATCGAAAAATATGACCTAAAGCAGGATGAGTTCCTTGAAGACTCCAACTCATTCAATACATTTAATGAATTCTTTTACAGGAAATTAAAACCATCTGCTCGTCCGTTAAATCCTGAAGGTCTCATTTTTCCCGCAGACGGCAGACACCTCTTAATCTCTGATGCTTCTCAAGTCGGTTTTATTTATGCGAAAGGACAGGCTTTTGATTTGGCTCGCCTACTTGGTTGTCCGCAAAAAGCAGGTCTTTATGCACAGGGCTCTATCCTTATAAGCCGTTTATGCCCGGTTGATTATCACCGATTCCATTTCCCGATGGATGGTAAATTATCCCAAACTTCCTTAATCAATGGTCATTTATTTTCCGTAAGTCCAATTGCTCTTCGTCAAAGAATTTCTATCTTTTGGGAAAATAAACGTTATCTCTCCACCCTATCACACCCTCAAGTTGGCACAGTTACTCAAATTCTAATTGGTGCAACTTGTGTGGGTTCCGTTCATCTGACTCGCGATGGCTCATCCGAAGTAAGGAAAGGGGACGAATATGGATATTTCTCTTTTGGGGGTTCCTGTGTGATGACTCTCTTTCCAAAAAACTCTATTGTCTTTAGGGATGATCTGATAAAACAATCTAGCCAAGGTTTTGAAAGTTATTTTAAATTTGGAGATTACCTTGGTAAAGCCACAGATTAATACAATTCCTCTTGGAATTTCTTATTGATCGCTTAGCGAATGCGAACTCGATTAAAAATCAGATTGTTGAACCCGCACCATCAAAAAATTAGCGGGTTTACAGTTCTTGAACTGATTGTAGCCGTTGCAGTTACTGCTCTACTCACTGGCATGCTCCTGCTGATCTCTACCCAAGTCTTAGAAACTCAGTCCAGAACCAATGCAGAATTAGAACGAAATCAAGTTGCCCATTTCGTTTTGGACCAAATTCAAGAGGATTTACAATGTGCACTTTTCCGTAACGATGGAAATGTGTGGATGGCATTGAGTTTATTAAACGAATCAGGGAATAGTGGTTCCTGGATAGAAACCTCCAAGACTTCATTTGCTAAGTCTCCCTTGAATTCGCTTAGGATTATTGATTCAGACTGGCCGACTGGAGCCCTTCAGGATTCAGAAATCGACTCCCTTGGACAGGGCCCATTCCATAAATCGAGGTTCGGAGTTGCCGGTACCTGGCTACGGTTTTTCACACAATCACCCGAACTTGACCCTCAGGCAAATGGAAATGGTTCAGCAAGGGCAGTCGCTTATCAAATCGTTCGATACGGGATCACTGGTTCCACTACTTCAAGAAAAAGATATCATCTTTTTCGGTCTGATGTTTCTGCCAAAAATACTTTTGAAGCGGGCTAC
>CAXBQX010000108.1:0-2965 GCA_963978365.1 uncultured Opitutales bacterium | reverse complement strand
GCCGCATTCGCCACCGAGTTTGCGTCCATCGGGTCGGAACCGTATGCCAGTTCCTCAGCATTGGTAAACCCATCCCCGTCCATATCGTCATCCAGGTGGTCTTCCGTACCGTCCTGGTCAAAATCTTCGAAGATATCTTTAATTGCTAGGGTGAAGGATTTATTGAAGTCGTGCATTCCATGTCTTTCCGCCCGCACGGAGAAGGAAAAAGAGGAACCATCCGTTTCGTAATCGAATATGCGGTTCACGCTGAGCATTCCCGTCTGGGCATCCAAATTCACGCCCTCATTTCCAGATTCCAAGACAAGTGATACCCCCGGGAATACCCGTTCCCACCAATCTCCCCGCCCCGTTAGTGGTAACCATGTCGGGCCTTTGTTTACCTGTGGCCGGTAGATCGTTACTCCATTTACAGTGCCCCCATTTCCAATCAAAGTAACATTCAAGACTTCTCCCTTGATAAACTGCACTCCCATGTGACTGGCATTTCGAAGGATCACCACATGACTGCCAATCCCCTGTCCCCCTTTGTAAGCATATTTTTTATCGAGCGGAACAACCTGGCCCACCTCCGTGCCCACCGCCTTATTTTCACTAATCTGATTATTAGACAGCCACAAATCACTAGGCGGGTTATCCGATTTATCATCCAATAAACTGACCGTAAAATTGCCCTCGGTGGTGGCGTTTAATTCATCCTTTGCCTGTACAGTGATGGTGTAGATCGAGGCATTGATTTCGTAATCAAAAGTTGTGGCGGTTTTGAGGGTGCCGTTGGTATCGAGAGTGAAGAGCGAGTTATTGTTGTAACCCTTTACCAACCTGTAGGATAACTTATCACCATGATCAGGATCGGTGGCCTTGAACTCACCTACGAATGTACCCACGGGTTGGTTCTCGGCAATGGTGAGTGTGGTGGTGGAATTGAGGTCATACGGGGGCTCATTCACATTTTGGATCACGAAAGTCACATTATGTTCTGTAAACAGACCGCTTGGGTCTGTGGCTCTCAAGGTCAAATCATATGTGTTATTAGCATCCGTATCTAATGGCTTTTCAAAATTAGCCCCTTTAAAGAAAATTTGGCCAGTCGAGCTATTCACCTCAAAATAATCGCCATCGTTACCTTCTGCGATAGACCATGTTAAGTCATCTCCATCCGGATCATAAATCAAAGTTCTCTTTCTCCCATCTTCGTCGAGTTTTAATACCCAAAAGTCGGATAAATTAAGACGGGTATGAGTTTTATCTAAACCTGCATGAGAATAAGAGGAACCGCCAAGCATAATCCCTCCATCCCTTGTGTGCATCAAGTTTGCTGGATTTTCATAACCATCTCCCTCAAATCTTCGGTCCCATATTTTATTCCCCTCAACATCCATTTTAATGAGCCAATAATCAGTACTTAAGACACCTTTGGGCCCTTCCGTTACATCATATTTTGCTCTTCCTGAAATTGTGGAGGATATCGCAAAGTGCCCATTTGAAAGTGCCTCTATTCTTGCGGGCCAACCGGAAGATCCTTCTCCACCAAAGGTACGCTCCCACAGGATCGACCCATTCGCATCTGCCTTTACCAACCAAATATCAGAACCATCATCGTCTTCAGATTTGGCAATGGATGCACGATCCCCAGAATTTCCAGAACCAGTCCGGGATGCACCGATCATAAAGAATGATCCATCTTCGAGAACATGTGCATCGTACAAATAATCATAGCTTGCACCGCCATAAGATTGATCCCAGATCATCGAGCCATTTTGGTCATCCACTTTTACCACCCAGTAATCATCCCCACCTTTCTTGGTAGCAGATTTGAATTCTCCCTTATTACTTCTGGAGTATCCAAAGATTAGCCATTTTCCATCGGGTAAGATTCCTTTCTGGTTGGAAACATCCCAATCTTCTTCACCGTAAGTATAATCCCATAATTTAGACCCATTCTCATCCACACGCAGGACCCAATAGTCTGGAAGATCCCCAAAACCGGCATGTTTCTTATCTCCCGAGACACCCGAACGTGAAGACCCACCCAGGGCAAAATCTCCATTTTCCAACTGCATGGCATACTTACAAGAATCTTCGGACCCACCACCATATCTCTTGTCCCAAATTTTGGAACCATTTGGATCTATTTTAAGGATCCAAAAATCGCTCGAACCTTGGGATGGTTCCGACTTATCGCCATTGTCTGGAGATTTTGAGCTTCCAAAGAGCAAATAGTTGCCATCCTTGGTTGGAATAATCCCCGAGCAGCTATCATCATCACTCCCCCCATAAGACTTGTCCCAAATTCGTTCACCCGCCTCGTTAACTTTGATAAGCCAATAATCTGTACCACCCTTACTGTTATCGCTCTTATGGGTACTTTTATTCGAGTCGGAAGAACCAACGATCAGATAGCCACCATCGTGGGCAGAAACCATTCCTCTGAAGGTATCATTTCCGATACCCCCGTAAGTCATATCCCAGGTAAATCCGCTCTTAAACACTTCCCCCTCCTGAACGAATATTTTATTTGATCCAGAACTCGATCCTTGTCCTGAAACAACGGGAGCATCATTCACATCTTCAACGCCTACAGTGAAAAGCTTGGTTATGGATTCTCCCAACGCATCAGTGGCATTTACTCGTACCTTTTTCCATCTGTTAAAGGTTTCGTAGTCAATTTGCTTAGCCGTCCGCAAGGTTCCATTTGCATCCAATGAGAATAAATGGTTGTGGGTTTGCCAGTCTTCAGTACCCAAGGAATAGGTAATTTCCCCACCCTCTGGATCGGTTGCATTAAACTCGCCCACGATGGTGCCAACCGGTTGGTTCTCGGTGATGGTTAGCACCGTAGTGGAATTGAGGTCGGTTGGGGGTTCATTCACATCAAGCAAGGTTACCGTAAAGTTGCCTTCGGTGGTGGCGTTTAATTCATCCTTTGCCTGTACAGTGATGGTGTAAGTCGAGGCATTGCTTT
>CAXBQX010000107.1:0-3080 GCA_963978365.1 uncultured Opitutales bacterium | reverse complement strand
ATCAGGGCGATCTTCTTGGTCGAGCCACTTTGTCCATGAACATGAGGCAATACCATTCCAGCCAGGGCACCACCAATAGCAGCTTTTCCAGAAGTGCCAATAAATTGACGGCGTGAAAGAGGACTCGAAAGATTCGCTTGGGCTGGATTCATAAATCGTTGGGAGTTTGTTTAGTTTGTTTGACCAGCAATATTTTATGACTGGAAGGAAAACTATGGAAAAAAACCCCATTCTTTGACAAGCCTAGATTGTTTAGGGCTTGAAAAGAGGGATTTAATGCTCGTTTTGATTGTGGTTGAGAATTAGGGGAGGGATTGGAGGAAATGGAGAATTTTGGCGTGTCCGCGCTCGACTTCTTCGAGTGAAACCCATTCATCCCGGGAATGTGCCTGATCAATATTGCCGGGGCCAAAAACGATCGCAGGGGTACCTCCCATAGCAACAGGGGAGGCATCTGTAAAATAGGGCACTCCATGGCTTTTACGTCTACCCACTTTTTGAAGAAATAATCGAACGAGGGGCAGGTCAGGATCGGTTTGTAAAGGTGGGCAGGGTACTGTTCGGGAAATACGAACTTCTGGTTTCTGGGCACCCAGACATCTAAAGCTAGCCTCTAACTCTTGGATGATTCCGTTGATACTTTCCCCTGGTAGGGTTCTGCGGTCCAGATCGACCATACAAAGATCCGGAACCACATTGGGTTGGCTTCCCCCGTGTATGGCTCCCACACTCAGGGTCGCTTGCCCGAGCAGTGGGTGCATTCTCCTGGAAAGCAACCTTGGGTATTCGTGGTAAAGAATACCGAGCACCCGTTGCATTGCTTCTATGGCATTGATACCCTTTTCCGGGGTCGCTCCATGAGCAGATTTCCCCAAAGTCTTTAGTTGAATCCAAAGGCTTCCCTTGTGAGCGGTGACCACTTGCAGTTGGGTGGGTTCTCCGACAATGGCAAGATCTCCTTTGGGACCCAGCTTTGCAAACTTTCTGGAACCGGATTGGGCAAATTCTTCATCCACCAGTCCGATAAAGCTAATTTCCGTCTCTTTGGGCCGTTGCGGAGAATCAGCAAGGGCGGTCAGAGCATGAAAAAAACAGGCTACGGATGCTTTGGTGTCGCAGGAGCCCCTTCCATGAAGTCGCCCTTTGGATATTTTGGGAGAAAATGAACTCAAAGGTGCCGGTACGACATCGAGGTGTGGTGCGAGCAGTATTTTTTGCCTTACCTTGCCCGATGGAGTTAGCCTGATGATGAGATTTTCTCTACCAGGAAGTACGGTTTGCCTACCAACTTCCAACCCCTTTTTTTCAGCAAGGGACTGCAAGTAGGTGGCTACCGGTTCTTCACCGCAACCGATTCCCTCATGATCTAGTGAGGGATTGATGCTGGGGATGGCAACCAGTTCCCAAAGTAGGTTAGTAAGTGAGTTACGTTTGGCCATGTTGAGAATGTCGCTGTGCACCTAACAAGATGCAAGCTGTATTCAAGGATGGGTATTGGTCGGAATCAACAAGACTATCTTTGAGACTAAGATTGGTATGGTCTGGTTAAAGAGTATCTATAAAGAAGTTGCGGAAATCGATCTTCATGTCCCGATTTCCATGTAATTGAATCCCAATAGGTCCTTCCATAATCGCCCTAGGTGACTCGTATTCAACTACCAAGACTCCTTGCAAAGTGACTTGGTAAATTGGGCCCGTGCATCGGATGGTCATTTGATTCCAGCCCTTAGACCTAAGGAGTTGATCCACGCCGACTGCGGCCTTAGGGTAGCCCTTACCTGGTATGTAGGGCGATCCGGTCATGTCGCGTTTTAATGAACCCGAAATCCCAATTTGAATTTGATCGTTGTTCCTAAGCTCAATGCCCGAATCGATATTTCCATCGATAAATCGAAATTCAAAACTGCAGTTAAAATCACGAAAAGATTGCCTAGTTTTTAGGACCGAATGTTTTCGCTGGGGATCGCTTCTTAGATATAGGATATTATTTTGTACCTGGTACCAATTGTACTTTTTATTTCCGGCAGGAACCTTCCATAATTTCAAATCCTTGGTAATCCAGTTTTCTGGCTTGGCATGGGAATGGACCAAACCCAATCCAGCTCCAAAAGTAATAAGTATAAAGAATTGGAGAAAAGATCTTCTCATAAAATGACAAAAATAGTGAAAGCCTTCCTGTAACAAGAAAAAGTTGTAAGAAATCCAAAGGTTTCATCAGGAAAACACGAAATTTTTCACAAAATGCCTTCATTAATGGGGATTATTTGGGACAAATTCGATTGACTTAGCTAAGTAAACAATTTAGCTAAATAAAATGCATACTGTGCATTATGCTAAAACTCATTTATCTAAATTATTAGAGCAGGTTGAAGACGGAAAAGAAATTGTCTTAGCCCGTGGACGGAAACCCATTGCCCGGTTAATTTCCTGCTCAGAAATCGAAAAAACTAACCGTCCTAAAATAGGTGAAACCACCTCTAAATCTGTGAAGGTTAAGGAGAAAAGAGAGATTGCGGGCAGGGTTGGAGATACTGTGGTTTACTTTTGATGAGGCTGTTGCTCGATACATTTACTTTTGTCTGGATGACCAGTGATCCTTTTAAATTGGGACGTACTGCAAAGGATGTACTCGATGATCCATCAAACCGATTCTTTCTTAGTGATGCATCCGTTCTGGAAATTTGTTTAAAATATAATGATGGTACCTTAGAGATGCCAGAGGCACCCCGCTCATGGGTCAAAAAACAGTGCGATATTTGGCAAGTACGCTCTTTAGCAATTACCAGAGAGCACAGTTTTCGCCTTTCAGAGCTTCCTTATCATCACGATGACGCAATTGACCGTATTTTAGTGGCCACAGCATTATCTGAAGAAATGCCGATCGTGGGAAATGATGAAAATATTAAAAAGTATCCCATCACCATGATCTGGTAATGGGTTCTAAAAATAGCTTCTAGAATAGGCAACTAAGGTTGAGAGGTTTCGTCTCTCAATTCATCGATGTATTTTTCCGGATTTTTCTTAAATTTTGGAATGCAGGGTTTGCAGCAGAATTTAAATTCCTGCCCATTGTGGATGTA
>CAXBQX010000106.1:0-3101 GCA_963978365.1 uncultured Opitutales bacterium | reverse complement strand
AATCGCTCGGCTCGATCGATAAGGTGCGGTTGACCATCCATCTACACCCAATTCTTTCCACGCATTGAATAAATTTTCTATCTGGTTGGCTCAGACGCCTTTTAGAAGCAAAGAAAAAAACGATTTTTTCATTAGTTTCGAAACAACTGTTGCAAGAATCCAACCAGATTCATCATTTGGGGAAGACTGGTTGCCCTTGGCTCATTGTCCTGGAGTGCCAAAAGTGCTTGTAGCCTAATTTAATTTAAGTACTTTTGAGATTCATGCACCGCTTAATTCTATGTCTGCTTGCTACCCTAAGCACCCTGATTTTTATTTCTCAGGCAGAAGCGCAGATTCACCCGAAGGAAGTAATTGGTCGCAGAATTTTTGATTCCTTCCGTCTAAATAAATTCAGTGACTTTTACCTGCGCTCCATCTTCTCACTTGAAGAGGATCAATTTCGGGAATTGCTCTTCGGCATCCAAAATCATGAGCTACGGCAAAACCTCCTGCACTTTTACACGCTGGATTATCCACCATCTGCCCAAACTGAGCTAGCAAAATGGCGCGTTGCCTTTGCGCATACTTGGAGAGATCAGTGGAGACATATCGCACATCATTCCCCACAAATGGTGCAAAGGGATGCCTTTGATCCAATCCTTCAGGAAGCCAAAGGGTTTGGCGTCCAGTGGGAGACCACTCGTCTCTTGGCCATCGAGGTCCTACTGGGTGTACAATGGAAAGACAACCGCTTCGAGGTGAAGCGAGATACGATGATCGATCATAATGCCACCCACCCAACTACTTTATTTTTTGACCGCAAGCTGTCTTACCGGATCAAGCTCGATAAATCGACTCATGGGAATGCTTTCATGATCGGATACGCTCCCGAAGATTCTGAAAAACTATACAATCAGAATATCCTCGGAAATGGATCCGGGCAGGCAGATATTGTGTTCCGGTTCAATACTCCATTCCCTGACCAACTTCACTATTTCTGCCCGGATGAATCTGGAGCAGGCGGAGCAATCAAAATCTGCGACGCCGATGAAGAAAACAAGCCAAACCAACGCACCGATATCCTCCTGACATTTTCCTACGGGCAACCCGAAAAAGCCTATCAAATCCTCGTCAAAGAGGTGCTATCCACACCTTGGGGAGAAGTCTTTTGTGAAAGGCCAGAATGGATTGGGGAAGTTCCCCTTCCGCGTGGGTTAAGTTTTTCGGATTAATATCTTACTGCCGAAGGACCTCTATCAGGTCTCCGTTCTTGTAACGGACGGCTTTGGATAACTTTCCTTTCTCATCCCAGGAACGCATCAACCCATTTGCCCGGTTATTGAACCACTGCCCTTCCTCTTTAAGCTGACCATTGGGATACCAAAATCTTTCCATTCCATCTTTTTGGCCTTCCAAAAAGTGGGCCTCGGCTTGAGGTACCCCATCGGGATATTGCTCGGTGGCAATCCCTGTAAAAGGGGTCCGTTCCACATCATAATGCCAAAGGTTGGTTTTTTTATCCCGAACCAAAGACCCGCCATTCACTTTTCTCAGTTTTAAGCTAAGACGAGCATTTTCCCATTCGGCGACTTCTAAATCTGCCTCAAGCTCCTTGATTCGCTCCATTCGGGTCAGGGCAGACTCCCCATTTACATTCCCCACATTTACGGTTTTTTCCTCTTCACAACCAAATAGAAAGATTGCAATGAACGAAATACAGAAGAACTTTTGAAACATACTAAAACCGATAACCGCCCTTTTGGATATTAGCAAGTTGGTAAGAATCAACTAAAGGAAACAATAAAAAAGAGAGCCGAGAATCGGATTCGAACCGACGACCCACGCATTACGAATGCGTTGCTCTACCAACTGAGCTATCCCGGCGTAAACCCCCAATGTATCAGCATTAGGGGGGAAGATGTAAAGTTTTTTCTTGGGTAAAAATTGGACTACATTGGAGGATGTGTCCAATTTCAATTAGAAGCACAGATGGTATCGATTCCGTTTCAAGACAGGAACGACAATAGAATTCTCGCTTCAATTTGGTTGAGTTGAGCTATCCTGAAAATCACTGGCTAAAGTTTCAGTTGCCCTAAATCTTTCTGTCAAGGTGAGTAGTAAGAATTGGAGATTACTAGGAATACAAGTTCACATTTTAAAAGTTTTGTTGAAAACCCTAATCAACCTGATAATCAAATAGGACACTTATTTTAAATTTTATATACTTTTGCGTTTTAGCATTTCTGTCGACTAATTTACCCCATAACTAATCGATCTCCCATAGTTTCAAAGTGCCATTTTCTAAAGATGATCACTCTCTTCACCAATTTTGAAATGAAAAACATTCTACTTTATTATATGAAAATTTTCATAACAGCTTTACCTTTGCTTGTGTTAGTTCATGCACAACGTGGACCGCAGGACAACTGGTATATAACAGATCGTGTAGCAATGCCTTCTGGCTGTTCCCCTCACGACCTTTTGGTTACTCCCGACGGAAAAATTCTATTAACAGACACCGGGAACGATAAGATTCACGAATTGCAAGCCGATGGTTCACTCATCCGTAGTTTTGGGTCTAGGGGTTCTGGAAACGTTCAATTTAACGACCCGGGGGAGATTGCGATGGGTCCAAGTAATCGAATTTATGTAACGGACACCACCAACCATCGAGTTCAAATCCTTGAGCGTGATGGCACATTTGTAAAAGCATTTGGAAGTAACGGTAATGGAGATGGGCAATTCAATAAGCCTCGGGGAATTGCCATATCCTCTGATAACGAAGTTTTTGTCTCAGAAGATGGCAATCACCGTATCCAGGTATTTGATTCGAATGGGAACTTTTTAAGGAAGTGGGGAACGGAGGGTAATTTAGACGGTCAACTTAATAGACCTTTAAGTATAGACCTTGATGAAGCTGACGAACTCTATGTGGCCGAATATGCTAATAATAGGGTAAGCATTTTTTTGAAGGATGGATCCTTTAAGAGAAAATTTGCTACATCCAAACAAAAATACTCAGATGTTATGTCTCAAGTTTCTCACATAACAATCTCAAGTACAGGTCTAATTTTAACAGGGGGTGAACATAGTGAGAGTGGTTTTCACCAAAATGCCCT
>CAXBQX010000105.1:0-3117 GCA_963978365.1 uncultured Opitutales bacterium | reverse complement strand
CTTTTGGGTTTTACTTGAGCATCGCCAGTAAAGGCAAAGCCTGCAGCCAAGACGGCACAAAGTGTATAACTAAGAGTTTTCATATGATTTGAGGTTTAGATTCAGTTAGTTTTTGTTTTGGATAAAATGTGCCCAAGGGTTTGAGCACGATCCAAGGATAGGGGATGTTTGCACCGAAATTCCCAGCACTTTGTAACTTTTTTGCAACGAAGTGGTGTGCCGTAAACAACTACATTGCCTTGTCTGTTTTGGCATTTTATGTTTAGCCAATTAACTAAATATGGCTACTCCTGATCATCTCTTTAAGGCCCTGTCCGACCGCAACCGTTTGCGGGTGATCGCGGCTCTGTTGCAAAGCAAAGAGCTTTGTGCCTGCCAAATTCATGAGTGGCTCGGGGTAACCGGTGCCACCGCATCCAAACACATGGGCATCCTCGTCGCATCCGGATTGGTGCTCAGTCGAAAGGATGGGCGTTGGGTACATTACCGGATCAATCGAGAGCAAGCTAATCTCCGCCCTCTTATGAATTGGATTCGCAATCAGGTGAAGGCAGACAGGGATCTGTTGGATGATCTGAAGAATCTTAATTCTGTGACCGCCTGTCCGCCGGTGGAGCTGCGTAAGCGCCAACGGGAAGCTGCCTCGACCTGTTGCTAACCACTCTTTTCCAAAACCTTATCTAATACATATGAATGAGAAATTAAAATTACTTTTCCTGTGCACGGGCAACTCCTGCCGTAGTCAAATGGCCGAGGGGTGGACCCGTCACCTAAAGGGCGATCAAATCGAAGCCTACTCCGCGGGGATTGAAACGCACGGGCTTAACCCGCACATGGTCACGGTGATGGCGGAAGCGGGGGTAGATGTGAGATCGCAGAAGTCGGAAAACATTCGGGACTTTGCCGATACCCAGCTCGATGTGGTGGTTACGGTATGCGGGCATGCTCATGAAACCTGTCCTATTTTTCCAGCCAACTGCAAGGTAGTCCATGTGGGTTTTCCTGATCCTCCCAAGATGGCGAAGGAACTTGCAGAAAATGGAGCCTCAGAGGAAGAGCAACTGGAGTGCTATCGAAAAGTACGCGATGAAATCCGGGCATTTGTGGAAACCCTTCCGGCTTCTTTGGACAACCACTAAAGGGGAGACACTAAAATATGAGTGAGACAGAACCAACAGATCAACCCAAGCCTGCCCAATATATCGCTGAATTTCTAGGCACTGCTTTTCTTTTTTGTGCCGTGGTTGGATCGGGCATTATGGGTGCGGAGCTAAGCATGGGGAACGATGCGATTGCCCTGCTCGGAAATACCTTCGCTACGGTCTTTGCCCTGTATTTTTTGATTACGGTCTTTATGAAGCACAGCACCCATTTTAACCCGGCGGTTTCGTTGGTGATGCGTTTGCGTGGGGAAATTTCCTCAGCCACGCTGATTAAATTCTCGGTTCTCCAAATTGGGGGAGCCATCCTTGGGGTCATCCTGGCAAACTACATTTTTGGGATCGATCCCATCCAGTTCTCCGACAAAGACCGCTCGGGTACCTTCAAGTTTGTCAGCGAGATCTTTGCCACTTTTGGGTTGGTTCTGATCATCCTTCTTTCCTCCAAAGAGAAAGTTGCCATGACCGTAGCTGCCTACATTGGGGGAGCTTACTGGTTTACTTCATCCACCTCCTTTGCCAATCCCGCGGGAACCATAGGCCGGTCCTTTTCCAATACCTTTGCCGGAATATCTCCGAGCGATATTTTACATTTTTGCATCGCTCAGGTCATCGGTGCCTTTCTTGCCTATACCTTGCATAAGAATTTTTTCGAAAATCGGTAAATGCCCGTATCGGATACAAAGTTGGAAACGGATGAAGATTCCTTTTCCCGGGGGAAATATTTAAAGGATGTATTTCTTTGTTCCCTTGTAGCTTTTGGTGGACCAGAGGCTCACCTGGGGGTCTTTCTCGACCGTCTGGTTCAAAAGAAAAAATACCTTACCGAAAAAGCCTTGCTTGAATGGATGGCCCTATGCAGTTTTCTTCCCGGGCCTACCAGTACCCAGGTAATCACTGCAATTGGATTGGAGCGGGGTGGTCGTACTCTCGCCTTGCTGACCCTGCTAGTCTGGGCTCTGCCGGTAATCCTGTTTATGAGTGCGGTATCGATGCTTCCGGCAATGTTGGGTCAGCAGGGACTACCGCAGTGGTTAGGCTTCCTTGCTCCTTTGGCGGCGGCTTTTGTGGCTTGGGCGGCCTGGTCGCTTGGTCGAAAAGTAACCACCGATCTTTTAACCTTTGGATTGTGGGCACATGGACTTGCGGTGGTGATGTTGGCAGAAAGCCCGTGGGCGATCCCGCTCGCATTTCTTGCCGGGGGAGGATTGGCGGTTTTTTTGGATCATGAGAAGTCTAATCCTGAGAGCTCAATCTCCATTCGATTGAAGACTCCCTGGGGAGTATTTGGATTGTTTGTCGGATTTCTTTTCCTCGGAGTCATCGGCTCGGTCTCCTCTGGGCATTCTCTCTTTCAAACTTTCGAGCGGTTTTACAGATACGGGTATTTGGTTTTTGGCGGGGGGCAGGTGGTGGTTCCTTTGATGCAGGGTGAACTGGTTCAATCGGCCAAGCTGATGAGCCAGGATGAATTCCTTGCCGGCTTTGGTTTGGTTCAGGCACTGCCCGGACCGATGTTTTCTTTTGCGGCTTATGCCGGTGGATTGTGTGAGCAGGGCGGGGGATGGGTCCGCCAGTTTTGTGGGGCAATGATCGGAGGTTGGGCGATTTTTCTGCCAGGCACGTTACTCTTATTTTTTGTTTATCCCTTTTGGGGGAAATTAAAATCATACCCATGGGCGGCGAAAGCCCAGCGGGGAGTGAATGCAGTGGCAGGTGGATTGGTTGCTGGTGTCCTCGTTCAGATCCTGATGAATATGAATTGGGCTCGGGAGAATGCAGTGGCTTTTGTTCTAACCCTTGGACTTCTTATGGTCAGGAGAGTGCCCGCACCCTTTGTTGTGGTCGTGGTCGGAGTGCTCTATGCGGTCGTTCTCTATTTCGCAGCCAAATAATCTGATTGCCTAAAATTAGCTCAAAGGAAGAGAGTATGGGTATGAAATTACCCACACTTCTC
>CAXBQX010000104.1:0-3124 GCA_963978365.1 uncultured Opitutales bacterium | reverse complement strand
GAAGTTTTTCTCCAAAGGGAGCAACATCATTAAAGATCGCCATCTTTTTATCTCCCACAACCACGAGACGCTGTTCCTTGAATGGGTGTAACCAACTGACAAAAATATGAGCCCGGGATTCGTTTTCGAACCTTAGATTGGACAGAGTGGTATCTGCAATTCCATTGGTCAGGTAAGATCCACCACATGCGGAAACCTCTACCGGGGCCTGTCCCATCAAACGAAGAATTACAGCCACATCATGGGGAGCGAAACTCCAGAGGGCATTTTCCTCGGTCCGCACCTTCCCAAAGTTCAAACGGTTGGAGTAAATATAATTAATTTTGCCTAACTCTCCGGAAGCGATCATCTCTCGAAGTTTAAGAACCGCAGGGTGGTATTCCAGAAGATGACCGACCATAAGAATGCGTCCTGTTTCCTCCGCTACCTTTTTCATCTTTTCGGCATCTTCCAGGGTCAAGGCCATGGGTTTTTCGACAAAGACATCTTTTCCTGCCTGCATGGCATGGATCGCTAAATCGGCATGGGTCTCTGCAGGTGTTGCCAGGGCAACGCCCTGAATTTGATCATTCCTCAGCACATCATCCAAGCTATCAGTTATTTCGGCATCAGGAGCAATGGATCGGGCAGTGGTTTGACCGTTCTCCGTAGCATCGACAACGGAAGAGAGAGCCCCAAAGGCATAAAAATTCCGACAGAGGTTTTTCCCCCAGTACCCGCAGCCTACTAGGGCAATCTGTGGAGTGGTACTCAGACCTGTACCTCCTTGAGCCAATGTTGGTTATCCATATACCATTGAACTGATTGCTCGAGCCCTTCATCAAGCGAAACCTGCGGTTCCCAACCCAATAAATTTTTAGCCTTGGAAATATCTGCCCAGGTCTCCATCAGATCGGCCACATGGAAGGGTTTGTGATCGATTTTGGCTTTCTTACCCAATAACTCTTCCAGCTTGGAAATAATGGTGTTTAAGGAAACCGGATTTCTGCCACCGCCTAGATTGATAATCTCATATCCGACATCCTGAATCGCTGCAATGGTTCCCCTAGCTATATCATCCACATAAGTAAAATCACGGGATTGCGACCCATCTCCAAACATTTGAATAGTTTCTTCCTCGGCGATCCATTTAATGAATCGGTAGGGAGACATGTCAGGGCGACCCGCAGGTCCAAAGACAGTAAAATAGCGAACAACCGAAACATCCATCTGGTAAAGCTTATGATAACTGTAAGCCATCAGTTCGCCGGCTTTCTTGGAGGCAGCATAAGGAGAAAGAGGCTCATTCACAGCCAAGTCCTCGGTGAATGGCATTTTTTGACCGGCATAAAGGGAGGATGTGGAAGCCAAAACCAGTTTTTTGCATCCATGAGCCCGCATACACTCGAGTAGGTTGAGGGTACCTTCGGCATTGGTGGAAAGGTATACATGAGGGTTTTCCATGCTGTAGCGAACCCCTGCACGGGCAGCCAAGTTAAGCACGGCATCAAATGGGCCCTCTGCCCGAAAAAGATCGCTTAGCTTCGCTTGATCTTCGATATCCAAACGAGCAAAAGAAAAATTCTCTGCATTTGGGTGAGCGTTGAGTTGCTCGAGTCGCCAGTTCTTAAGCCGTACATCGTAATAATCATTGAGATTATCCACCCCTACGACATGATCACCCTGATCAAGCAATTGCTTACTGACTTGCGAGGCAATAAACCCCGCGGCACCAGTAACTAAATATTTTTTACTCAAGCGTGGTAATATTTTTTTGGCTTATGCTGGATGCAGTTTCGGGAATCGACAAGTGGGCAGGAATAACCACTGAAATCAAAAGTTTTATATTCGGCATGATCGGTGGACACCAAAATGAGGTCGTATGCATCCTCAATTTCCACGGATTTTTTCCCAGTAAAATGGGCATGTTCTCGAGTTGGCGGGACAACGGGCACAAATGAATCATTATATTCTACTATCGCACCCTTAGCTTCCAATTTCTCCATCAGTACAAAACTGGGAGATTCCCGGCAGTCATCGACATTTGCCTTGTAAGCGAGTCCGAGAACCAAAATCTTGGAGCCTTTGATTGCCTTACCCTCGTCGTTGAGAGCATCCGCAACTTTTGATATTACATAGTCCGGCATAGCGGTATTGATCTCCCCTGCCAGTTCAATAAAGCGGGTATGCTTGCCAAACTCTCTTGCTTTCCAGGTTAAGTAAAAGGGGTCAATCGGAATACAATGGCCACCCAAACCCGGACCGGGACGGAATGCCATAAAGCCAAAGGGTTTGGTGGCTGCGGCATCGATCACCTCATGCACATCGATACCCATGGCTTCGTAAACCACCTTGAGCTCATTAACCAAGGCGATATTCACACTGCGAAAAATATTTTCCAAAAGTTTTGTAGCCTCCGCTGCCCGACAGGAAGATACCCGATGAATTTTATCCAATGCCTGCCCATATAAAGCTTCAGCCAATTCCGCACATTTTTCAGTGTATCCACCGACCACCTTGGGTATAGTTTTGACTGACGCATCATCCCGGCCTGGATCTTCCCGTTCAGGGGAGTAAGCCAAGTGAAAATCCGTGCCTGCTTTCATTCCGGAACCTTCCTCCAAAACGATGCGAAGTTCGTCCTCTGTGGTTCCCGGATAAGTGGTTGATTCCAAGGTGACCAGTACTCCTTTTGCAAGGTGTGGAGCAATCGTTCTTGCGGTATCCAATACGAAGGAGAGATCGGGCTCGCGATGATCATCCAGAGGTGTGGGTACGCAAATAAGAATCGCTTCCACTTCGGACAATCGGGAGGGATCGGTCGTGGCTTCCAAACGGTTGGCATCGACCTGCTCGGCGATGCTTTCCGAGGGGAAATGCTTCAGATAAGTCTTACCTGCATTGATCGAATCGACTTTTTGTTGATCTAGATCGAAACCAAGAACTGAAACCCCGGAACGGGCGAACTGCAGGGACAGGGGAAGTCCGACATAACCAAGACCAATAACCGATACTTTGGAGAATTGTTTACTCATGAATGGGTTACTGCTTCAGAATTTGTGGATTTTAACTTTTGCAGGAACTGAGCAAAGAAGACGGCAAAGATACCGAGGAAGCCCCCACATACTCCACCTAGGGCGACAAT
>CAXBQX010000103.1:0-3291 GCA_963978365.1 uncultured Opitutales bacterium | reverse complement strand
GACTGGAGTTCAGACGTGTGCTCTTCCGATCTTTTTGTAGAAAAACTTTAATAATAAAATTAACAGGTTTAATAATGAGCGATAACAATAATCAAGATGATAAATCGAAAGAGTTCACATATATGGATTCCGCCGAAGACGTTGCAAAAAACAATTTAGATTTTGATAATGATGAAAATGTCTCAATGATGGCTGATAGTGAGAATAAAAAAAGTGAAAAAAAGCCTGGCAAGATTAAGATCATTGGTAAGTGGCTCTTAGCAGGGTTTCTTTATGCTATTTCATGGATTATCATCTCATCGATTTTGAAAGAAAATATAATCATGGCGAATTCATTATCATTTGATGCAAAATATTTAATTTTATTTCTTTCTTTTCCATTAATTAGTTCAATTATTTCACTAATATTCGCTCATATGGCATTTGGAAGAGACTATGCCCTTTGGGACAGTACACTATTCTATACCTTAATTTTTGGTGGGTTTTTATTCTATATTTTAACGATATCAGCATATGGTCAGTTTTCCAATAAATTTGCAAGCGATATAACTTTTAATGTTTATTGTATGGGTTGTGGTTGTGTACCCGTCCGGGCTTTGCACCTCTATTCCAATCTCGTAGGTTGGTTTGGTTTCGAAATCAAAAACATCTGCGGAATAAAGAATATTTCCACGGATTGAGAAATTCGATTCATCGGGATAATTGCTAAGCAAGGAATAGGTATTGGATACCCCCTTGTCCTCTGCATTGGTCACCAATACACCCACTGCCGTACCCGCAGGCTTATCCTCATAGGCGTACAAATTTTGAGCAGAGGCATTGAGATCAATCTCCTGTTTTGTGACTTGTTTAAAAGCTAGGCGGAAGCCAAAAGAATCGGCACCATTGTATGAGTTTCTTGGAAGACTGCTTCCACGAAAAGCCGAACGCAGAAAATCTCCTGAACTTAGCCAAGAGCCGCCCCGCATGGTTCGGCTATTGCCCGTTTCAGAACCTTCTGGGTCTATTTGCTCGCCTGTTGGGTACAATCCAAATCGATCTGCAGTCCACTCCCACACATTTCCGTGCATATCGTAAAAGCCCCAAAGGTTCGCAGTGTATTGGCCAACATCGCGTGTTTTCTTATTACCTCCTTCTGTACTCCAATCTCCATCCCAACCATAATTCGCGTGGTCAGAGGAGATTGAATCCCCCCAACTATACACCGTGGAAGTGCCCGCACGGCAGGCATACTCCCACTCCGCTTCAGTAGGCAATACATAAGCCCAACCCGTTGGTATATTATCAGCATGCTGGGTATTCAAATGAGTTAGAAATAGTTGAATATCATCCCATGATACCTTCTCAACCGGACTATTAGGATGATTCGGCCATTCACTAGGAGTAGCACTAAGCCCATAGTCATTTCCAGTCATCACTGCTTCGTACTGAGCCTGCGTAACCTCATACTTTCCTAAATAAAATCCATTTGTAAATGATACCTCATACTGAACCTCGCCATTTGCATTTCTACCTACCTCCGTTTCCGGACTACCCATCGTAAAGGTGCCCGGTTCCACCCAGATCATTTCCAGGGAGACGGTGGAGTTGAGGTCCACGGTGTGGGTTTTTCTACCGACGAGGAAGGGTTGCACCATGTGGGAGTGGTAGGTGCAGAAGTAATAGAGCTCACCGGAAAAATCGGCGGGGATAGTAAGGGTGAGCTTTTGCCCGTTTTGGTAAGAGTTCAGGGTATTGCCGGTGACAAGATCGGAACTGGTGTCCCCATAGCTCTCCCCAATCATAAAGGTATGACCACTGGCGATATTGGAGGAAACAAACTCATAGATGGCCCCCTTCTGTAAGCGCAGGGTGCTAAAGTCGGGCGTATGCCCATCGGCATCGGTAAATTGGAAGTAGGGAAATTCGTGCTGCCCCCCACTCACGGTAAAGGTGCCAGCCACATCATCCGCCGGGTCATTGGTTACAAGCACGGTGAAATTGCCCTCGGTTTGCGCATTGTACTCATCCTGCACCCGCACACGGATGCTCAGGCTCTGCCCGGCCTCGTGGTCGAGCACCGATGCGGTGGTCAGGGTGCCGTTTTCATCCAGAGAAAAGAAATTATTATCCGTATCCCCCTGCCCGCTCACCAGGGTGTAGGTCAGGATGGCCCCGCTGTCGGGGTCGGTGGCATTGAACTCGCCCACAAAGGTACCCGCCGGCTGGTTTTCCGCCACCTGCAATACATCGGTGGAGTTTAGATCGGTCGGTGCAGCATTGGGGAAACTGTCTGCATCGAGCGGGTTGGTGCCCGCGGATATTTCTGTACCGTCGGAAAACCCGTCCCCATCGCTATCGGGGTGGTCGTAGCGGGTACCCGCAATCCACTCCTGTTGGTTGGAGAGTCCGTCCCCATCGGGATCGCCCGCAGGGTCGAGCACATGGATGGTGAAATTTTGATCGAAGTGCAAGCCCTCCGGGTCGGTCACACGGATGAGCAAGGAATGGTTTGCCTCCGCAGAAAAGAGGTTGGCGGTGCGCAGCAGGTTGGCGCTCAGAAAGTACCGGGCATAGTCCTCCCCACCGGGCCCGGTGAGCAGGGAAAAGGTATAAGTATCCTCCAGCTGGGCATCATTTAAATCGGTGGGGGTCAGCCCGCCCACCAGGGTATCGGCGGGCAGGTTGGTAAAGGTGATGGTGTTGTTTAGCTCCAGCCCGCTGGGAGCATAGTTTTGCTGCTCATAGTAAAGCACGCTCTTGGAGCGTCGGGCGGTGACCCCTCCGTCTTCCACCTCGTCGATGATCAGGGCCTCCTGCCCGAGCTCATTTTCCTGACGGTTGGAAAACCCATCCCCGTCCGGGTCGTCCGTGGGGCCAAGGTCGAGGCTACCAAATTGATAAAGCTCGAACCAGTCCATCACCCCGTCCCCATCCGTATCCTCGGAACTGGGCACATAGTGGGCAACAATCTCGGTAGTGCCCGAAATATTCAAACTCACCTTACTGCTCGCCACTCCATTGGGGGATACCTGGCGCACACCATTGATCGTCCAGTAGGCAAAGTGGGAACCATTGGTTGCCCCGTTCAGGGACTGGGTGGTGACCGATGCATTGAGCTCTTTATTGGTGACCGATGTGGTGATAAACCCAGTCGGGTCACTCTTGATCGTGACCACCTGCATTGAAGTATCGGCATAGGTAAATGTGTTGGACATTCTACCCGCAATCCCGCCCGCTTCCATAAAATCGACAATCAATGCATCCTGCCCCAGTTCGCTCTCCCGCTTATTGGTAAACCCATCCCCATCA
>CAXBQX010000102.1:0-3501 GCA_963978365.1 uncultured Opitutales bacterium | reverse complement strand
TTGCCCGAAATTCCCCGGTTCGAAAAAGTGTAGTTGGATTCAACTGCATCGATTCCTAAGCGACCTGCAATCAGAAATACATAGCTGTGCCCAAGTAAATGATTTTGATCCCACCCATAGGGGTTACGACTTCTTTGCATATCAGTGATTGAATCGCCAATAAACAAAATGTGTGCCCCTTTTTTAAGGCTGGGGATTGGATATGAATATCCGGATTTAAGGGGATTTGCTGAAACAAAACATCCTGTGCAAAGCACCATTAATATTGAGAAAATCAATTGTGATTTTGTCATAAAAAATAACTGCCTTTATTCCTGAGGAAAAGGGCGAGCGGTCAGTCCAACTAATTTCCAGCTACCGCTTGGAGATTTCGGGGTTGATGGTGCAGGATCGAGCACCAGCATTTCACCACGCTTTAAGAGCCCGAGTCCGTCCAGTGATACCACACTCTTTTCCCTACCCTTTTTACCTCTATCCGTTTTCACAATGTTTTGTGTTTTATTCCCAATCTTCAGCTGACCTCCAATTTTACCTTCCTCTCCTGCATCTAATCGAATGGTATCAATCATCACATCTTGTTGAAAGCGAAGAGCCAGAGCTTCGCCAGGATCCACACGGGAGGAGCCCTGCCCTTCTACCCCGAAACCATCCGGATCCTGAGCGGGTTGTCCCCCTTTTACCGAAACGCTAACAGTAAGTGGAGATGGCACAGGTATAGGCTTAGTCCAATCCAAACTCACTGATTTGCCCGGAATTCTTTCTTTAGGAGTATGCGAAGGCCTGACTTCTTTTGCAGCCAATGAAAAACAAAACATTAGTCCGGATAGGAAAATGGCAAATGGGTGATTCATAATCAATGAACCTAACTCTTGGGAGCAGGAAAGGTAAATTTATTTTTCCAGTTTTACCAAAAACAAATCCTTCATCTGTTTGGCAGAATCAATTTCATCCAAATCATATTGGATATTACCTTTCTCCAATGCATCACCTCCACCATGACCCGTCAGTTCAAGCAGGTAATAAGGCTCCTCCCTATCGACTTGGATTAGGCAACTGTAAAGCAAGGAAGGCTGACCAAGAATAGGATCCTTATGCCAATCATTGGTATCCGCAGGTGCATTGATTTCCACACACAAAACAAATTCATTTCCTTTTCCTGCAACAAGATATGGATCAAGGGCAAAGCGGTGAGACTCCGTGGCTCCGCTCACCGCATCCACTTCCCCCGATGGAGTCACCCCCGAAAGAAGGGTATACCGGTGACGCCAGAGGGGAAGAATATGACTACGCTGCGTACGATAATCTTCCCAAAGCGGAGTTTCCGAATAAGCAAGTGACTGCTCAAGGTATAAGGTTTCAATCATCGATCCAACCGTGCTTTCCGCCCAGACTGCAATCGATGGCATTGGATTCAGCTTCTTTCGAAAACCGAGGTTAATGGATAATCCACTGGCATTGTCATCCAGACTTTTTCGAACGATAAGCTTTCGATGAGGTTCCGGTTGTTCAAAGCCGACTAAGTTGGATGACCGGACAATTTGGGCACGGTTCTTGTGTTCATAACTATTCTCTATCAACCACGAAGATGGCGGTAAGCCAGCAATCGCTGCATACACCAAAAACCCAAAAACAGCACCAAAAAGTAAAACCTGCTTACACATAGATCCTGCCTGCTTACCCTTGCTAACCCGGCTCTTGAAATAAGGAATACGGGAAAGCAGGTGAAGGATGACTAAGACTAGGGTAACCGACCCGGCAAGAATATGGATTTGTGTGACGGTAAGGGAGAACGGCTCCAAGTAAGCCAGCACTCCAGTAACCGCCAATGCGGAAAAGCTAAAGAGAAGGCCGAAGTTGACCAGATGTCTCATTCAGGTATCAGTGAACTCTCTTGCTTGGATTATGCATAGGCTTGGATCCATCAAACCCGATGAGTTCTTTTAATTCTTTGATGTGAGATTTTCCAACCGCACGGGGAGATGCTGAATACTTTTTACAAAGTACTGCAGCAAATCCTGTGGCAATCCCCATTTGGCCACAGGTGTTCATTACCCGCGGACCACAAAGTCCTACATGGGTGCAACTGAAGTTACGGCCTGCCATCATCAAATTGGATAGATTCCTGGAGTACAAACTGCGAAATGGAATATAATAATATCCACCGGTGTGGCGGAACATGGCAGTAGAAAGAAAATCCTGTTTGGCTCCCTTTAATTTTCTCTGGAAATGTCCATCCACCTCCCGAATTTCCACAACTACAGAATCCTCAAACTCTTTCCGTTCAACTGCGTCATGCATATCATAGATATGATCTCCCATTAATCTACGGGATTCCCGCTTTCCGCCCACAAAAGAAACCCATTTTAAGCGATCAGGTGTATAATTGGGGTTTTTCTTGGCATTGGCAAAGGAGCCAAAAATGGCACGAAGCATATGATCGCGAATCATTTCTGCATCGTCGATCTGGTTGAGGTCATTGTCGGAATATTCCCAAAACCATTCACCTTTGGCAGCTACATGATTTCCTGCAACCGGCATAGCCCATGGAACCTTGGGGAAATCCTGCTTGGTATTGGTACGCTCGCTGTTCCACAGAACACTGGTTCCCATCACCCGGTTATCCGCTTCCTTGGGACTCCAAAGATCTCCAAACTTATCCCACCCTTCATTGTGTTGGGAAGCAGCTTCACGACCATATCGGTAATCCGCACCGGCCCAGTATCCAAGCCAACCATCTCCGGTTGCATCAATAAAGATTGGAGCACGAAACCTTTTAATTTTTCCGTGCTTCACCTCACGGGCTTCTACGCTAAGGATTTTATCTCCCTCTTTCTCCAAACCACAGGCAGTATGATAGGCGAACAAATCGACCCCGGATTCTGCCATAGTTTTTTCACGTTTTAGCTGATCATCCTTTGCCTTGTAATGCCCATTCGGCCAGTGTGCCGTATCTATGGTTTTAAGAATATCGGAACCATATCCATGAATACCCAGGGTATGGACACGAATCTCCTGGCTGGCATTACCGCCAAAAATCGGACGGTCCTGAATCAGGGCAACCTTCATCCCCTGAGAACGGGCAGCCAAGGCAGCACCGCAACCGGAAATTCCACCCCCAACGATAACCAGATCAAAGGAAAGTTCCTCTACTTTTTCCTTTGACCGCCCACTGACTTCATCTTTCCAGTTCGATAATTCCTTGAGGTCATCCCCAGGTAATTGAGGGTCTGATTCCTGGGTAAAATAAATAGCATCACAACGGCCATCAAATCCCGTTAAGTCACGCAGAGAGACTTTGGTTTTACCAGCCTTAGCAATTTCCACACTACCTCCGGGTTGCCAGTGCCAGGATTCATCGGCTTCGCCAAAGGTTGCCTCCAACGGCTTTCCTTCGACCATGACTTCAAACCGTCCGGGAGACTCCCAGTCGCCTTTACACCAGTCCCGGTTTCTTACCCAAACATTCCATTTTCCCGCACTGGGCAAATCAATGGTGGTCTC
>CAXBQX010000101.1:0-3521 GCA_963978365.1 uncultured Opitutales bacterium | reverse complement strand
TTTCTTATTCTGCCAAAACGATTGGTCCCCCGCCACTCAAGGGGGTGTCATAAGTGTCATAGAATGGAAACACCCCATTAAGATAGATATCTTTTACATTGAAATCCTAACATCTTACATTAGGATTTCAATGTATGAAAAACCCGCGTTCCAACTTAATCAAGACCATCAATCAACGATTAAAAGACAATCGCATCGTAGCACTTCTCGGCCCCCGCCAAATCGGAAAGACCACCTTGGCCAGAGAACTTGGTAGAAAAAGAAAACCTGCAAACATTCACCTGTTTGACCTAGAATCATCCGCAGACCTTTCCAGGCTAAGAAACCCGGAACTCGTCCTTTCCCCACTCAAAGGATTAATTGTCCTGGACGAGATTCAGCGCCTACCGGAAATCTACCCCACTCTGCGCGTATTGGCCGACCGCCCGTCCTCCCCTGCCAAGTTCCTCATCCTCGGCAGTGCATCGCCTGACCTGGTAAAAAAGGCCAGTGAGTCACTAGCTGGACGTATATCATTTATAGACATAGGGGGTTTCTCCCTCGAAGAGGTTGGCCCACCCAAGCTTCATAACCTTTGGTGGCGTGGCGGATTCCCACGAGCTTTTCTGGCGAGAAGCAATCCAGTTGCCCGTCAATGGCACGAAGATTTCTTTCGTACATTTCTGGAGCGGGACATCCCACAATTTGGGATCAATATACCATCCAACACCCTAAGGCGCTTTTGGACGATGGTCGCACACTATCATGGGCAAATCATACAATTCTCTGAACTCGCCCGCTCTATCAATACCAGCGAACCAACTGCCCGCAGGCATTTGGACATTCTCTCGGGCACTTATGTGGTCAGACAACTCCCCCCTTGGTTCGAAAACCTCAAAAAAAGACAGGTAAAGTCACCCAAAGTATTCATTCGGGACTCTGGTATCCTACATGCCCTCCTAGGCATACCCGACCCCGAAAGCCTCCAGTCCCACCCAAAGCTGGGGGCATCCTGGGAAGGCTTTGCCATGGAGCAGATCTTCTCCAAGACAGGTGATCGGGATGCCTACTTTTGGGCAACCCATGCCGGTGCAGAACTGGACCTTCTTCTTTTTCATAACGGAAAGAGGCTGGGATTTGAATTTAAGTTCAGCGAAAACATCGATGTTACCAAATCCATGCACATTGCCCAAAAAGATCTAAGCTTGGATCACCTCTACATTGTACACCCGGGCGAACATCGCTTTCCCGTGGATGATCAAATTACTGCCACCCCCCTCCCTGCACTCCTCAAAACACTCTAGTCGCAACGGGAACCTACAGAATGTGCCAAGACGATTAGTCCCCATTATTTCAACCAGGTCACTTTTAATCTTATGCTTCTTTGCGGTGAGATACTCTCGTCACCAAAACCGGTCGCTTAAGTAGATCATTTTCCAACTTATCGAAAATTCTTTTCAGTACCGCCTTATCAATTCTCTTCAGGTCCTTGAAGACGGATTTCTTGAATGCAATTTCAAACATCCAAGCTCTTCTTCATATCCTTCAACGACACCACCGGATCGGTTGAATCCTGCAACCGGTCCAAAGCAATCTGCAAGTCAGCCTGCTCCTTGAGATATGATTTTAATGCCTGCTGGATATGATAAGAACGAGACTGCTCCGTAGATTTTGCTACCTCATCAAGCTCCCTGGCTAGGGGCTCAGATATACGAACGGATAGAGATGTATTCATATGTAATCATTGTAATACATTTATTACATTCGCAAGAAAAGCCGGAGAGAGGACTCCTTATTTATGACACTTATGACATGGCAAAACTTCGAGATTCGTTTTAAGTTCAACTAGGTTTCACTTCATGAAGATTCTACGCAAAAGACTCACCAAAGATAAGGCAGCCGAGCTCTGCCAAAAGATGAAACTATCCACTGCGATCAAACTCCGACTTGGTGAAATTTTGGAACTGGAATCCGACCCCAAGGAGGATGCTGTTGCCCGTCGATTAAGCCATGATCTCCACCAAGGCTATCTCATTTCGCTCGACCGGGAAAAGCGTCACATCTTTGGCATAACCGAATCAAACCAAAGCAGGATCAAACTCGTCCCAGAGAAACACCCCGAGCCCACTATTTACTGCTATCAGAAATCCACCGATAAACAGCATGGCCCGATGAATTGGGCTAAGTTCGAAAAATTACTCCCCGATTGGGAATGTGAGGACATCTCCCTTTGGCACGATGGACTCTCGGAATGGGTGGAGCTGGCCAATGTCAGGGATATGCTCATCGGCCAGGATTAACTGCCCCTATTGACATCTGCATATTCCATGCATATCTTTATGCATGAGAACTACCTTAAATTTAGACGAAGCCATCCTCAAAAAAGCGTCCGACCTCAGCGGGATCAGTGAGAAAACCCAGTTGCTTCACGAAGGGCTCAAGGCCCTCATCGCCAAGCAGAGTGCGCTTCGCCTATCCAAACTCGGTGGTACATCTCCCAAGCTCAAAAACATTCCCCGCAGATGATGGTATTGGTGGACACCTCCGTCTGGGTCGACTTTCTCAGGCGGGGAAATTCCTCGTTAACCGACCTGCTTGAACAAGGCCGCGTATGCACTCACCAAATTATTCTTGGTGAACTCGCATGCGGAAACATTTCTGGACGGGCCAATTTCTTATCTCTCCTCTACGATCTCCCCGCCTGCGATGCATCCACCCATGAAGAGGTTCTTACCTTCATCGAGGAAAACAAAGCATTTGGTAAAGGCGTTGGCTTCTTTGACCTGCACCTTCTTTGCTCAGCCCTTATTTCGTCCGTTCCTCTTTGGACACTCGACGGCAACCTTAAGAAATTTTCAAAAAAAGTTGGAGCCCTTTATTCCTCCTGATCTTCCCACTCATCCCCATCGATAACCTCAAAATTATCGATCTTTTTACCTCCAGATATTTCTGTTCTATCAAGTTCCTCCCCATTTGTATCGTAGTATACCCACCAACCATACCCACGGACCACTCCGGTTATTAGGCACTGCTCGCCACTAGGCTTCCAGACTTTGAGTTCCCTGATATATCCATTTTCAAACAAGCCAGCCACCGAGAGTCTTCCATTCGGGTACCACTCCCACCACTTTCCATGCTTCTCGCCATTCTTGTAATGGCCCTGAAATTTGGTCACTCCATTTTCATACCAGTCCATACACCGGCCGTGGTAGACTCCATTTTTCCAGTTCCAGTTATATTTGATCTGGCCATTTGGGAAAGTGGTAACCTGTTCCCCATGTTGCCTATTATTGTTGAAGCTCAAAAAACCAGTTAGTTGGTTTTCTGCGTTTATCGACAACCAAGTACCACATCTTCCCCACTCATTTTGGTACTCCATGTAAGTTCTACCCTGCTTATGAAAACTCCACATTGGAGCAACCCCTGGAGTTGACCGAACGGATAGCTTGGTCATTTACTTAAGTCCCACCTATTGGGTTTTCTTTTTTCCATTTCTGTACGGCATCATAAGCGGGTTGTAATTGGTTCCATCCATTGTGGCG
>CAXBQX010000100.1:0-3696 GCA_963978365.1 uncultured Opitutales bacterium | reverse complement strand
GATCTTTCGGATGGGGCTCGATCCTGATGACGAGGAGATCATGCCTCCCGAGGGCAGGGGGGACCCGCTGACCGAAGAGGAAATCGAATTGTTTAGCAGATGGATCAATCAGGGCGGTGAGTATGACAAGCACTGGTCCTATAAAAAGCCTGTCCGTCCAGCTGTGCCTACAGGCATTCATCCTGTGGACCATTTTGTTCAGGAGCGATTAAAGCAGGAAGGACTTGAACCTTCCAATCCTGCTGATAAGCGAACCATTATTCGCCGGGTCTTTCTCGATTTGATTGGCCTTCCTCCAACACCTGCGGAAGTGGATGCATTTGTTCAAAGCCAAGACCCCAATGCCTATGATCAATTGATTGATGATTTGCTTGCCCGTCCCGCATTTGGAGAGCACTGGGCGAGAATGTGGCTCGATCTTGCCCGCTATGCAGATTCCGCAGGATATGCCGATGATGTGCCCCGTACCATCTGGGCATATCGGGATTATGTGATTCGTGCGTTGAACGAGAATGTGCCCTTTGATCAGTTTACCATCGATCAGTTGGCAGGAGATTTACTTCCCAATCCAACGGATGACCAATTAATTGCCACCGCCTTTCACCGCAATACCCAGACCAACAACGAGGGAGGGACCAATGATGAGGAGTTCCGTAATGTTGCGGTAGTTGACCGGGTAAACACCACCTTTGCCACCTGGATGGGAACCACCATGGCCTGTGCCCAGTGCCATACTCACAAATACGATCCCATCACCCATGAGGAGTACTTTCAGGTTTTTGATATTCTCAACCAGACACAGGATTCCGACAAGAAAGATGAGCGCCCCGTGTATTCCATTTTTTCTGATGATCAGAAAAAAACAAAAGCCAGATTGACCAGCCAGATTGCAGAACTTGAGAACTCGCTGAAAAACCCACAAAGCAATCCAAAAATTCTCGCTGAAATGGCTAAGTGGGAAGAGGAGTACAGGAATACCAGGTGGACATCCCTTGTTCCCGGTAATGCAGTTGCAAGTTCAGGGGCGGACTTAAATATTTCTTCCGACGGGTCAGTCTTTGCATCGGGGAAGAAGGAAACAGTCGAGGAATATGAATTATCTGCCTACTCGTCCGTTAATAAGATTACTGCATTGCGAGTCGATCTGCTCGCAGATAAGCGACTGCCACACAACGGGCCCAGTCGAATTCACAATATGGTGCTCAATGAGATTATATTAAATTCATATGGGCAAAGCGGAGAGTCTGCCAAAGCTAAGCGTGGTCGCTTTGTCCGGCTGGAATTACCTGGAAAGCACAAGTTTCTTCATGTTGCAGAGGTGCAGGCTTTTGCCGGAGACGAGAATGTGGCTCTACAGGGCAAAGCTACCCAGAGCAGTACAGATTATGGGGGAGAAGCAAAGTTGGCCATCGATGGAAACACCAACGGTGATTATCACAATTCCAAAAGTGTGACCCATACCGCAAACGGTGATGAGGAGCCATGGTTGGAGGTTGATCTGGGCAAGGAGCATGAACTGACCCGTCTGGCCGTCTGGAACCGAACGGACAGCGGACTGCAAGCTCGCCTCGATGGGTTCCGGTTGCAGGTCTTGAATGAAGAAAGAGTAATTCTATGGGAAAAAACTTTTGAAAAAGCACCTCAACTTGAAGTGGTGGAATCTTTGGACGGTGCGACCACAGGTCGCTTTGCGAGTGCAACTGCCAGCTTTGAGCAAAATAATTTTACCGTGGATGAAGCGATTGATGGAGACCCGGGGCATGAATCTGGTTGGGCCATTGCTGGTGGACAGGGTCGCAACCACCATGCGATCTTCCAACTGAAAGAACCTCTGCCGGGTGGAGAGTTGAAGATTCGTCTCGTACAAAATTACCCCAATCATTCGATTGGTAAATTTCGTATCTCAGTAACAGATGCAGAAAATCCAGGCGCAGCTTTGCCAGATGGGATTGTTGCAATTCTCAAAACCCCCAAAGAAAAACGAACAGCATCGGAGATCAACCAACTGGTTAAGCACTTTACAAAATTTGGCCCGGCAACCAAACGTATTCGGGATCAAATAGCAGCCCTTCGTGGTCAGTTAAATAAAATGAAGCCTGCGGTTACCGTACCGATGATGAAGGAAGTGGTGGATGCAAATCGTCGCGAAAGCTATGTCCATCTGCGTGGATCTTACCTGAGCAAGGGCCCGACGGTGCATGCTGGTTTCCCCTCTGCTTTGGCCCCGGCATTGGATGGAGTGGAAAAGCCCACTCGTTTGGATTTGGCCAAGTGGTTGATGCAGGATGAAAATCCACTCACTGGTCGGGTGACAGCCAATCGGTTCTGGGAAAAGCTCTTTGGTATTGGTCTTGTTGCCACCAGTGAAGAATTTGGAGCACAGGGCGAACTGCCCTCACACCCCAAGTTGCTTGATTGGTTGGCCACCGAAATCATCCGCATGAAGTGGGACACTAAGAAGTTTGTTAAACTGTTGGTGACCTCTGAAACTTACAAACAAAACTCTCACGTGACTGATGAGCTTGCCTCTCGGGATCCGCAAAACCGTCTCCTTGCCCGTGGCCCCCGCATTCGCCTATCTGCAGAAATGGTACGCGATCAGGCATTATCTGTCGCCGGTTTGCTAAGCTCTAAAATGTATGGTGCCCCAGTGAGACCACCACAACCTGACCTTGGATTGAAAGCTGCTTTTGGCTCGGGGATTGATTGGAAGACAAGTGCTGGGGAGGACCGGTACCGCCGGGGAATTTATGTGACCTGGCGGCGCTCCAATCCCTATCCATCTATGGTCACCTTTGATGCCACTAACCGGGAAGTGTGTACTGTAAGGCGTGATCGCACAAATACACCTCTGCAGGCACTGGTTACTTTGAATGACCCAGTTTATGTAGAGGCCGCACAGTCCCTTGCCCGGACCATGGATAAGTCGGGCAATACACCGACAGAAAAACTAAGTGCCGGTTTTGAGGCATGCCTTTCTCGTCCCCCATCGAAACAGGAACTGGACCGCTTGGTCGCACTCTTTCATGAAATGCTTGATTCGTACACCCAAGACAAGCAACTCGCCAACAAGATGGCGACCGATCCCATCGGGCCAGCTCCTCAAGGGGCAGACTTAAGCGAATTGGCTGCCCTCACCGTCGCCGGCAATGTGTTACTCAATCTCGATGAAATGATGATGAAACGTTGATTTCAGATATCTCTCTTCAATTTTCACTCTTTTATACCCATGGATCCAATACTCGAAAAAATTCAGCTTAATACACGAAGGCACTTCCTTAAGAATTGTGGGGTAGGCCTAGGCATGGGGGCTCTAGCTCAATTAATGTCGCCAGATGCCTTTGGTCTATCCGCTCCACAGAACCCGCTTCTTCCGCGTGCTCCTCATTTCTCGCCCAAGGCAAAGCGGGTGATTTATTTGCACCTGACCGGCTCTCCTCCTCATCTCGATTTGTGGGACTACAAGCCTGAGTTGAACAAACGAACCGATCAGGAATGCCCGGATGAATTTGTAAAGGGGAAGATGTTCGCTTTCACATCGGGCACCCCAAAACTTATGGGTACACCCCGTAAATTTGCTCAGTATGGAAAGTCAGGGATGTGGATGTCCGATGCCATTCCGCACATGCATGAGGTAGCCGATGATCTTTGTGTGATCAACTCCATGCACACTACCCAGTTCAACCACGCCCCTGC
>CAXBQX010000099.1:0-3738 GCA_963978365.1 uncultured Opitutales bacterium | reverse complement strand
ATTGGTAAAAATGAAATGGCGATTCGTTTGCTGTGTGAGAAGTCTGAGGTGGAGGCTATCCTTTCCGGTAAGGCAGATGAGTCTTTAATTTCAGGGATGGCCAAGGAGCTCGATTTGGATGCTGAAAAACTTTTGCGGGCAGCCAAAAAAGAGTGGTGCCCTGCCCCATTGGCAATCAATGGTTTAAAGCAATTTAATCTGCCATTCGGGGATATGCTGGTGAATGTTTTTGTGGTTTGGGATGTAAACTCAAAAAAAGCATGGGTGTTTGATACGGGTCCTATAGCAGAGCCAATTTTAGATTTCCTGAATCAGGAAAATTTAACAGTGGATGCGATCTTTCTCACCCATACCCATCGCGATCACATTGCCTGCCTTGATGAGCTAAGAGTGGGTGCAGGAAATCCTTCTGTCTATGTGCATGAGTTGGAAGCCCTTGATGGATGCGAATTGATTACCGAAGGTTTTTCTTATGCATGTGGCTCCCTTTCATTAAATACCCTGCATACTCATGGGCATGCTTTGGGCGGGATGACCTATGTGATTGATGGTCTTGAAAGACCGATTGCCATTGTTGGCGATGCGATTTTTGCGGGATCGATGGGTGGCGGCATGATTTCCTATGAAGATGCCCTACGAACAAACCGGGATAAAATTATGACTTTATCCGATGATACCATTCTCTGTCCTGGTCATGGGCCAATGACCACGGTCGGCGAGGAAAAAAGAAACAATCCCTTTTTTCCGGAATTTCCTTAATTTAACGGGACTGAAGGCGAAAGTCGTCCAGTCCAGATTCCCTGCAGAGATCGACTACTTGGGTAACATGCTTGAGGGGCACATCCTCATCCGCGACTACCAGAACACCTGGCTTTCTTGGTAACTGGGCAGATGATCGGAAGACTTTACCTATTTCCTCAAGTTCATCCTCATTCCCATTCAAGAAATATTCCCCCTCCTTGGAGATAGATACAACCAGTTGGTTGGATATTTTATTGGATCCGGCGGAATCGATCTTGGGTAGTTTTACATTGAGTGCCCTCAGGTCCTGGAACTGCATGCTGGTTAAAAAAAATAAAATAAGAACCATCAGTACATCGATGAGTGGAATGACATCCACCCGCGGGGACTTTTTCCGGAATCTACGAAGCGTCATCGAATAATCTCAGGTGGTGTACCTTTGCGGTCCACTGCGTCGATTAAGCGGGAGGTTAACCAGTCGAGGGATGCCGCTCTTTTGTCCAGAACCCTTTGTAGGTATGAGTTGAAAAGCAGAGAGGGCAATGCGATGGCCAACCCCGCCATAGTGGTGAGTAGGGCCAGAGATATACCTTCGGAGAAAAGAGTTTTATCGACCGTGCCTCCTGCAGGCATGTTCGAAAAAACATCGACTAGCCCGGTGACTGTACCAAGTAATCCAATAAGTGGCGCACCCGCTACGATGACCTCTAGCAAGAACATTCCTCTTTCCATCGCGGACATTTCCAGCCTTGCATAGGCACGAATGGTATCCTCCGATGCTTTCTCGTGGATCGCAACATGAACAATCCGTTCCGCCGCCGATCCTCGTTTCCATTTTTTGTCAGGAAATTCTCCCCGTAAAAGTGCTTTTTCCACCTTTCTGGGAAAGGTGACTCCGCGGCGTAGAGAAAAAAGCCTTTCTAAGGTAATAAAAACGGCGATGAGTAGACAGGCGCCGAGGGGATAGGCAAAAATACCCAACTGTTCGTATCCAATTCTTGGAGACAAGCCAACTAGGGCATCCGAAACCTTTACTGGGATCTCATTTTCAGAGAAAATAGTTAAGTTGAGATTGGATACCGTAAAGAGATTGGTATCTCCCGTTTTTCCCACGGGTAGATCATATAAAGCCCAAACCTCTTCTTCAGTTTGATAAACCCCCAAGCAATTATCGCCAGGCGCAACACGTTGAAGGTTTCTGAATTGGTTTGGAGACAACTGGGAGACTGATACTCCCTGATTTTCGAGGGATTGGAAAAAGTCTTCTGGGTTTATTCGTTTCGGATGTTCAGGGAGGCAACCTGTCAGAACGGCAAAAGTAAAGATTGCTACCCAAATCTGGGCAAAACGGGTTGCCCACAGGAGCTGCGATTTAAACATAAGCAAGTTGCTGGGCAACCTGATCCACTTCTGAACTTGCGGAGAGTAATTCGTCTAACGGATCCCATGCTCCATTGAGCAGAGAGTCGCGGGCACCTGCGCGCATCTCGCAAGGCAGGGCGAGATCTCCGGCACGGACTTGCAACAAATCCACATCGACGGTCACATCTACCGATGGATTATTCTCGATCCATTCAGCCAGAGTCGATCGGTGGGCTGAATCCATCGAAACGCAAGGAATGCCCAAGTTGATGGAGTTTCCGAAGAAAATTTCGGCAAAGTTACCGGCGATAATTGCACGGAATCCAGCACGGTAAAGGGATTGGGGGGCATGTTCACGAGAGCTACCGCATCCAAAGTTTTTCCCCGATAGCATAATAGAAGCCCCAGAGAATTTCTCGTCGTTGAGGGAATGTGGTTTTTTATTACCGTCCGCATCGAAACGTACATCATGAAAGAGGTATTCCCCTAACCCATCAAAAGTTACACACTTCATAAAGCGGGCAGGAATGATCCGGTCTGTATCGATATCGTCGCCGGGTACATGAATTGCACTACCGGTCACTTGATTGATTTTTGCTAAGGCCATGTCGGTAAATAATTTTTAATTTTGAAAGACTTTTCTGGCGTCGGATACTTTGCCCGTTACGGCCGCAGCAGCCACCATAACGGGGCTCATCAGCATAGTTCGCCCAGTAGGACTACCCTGGCGACCCTTGAAATTTCGGTTACTGGAGCTGGCACATAGCTGATCTCCAATGAATTTATCAGGATTCATGGCAAGGCACATGGAGCACCCTGCCCCACGCCACTCAAATCCGGCCTCGATAAATACTTTATCGAGCCCTTTCTCTACGGCCATTTGACTGACAATCTGGGATCCTGGCACCACAATTGCCTTGATGCCCTCTTTTACTTTATGCCCATTTAAGTGTTTTGCCACTTCTTCGAGGTCAGATAATCGCCCATTGGTGCAGGAACCAAGAAAGGCCACATCGATGGGCGTGCCTTCCAGCGGCGAACTTGGTTCGAGTTTCATGTATTCCAGTGCCTCGATCGTACCTGCCCTTTCATCTTCAGAGACAGAATCAGGTGAAGGAATAAACTCATTTACACCGATTGCCTGTCCTGGGTTAATACCCCAAGTAACTGTGGGAGGAATATCTTCTGCGTCAATTTTGACAATATCGTCATATTCGCAACCTTCATCGGATGAAAAGGACTTCCATTGCTCCACAGCCTTTTCCCAATCTGCATCCTTGGGTGCGTAAGGACGCCCTTTGATATAATCGAAAGTAGTTTGGTCTGGGTTCACATACCCTACTCGGGCGCCTCCCTCGATGGACATGTTGCACACGGTCATCCGTTCTTCCATGGTAAAACGGTCAAATACATCTCCCGCATATTCATAGGCATATCCAGTGCCACCATTTACCCCTAATTGGCGGATAATGTGAAGAATGACATCTTTGGCATATACACCGGGTGCAAGGTTGCCGTTTACTTCAATCCGACGGACTTTAAGTTTGCCCAAGGCCATGGTTTGGGTGGCGAGGAGATCGCGAACCTGGGAAGTGCCTATACCGAAGGCGATGGCCCCGAAGGCCCCGTGAGTGG
>CAXBQX010000098.1:0-3846 GCA_963978365.1 uncultured Opitutales bacterium | reverse complement strand
CCTCAGCAGGGGCTTCCTCTTCCGCAGGTGCATCTTCCTCAGCGGGTTTTTCTTCTTCTGATGATTCTTCTTCTACAGGGGCGTCCTCCTCTGCTTCTTCCTCCGCAGGTGCATCTTCCTCGGCAGGAGCTTCCTCTTCTGCGGGAGCCTCTTCCTCAACAACAGATTTTGCTTCGGCCACATCATTCATCGAAACATCCTGGGTGGAAGTCTCTGCTTCTGCATTGTCTGCATTAATGCTGTTCATCTCCTCAGGGCTGGCTGGAGCAGTACTAAAACCTCCGCCGGGAGCTCCTGAAATCGTTTGGCCTGCATTTAGAGGAACACTCACCCCAGCAGGGTTTGTCATCTGAATCGAGCCCTCTGTTAGTGTCAATTTATCAGTTCCTGCAGATCCAGCCGTGCCCCGTATCCCAGCTGTACCGAGTGGGGATTTGATGTCGAAACTTGAGCTTTTATCAAGTTTCTTGATTTTAAAGACTAAGTCACCCTCCTCAATGTCGACCACGGTTTCTGATGGGCTTGGCTCAGATTTGAGCTCTGCTAATTTGGTATCTCCGGGTTCAAAAGGTTGTTGTGAAAATTTTTGTAAATTGATCACTGAATTTTCCCGAACGGTAAGAATTGTTCCACTGGACATTAGTAAAACGGCTTTAGAACCAGAAGAGGCTTTGATAGTATGTCCGTCAAAGATTAGGGACCCAACTTTGACTTTTTCAGATGGAAGAGATTGTTTGGTTGCGTTATTTACAACCTCAACTGTACCAGACAAATTAGCGATTATGATCGCACCCTTTGGGTCATTCCCGTAGACTGTTAAGAAAGTTAAAAGGGAAATGAGTGCAGGGAAAAGAAAAGTCTGTATTTTCATGGGTATAATTAAACTCGTTAATCATATTTAGCCAATACAGAACTAATGATACAAGGAAATTATTTATTTCTAAATTTGTATACTTTTCCCCAAGCATTTGAAAAAACTTTTTCAAAATACTGCTCATCCAAATTTTCCATAAAATATCCCTGAACCAAAAGGCTGTTAAAAGCTTCGTTATCCATAAAAAACCAAGCCTGCCCAAGTTGGTATCCCATTCCAGGAATAGTTAGGTTATCTCCAACGGAGAATTGAGCTTTTTCATCTAAATTATTGTAGTTCGCCAATGCAGATACAGGAATACGATAAGTTTGTGCAATATCGATGAGTGCTTTGCCTCCCTCCGGCACCTTGTAGTCTCGATCTCCAGAAAAATAAGGTAGAGTGGTTTGAATCAGATGGAATTGAGCCCCCTCTTTTTCGATCGATGGAGTATCGATGAGCTCAGCAGTATTAGGGTCATGTAATTTACGATGAAAGGAAAAAGGGATGGGTGTGGTAGAATTAGGCAAAGTTGCTAAGTTTTTAGACAAGTCTGCTTCTATTTTGTAACCACCGTGCATATTTAACACAATTTTGGACCCGTTGGAGGTAATCCAGTCTGCTTGGGTGAAAAAGGGCTGTTTTCTAGGATTTGCACCCGTTTCAAATAAAGGGTGTTGATACACATTATCATCAAAACGAGACAACAGATACCGCCTGGCAAAAGAAGACCTGAAGGTATCCGCAGAAATAATAATTAAATCGTTATGGTGCGGGACATGTATAATTCTTCTTCCTACCGTTGGGTTATATTGTAAAGAAATACGCAAGCCATCCAAAGATATTGTTTCAATCGGTTGAGCTGGGCCCCCTTGAGGATCGACCGAGAATGCCTGCCCGTAAGAGATCATACCCCTCTGGGCTCCATCTACAATTAATTCTCCCCGTTGGTTCAATCGGTACCCTCCGTCAAAAGCATAAGATGAGCCTTCTCTCCTACCTCCCCTAAGAATCATCATTGGGGGTTCTGATAGGGACGATGCATTACTACCCTCATTGCCTGAAAAATACAGATTTCTTGAACTAAAGCTGAGAATAGTGGGGAAAATCCTTAAAATTTCATAGGGAAGAAATAGAAAAGTATCCTTAGTTTTTGGAGGAAGAACGTAGTTTGCATCTTTCGCATCGTGCAATAGTCCCTGATAGAATTCCTGTTCCGGGGTTCCATCTTTAAAGATTGCCTGAACAGCAGTAGAAAAATCTGCCTGACCCTGACTTTTCCTCTCTTCCTGTAAGCGAATGTAGGTCTCGGTCTTTAAGCGGGCCAAGTTGTATGCCTGTACAGGAGAAGTTGAGCGTAAAATTTCGGAACTTAAAAAATTATCGACCGTTTGGTGGGCAGGAGATGTAAAGGTTCGGGTATTACCATAGTACCAGCAACCCGAACCATAATCCCACCAAGTGACCACAAAATCATCTGGTTCAGAGGCCTTGTTTAATTCTTCCAGTACTTCCATGGTCTGGATCGGGTAGACAACATGGGAATGGTAATTTTTGGCATGCTGTAAGTTGGGCATGGCGAACCATGTAATGAGAACTGCTACTATGGCCCAACTCCCCCACCCCAGTCTTTTTTGAATTACTGGTTGATTAAGGTTTTTTTTGAAAAGAAAGCGGAGCAACCACCAGGTCACCACCAAAAGTAAAAATACCAACCCTATGGCAGCATAGTTTCCCACATGGACGGTAAACCTCAACCCAACCGCACCCTTAAAGCAATTGTAGGCGATCGCTATAAACGGCAAGGTGATACAAAATTCCCAATACCTAAGCATGAGCAAACCTAAACCTAACAAACCAAGGATCGAAGCGGGTACAACCAAACCTGCATTATTCAAGCCTTCTGGCATACATCGGGGACAGGAACAAGTTGGGGTATCGGCAAGGATACGATTTCTTACCACCTCCTGAGGAATTTTGCTCGCTTCACGAATCGTTGTTTTAACATCCAAAAACTTCAGGGCTTCCGCTTCCGAAGCCATGGTGGCTCCAGTCTTACCCACGACTGAATAACTTTGTAATTTTCCGGTGATCTTCGACCATGTCCCGGCAAAAGGGCCCACATTTGCAAATGGTAGAACCCCAATTGCAAGGACCAACAAAAGTATCCCCGCAATGTAAGGAAGGGACTTGCTCTCCAATAACTGAGCAAAGGAACTTCTCAAATAATGGCTCAAGGGAGTGAAAAGTAAAAATAAGGAGACAACTAAAGGCAGAAGCCCAACAAAAAACATGGCAGGGGTTGTCTCGATCACTGAACCAGGCGACCAGGATTCAGCATATAATACCCATGAAAGAACAATAATAGTCGCAAAAGTGAAAGGTTGTATAAGTGCGTGTAATCCTTTTTCTACGATAGTCTTTTTTGTGGAATCATACCAAGCGGACAAAAAGGAAACGCCAATTTGATAGCCGAGAAAACCCAAGCAGAGGGAACAGGTGACTGCCTGGATTGAGCCATAGAAGAAACGCCCAAGGAAAAGAGAAACTCCAGCAGCAAGTAAATATCTGATCGATTGATTCCTCGAGGCAGCAAGGAGGAAAAATACAGAAAACGCCGGGGAAGTGATCGCAAAAATATCGGTATCATAATACCCAGCTAAGGTACGGTTGTAGTAACTGTGGGTTATTCCGGCCAAACAGGCAGCACCTAAGCCCCATACCGCAGACCCATACAACCGACCAATCAGAACGAGGGGAACACAAACCAAACCTGAAACATACACCGGCAACCACAAAAGCAAATGCTCGATGGATAGGTCAGGAAATAAGCTGATTAACCAATACGGAAGAGCTGTGATCATACCGTTTTGGTAAACACCAGGAAGTAGGTCATTGTTTTGGTGCATACCCAAAGCTGCTTTTTGCACAACACTCCCAAAGTAAAAACTGTCATGAGTATTAGGCAAAGCCACCCCATCCTTGACCATATT
>CAXBQX010000097.1:0-4267 GCA_963978365.1 uncultured Opitutales bacterium | reverse complement strand
CCCCTTTCTCAAAACCATCCACTTGAGCAATCAATTCATCGAGATCGGAATTGGTACCCAAAGCATTTTCCTCGACGGCCGAACTGGAATTTCTTTCAGGCTCGACCTCATCGAAGGACAAATTGGAAATCATTCCAGCCACTGATTGATCCTCCTGATCAACGGACAGATACCAGACGCCCCAGACAATCGCTACGGCCAGGTTGGTAAATAAGCTGAAAATGAGAAACAGCTTAACATACCAAGGCACATATTTCACCTTCCTTACCCGAGGCGCACGGCTTTGGGAGGAGGATTGGGATTCATAAATCTTCCCCCCATGCTTGATCAAATGATCGTGCCAGGATTGGAATTGTTCAGGGGATATTCCATACTTCTGGCATTGTTCCTCTTTGGGAACCCCACGTATGATAGACTCCAGTACAATTCTGAGCTTTTGCTCACCCGTAAACTCCGCCGGCATGGTATTTTTTCTAGCAAAGGAGGTGCTGTCGCGCAACTGCCAATGCACTCAGTGCTGCGGTTTCTAAACGCAATGTATTCTTACCCAGGGTAAAAAAAGAAACTCCATGCTCCAGGGCCAACTGCTCTTCCTGCTCGGTCCACCCGCCCTCAGGACCAATCAGTAGAGAAATCTTTTTTCGACTCAAAGAAGGGGCAAGCTTTCTGGCCTGAGAATGAAGGCTTCCCATCCAGCAGTCATGATCGTCTGCAATTTCTTCGATTAAATCCACAAATGATACCGGATGATCAAACTCGGGGGTCCACAAGTTTCCGGATTGCTTACAGGCTTCCTGGGCTATTTTTTGCCAGCGTATTTTCTTGGATTCAAATTTCGATAAGGGAAATCCACCTTCCGTCCTTTCAGAGACCAAGGGGGTTAAACGGCTTACTCCAAGCTCGGTTACTGGGCGGATCAACTCTTCCCATTTGCTCGATTTCCCTAAAGCCACAGCTAATCTTATTTCTGGAACCTGAGGCACAGGCTTGTGGATGGTCAAAATACGAATTTGCACCCTGGATCGATGAACCTCCAGGCATTCCGCTTGAAAGCACCCTCCCTGGCCATCGAGGCATTCGATCGTTGCGCCCGCTTGCAGACGAAGCACTCGGGATAAATGAACCGCTTCCTCCTCGGAAAGAATGTATTCCTCCCCCACAGAGGTAGGAGTTTGGTCTATGTATGCACGGATACACCTGGTCATTAGGAGCGAGACTTAAAAAATACTGCTTGCTTGGCAACTCAACACCATGCAAGGGATGAGTCGGTGAAAGTTTATGACAGGAGCATAAAATGAGGATAAGTGGAGGAAAAGCCAGAGGGATCCCCCTGCGGGTCAATAAAAAGAGCGGGGTCCGACCAGCGATCGAAACCAGTCGGGAGCGGGTCTTTTCATCTATCTCTCAGAAAGTGGAAAATGCACAGGTTCTCGATCTTTTTGCCGGTTCAGGTGCTTATGGTTTGGAAGCCCTCAGTCGGGGAGCCACTCACGCTACGCTTGTGGAGAAAAACAGGTTGGTTGTTGCAGACCTCCACACGAACCTCTCTGCCGTTCAAAAAAGTGCCCAATTACCAATAGATTCAGGGAGAGTTGCCAAGAGAGATGTATTGGATTTTTTGCAGGAAAAGCCCCCTATCGCCTATGATCTTATTTTCATAGACCCACCCTATGCAGAGCTTGAAAAATTGTGTCCAAAAATATTCAGCCTACTTGCATCGAATCAATATCTAGCCGAAGGTGGCATCGTTGTTTTGGAGTGCCCGGGAGATTTCAGCTTTGAGCCCAAAGGATGGGTGCTTCAACGAACAATTGGGAAAGAGAAAAAAGGATCACCGATTCACCGAGTCTTTACAACCTTTGCTTAGGTCGCAGACCAAAAAGCCTCTGCCAGGCATCCCACAGATGCAACCATCGCAGTCTCCACCCGCAAGACACGGCCCCCCAGATGGCATAACTCAAAGCCCGATTTCCGTAGTTGCTTGCGTTCTGCATCGGACCAACCGCGTTCCGGCCCGATAGCCAATTGCAAGGGCTGCCCTACAGCAGGCTTAACATCGGCAAGAGCTCGGCTTGCCTCGTAGACATCAAGGGCCAAACGGAGAGACTCCATAGACGCACTTTTCTCGATCGCTTCCTCAAGACTACCCACTTTTTCACAGATCGGAAGGTGACAGGAAAATGCCTGCTCCGCTCCCTTGACCAGCAGTCTCTGCCATTCCCCATCCCACAAAGAACTATTGGCATAAGAGAGTTCACCCTTTTCGGCTGGGAAAAAAAGGAGTTGGCTCACGCCAAGGGCCGATCCCTGCTCTATAATTTTCCTGCAGGTTTGCGGGCGGGACAAACCAACCAGAATGGACACAGGAATGAGATCGGATGGATGAGGAGTCTTCCAGTCGAGGAAAATAGATACATCTCCAGAACTTTGCCAGGATACCCGCCCTTTTCCTCTGGGCCCATTGATGACCCCAAAATCCACCAGGTCCCCGTCTTTGGCTTTGAGGGTATTCCTGAGGTGAAGAGTCCGGGAATCCTGAGCCGACCATTCGATTCGATCGGCTGCTTGTTCAAGAAGGAATAGGTTCAATGGGATACCAACCAAAGGGCCTGGTAAGGGCGCAAAATCAAGTCTTGATCCCCCCAAACAATCTCGCCTCCCGAGATCAGGTCCTTGGCTCGGCAAGTAGGAAACCAATGCTTAATTGGATCGATCGGTTTGGGTGATATCGATTGGGGGCTAAAATTATACAGGCATACAATCGACTGGTTTCCATCGGTGGAACTACGCACCAAGCCAAAGATTTCGTCCCCCAAATCGAGCACTTCCTGAGATGCATCCGGGTGAAAGGCAGGGGCAGAAGCACGCTTTCTCAAGGTGGTCACATACCAATCAAAGACCTTTGCACTGGTGGTGTTCTTTTTATCGAGCACCGAGTCCAATTCAGAGAGTTGCCACTTCTTACGGTTCAAAGTGCGGGCACGACCAGTCTCGGAAAAGCCAGCCTGATCATTTGGGGTCGCACATAGAGAGTGAAAATAAACCGCAGGGATACCCTGTAAAGAGAGGGCAAGTGCCTGAGAGCAGATAAAGCGGGCTTCACCCAACTCTGGATGATCGGGGTCGGATAGAGCCGAGTAGTAGGTGACATTTAATTCATAGGGGGATTGGGAACCATCCGGCATACTGCGCATGGATACCTTTCCGCCTTTTTGCTCAATTTCCTCGGCCAGGGAAAGAACTTCTTGCTGGGGAAGAATCCCTTCCAATGGGCGCACACCCACACCATCATGACTCGCAGTAAAATTAAGAAAATGGCAACCTTTGGGTGGAGGAGCCAATTGGGTGGCCCATTCCCTCAGGTGCCTGGATGTTCCTCGCAGCAAGCCATGAAGAAGCAAAGGTGGAAGGGAAAACTGATACACCGCATGGGCTTCGTCGCCTTTGCCAAAATAAGAAACATTTTCCTCGTGCGGAACATTGGTTTCTGTAAGCAAAATTGTCTCAGGGGCCACAACCTCGACGAAATTACGGATGAGTTTGATCACCTCGTGTGTCTCGGGAAGGTGAAGACAATTGGTTTCCAT
This sequence comes from uncultured Opitutales bacterium, assembly GCA_963978365.1. Classification (GTDB taxonomy): domain Bacteria; phylum Verrucomicrobiota; class Verrucomicrobiia; order Opitutales; family Seribacteraceae; genus Chordibacter. Next base: position 680 of record CAXBQX010000097.1, on the reverse strand, counting down.
CTTTTTCCACAAAAATGCAACCGCATCGAGCCGAAGAATCCGACACCCCATAGATAGGTAAAACAGAATGATATCAAGAAACTCGAAGAGTAAATCCGGACAGGTCCAATCCAAGTCCACTTGATCGGCACTAAAGGTTGTCCAAACCATTTTTTCTCCCCCCCTTGTCTGGTAAGGAGTAAGCAAGGGGGTAGATCGTGGGCGGACCACAGAGGATAAATCGGCCTTGGGGTCTCCCTCCATGATATAGTTCATCCCCGGTTCGATCCCGGATACAAATTCGCGAAACCATGGACTTTTGGACGAGCAATGGTTGAGAACCAAATCAAACATCAATTGAAATTCGGATGCAAAATTTTCCACATCGGACCATTTCCCATAGTCGGCATGGACCTGGCGGTAATCCACCACGGAAAATCCATCATCAGAAGTCCAGGGATAAAAAGGAAGCAGGTGGACAGTGGACACCGCTCCCTTTAACCGCTGCGAGCAAAATTCGCGAAGAACATCCAAGGGTGCACGCCCTTCGGACTGCACCATATCCGCATAAGTGATCAGCACAACATCCTGCTGATTCAGACCAGATAAATTAGAACCCGAGGACAGACCAACCCCAACTCCATACCTGCCAATCATTTGATACATCCGATCGAGCAAGCGATCCGCCCGCTCCATCCCGT
>CAXBQX010000096.1:0-4411 GCA_963978365.1 uncultured Opitutales bacterium | reverse complement strand
TATTGGATTATGATCTCCTGCAATGTTATTTGTCCTCAACTTTTCTGGTTTAAGAAAATCAGGGAGAATACACCCCTTGTGTGGATTATTTCCATCTTCGTGAATGTCGGAATGTGGTTTGAAAGGTTTGTGATTGCCAACACCACCTTATCCCGTGATTTCCTGCCCTCTTCATGGGGGTACTATTCGCCAACTGTGGTAGATATTTTTACTTTCTTTGGTACCTTTGGGTTTTTCTCGGTTCTTTTCCTTCTTTTCCTGCGATTTCTTCCTCTCATGCCAATGTGCGAGGTCAAATCGGTCATGCCTCAAGCCAATCCCCATGCTGATCATTAATCATGAGTGAAGTTATGGATATTAAGTACGCAGCAGCTGCAACTTTCAATTCAGCAAAAGATTTGTATGATGCTGCGGGCAAGGTAAGAGAAAAAGGCTACAAAAATTGGGAATGTTTTTCACCTATTCCTGTTCATGGACTGGACGCTCAGATGGGTTACCCTAGATCGAAGGTGCCGCGTTTTACCTTAGCTGGTGGCTTCACTGGTTTTTTCACTGGTATGCTCATTGTATGGTTTATGAATGAGTTTGATTATCCCTTGATCGTTGGAGGTAAACCTTATTTCAGCCCCATTTATCCATTTCCAGTCTTTTATGAATTAACCATCCTCTTTGCAGCTTTTGGTACGCTTTTTGGAATGTTTTTTCTCAATCGTTTGCCCAGGCATAATCATCCTGTCTTCGAGCATCCTGATTTCGGCCGTACCGGTGATGATCAGTACATGATTGTTATTGAAGTCGAAGATCCCCTTTTTGACGAGGAAGAAACTCTCAGCTTTTTGAATGGTCTAGGTGGAGAGTCTGTTCAAATCATTCGTGAACCTATTGATTGATTTAGTGAGATATTTTATTCCATTATTCGCTATACTCGTAATAACTTTGGTATCAATCCTTGGTTTTCGCGGGGATCGTACCAAGAATACTCCGATCGAGGTTTTCCCCGATATGGATCGACAAGCTAAGTTCAAAGCCCAAACAAAGAATAACTTTTTCAAAGATGGTTCTGCGGATCGTTTGCCTGTAACTGGAACTGTTTTGCGAGGTACAGCAATCGATTCAAAGAATGTTTTCTCGTCCACCCCTCGATATCCATCCACAGCTTACACCACTGGGAAGCAAGCTAATGGTGATTGGGTTCAGCGGGTGCCGGCACAAGTTGGCTTAGATATGGCGACGATGAGATTGGGTAAGGAAAAATATGACATACATTGTTCAGCTTGCCATGGTGAGTATGCTAATGGTCTCGGCGTCCTTTCTAAGTTTGGCCTCAATCCACGGAACCTTGCAGACCCAACCAACTCTGGTACCTACTTGGAATCATCGGCTCCCTGGACAGACGGGCAACTTTATAACGCAATCTCCAATGGTTCTGCATCTGGAATCATGCTTGGATTAAAAGACAGGCTTAGCCCTGACGAAAGATGGGCGATTGTATTATACCTACGTGCACTGCAGGATTATGTAGGTACTGCAACCATGTCATTGAAAGGGGAGAATTTATGAGTCAGGATAAAGACTTAACCCCATCGACTTCCACTATCTCAACCAAATTAATTGCGGGTGCTATTCTCGGTTTAAGTGTTGGTTTAATTGGGCTTTTTCAGGGATTAGAAAGTGGTGACAAAGCCCCATTCCTCGGATGGCTATGGGGATGTTCGTTTTGGTTGAGCATAGCAATTGGTATGCTTATGCTGATTATGATCTTCCGGGTTTTTAATTCCAGGTGGAGCCCAGTTGTACGTCGTCAACAAGAGCATGCACTATCTGCTTTTCCCTGGCTTGCCCTTTGTTTTGTACCCTTGTTACTGGTAGCCTGGCTGGGTAAGGATCATTCTGGCATTCTTTGGTCATGGGTTAATCCTGAGAGCAATACAGTGGAAGTGAGTAGCGTGATTTCTGTTGCAGAAGATGTTCTTCACCAAAAGAAAGCAGGCTATTTAAACCTCAATTTTTTCACGATCCGTCTGATTGGTTATTTTGCCATCTTTTGCGGAATTAGCCACTGGTTAAGAAAAGTTTCCTTTTCCCAGGACAAAGACGGTGATCCTGCTTGGACCCATCAAGGTACTAAAGTATCTGCGATTGGTATTCCTGCAGCCGCGCTTGCCCTTACTTTTGGTGCCTTTGATTTATTCATGAGCTTGGAGTACCAGTGGTTCTCCACCATGTATGGTGTCTGGTTTTTTGCTTCTGGAATGCGGGCCGCTCTTGCTGTCACTATTCTGATATGCTTGTATCTCGTATCCAAAGGCACTCTTAAGGGACTATTTCAACAAGCTCATAAATACGATTTAGCCTGCTTATCCCTTACCTTTACAATTTTTTGGGCATATGTCAGTTTTTCCCAGTACTTTCTGATCTACAGTGCCAATATTCCAGAAGAAACTTTTTGGTATACGATCCGTGAAATCAACCCCAATACGGGTGAAGTTTCAGGTTGGTTCTGGGTGAGTATGGGGCTGATTTTCGGACATTTCTTTTTCCCCTTCCTCTATTTGCTTTTTTACCGTAATAAAGTGGATTCTCCAAAACTTATTTTCATTGTTTGTTGGATCCTTGCATTCCATCTTTTGGACCTTTACTGGAATATCATTCCGGGGCGTGAAATTGTACCAGGTGCATTTGTCGGATTTGAAGCCCGTGAAGTTTTAGGGTCTCATTTGTTTTGGGGTATTTTTACGCTCATCGGTGTCGGTTGCTTAAGTGCTTGGGCAGTTGTACGAAGTTTTCAATCTGGAGTCGCTGAAATTGTTCCAATTCGTGACCCACGTATCCTTGATTCTATCAATCATCATGAGTGATCCAACTAACCAGCGTGCGGACGGTTGCAGCGTCTTTTTTACTCTTTTGATTTTAGTTGTCTTGCTAGGTTTGTTTTACTCTGCCCAAAAGTTTTTCGAACCTGAAAGCCCTTCTTCTGTAACTGAAGCCATTGATCAAGCCCGTACTTCCAAAGTGAATGCGCACCGTGAAGCATCCGCCCAATTCATAACTTCTGTAGATCAATATCACGGGGAAAGGAATACATCTTTGGAATCTTCAATGAACAAAATTCTTTCCTCTTACAAGGCACCTAAGGCTGCCCCAGGAAACCAATCCAAATAACATCTCATGTCTACTGATTCCCCAGACAAGATAATTGATCGTTCCGCCAAGTTGGTATTTTCCTTCTTTATATCTTCCGCGGGATTGTGGCTATTGGTTGCGGCTCTCTTTGCTTATCTGGCAGCAGCAAAACTGACCGATCCTTTCTTTCTATCCACTTGCGAATTTTTGACTTACGGAAAAATCAAGGTCTCCCAAGCCAATGCTTTTGTTTATGGATGGGGTGGAAATGCTATTTTCGCAGTCTCTATCTGGATACTTGCACGATTATCCCAGGCAGAAGTCCGTGGATCGATCTTTCTTATCTTCGCAGGTGTTATTTGGAACCTGGCTATTACTTTTGGATTACTTGGGATTTTGGACGGTCACATGAGCGGGCACGAAATGCTAGAAATGCCCACTGAGGTATGGCCTGCTATGCTCATTTCTTATCTGATTATTACTTTTTTGATTCTGGTCATACACCGTTCCCGTCAGATTCGTGAAACGATTGCACCGCAATGGTTTATCCTCGCTGCTATCCTTTGGTTTCCGGCTCTTTTTCTTATTGCATGGAATGGGATGGAATTAAATCCTGCACGAGGAACACTCCAAACTGTCCTTTCTATGTGGTATGGGCAGAGCCTAATCTGGCTTTGGCTTACGCCTGTCGCCCTAGGGGCAGCATACTATCTAATCCCTGCTGTTTTAGGCAGAACCATTGATAAGTATTACCTAGCCATTTTTGGATTTTGGTGTATCGCCGCACTTGCTCCTTGGTCTGTCGTTCATCACTTAGAAGGTGGGCCTGTACCAATGTGGATCCCAGCGATTGGAACGGTGATGAGTATAGCGATGGTTTTTCCTATTGCGGTTGCTTCCACAAACTTTCACGCAACTGCCTTTATGGATATTGGCAAAGTATGGGATAGCTTACCTTTGCGCTTTGTGATTTTCGGAACTCTGTCCTACACCGTATCCAGTTACATTGGTGTTGTCTTTTCACTCCCAACTGTCGCTAAAATCACTCAGTTTACCATCATCAACGAATTCCATTTCAATCAGAGAGTTTATGGCTTTTTTAGTATGATCATATTTGGTGCTGTCTATTTTGCTTTGCCTCGCATCACCAATCGCGAGATCCCCAAAGGTGCTAAGTCCTTTCACTTCTGGACATCAACCTTTGGAGTTTTGCTCCTTTTGCTTGCTTATTTGATTGGTGGATTAACTCACGGCGTCCTTGCTGGTCAACCTAGTTTGCCTTGGTCTT
>CAXBQX010000095.1:0-4463 GCA_963978365.1 uncultured Opitutales bacterium | reverse complement strand
TCTTTTGCCTGGGGCTGTTTCTCCTTGGGGTATTCGCGAAACTACGGGCAGGCGAGCACTTGCATGCCTTCTTTTCTTTTCCCAACTATCCCAGACAAACTCGGATATATACCACCTTCTGTCGGCTTGGCACACAGCCCACCGCCAAGCCAAAAGCCTTGGGTGGATACCGGTCCTTCTCCAGTTGTAAATGGTCATTACGCAGGGTTTATTCAATTTTTTGGCATGCCATACGCCTTCCACCATAGGATTATGGAGATGGACGAGGTCGGATTCTTGTATGGCACTTTTGATGACTGCATCTCTGGGGGAAGCAAATTGGCTGGTAAATCGTTTGTTTTCTTCTTCTGTCCAAGATGAACGGATTTCGGTTTCGTTTTTTTGGATCGATCCATCGTCCTGAAATCCGGCAACTTTTTTTCTAAGTAAGCGAACCGAAGCACCCTTATGAATAAGGTCCTCAATCAAGGTCAGGCAAAAAGTCTCAATTCCACCAAACTTCCCCAGGCAGGGGGCGAGCATCAGGATTTTAAGGTTGGATAGATCAGTCACCTACCAAAGATTCAGCCTCGTATTCTTCCACCTTATCATTTGCCTAAGCGAGTAGCCAAAAATGTTTTGGCTTACACATTTTTCAAAGGATGGGGTCATGATTGGTACATGTTCTGTTTGATTATTTTCTCTGGCCTCAAGCTTTTCCATCCAAGACTCCCGGTATGAGCCTAGCAAGTGTACGCCAAAGGTATCTTCATGAATCCGGGCGTTTGGATAGAGGTTTGTTATGTGTCTTGGGGAAATCGTTTTCGCCTCGCATCGATGGGCCAGACCAGCTTGTGCAGTGGGCATGATCCATTCAGGGATTTGGTGAAGTCGATGCTCTCCCAGAAACCACTCGAGGTAATCCCAGTCGATTGCTGTTTTATCCCAAAATACGAGTCCTGTGGTGATCCCTCGGACTACTTGAGGTTTGCTTTTGCTGGTAATCATTTGCCAGGGGCGAAAAGAATAGGCATCCCACTGAGTGTCCTTCAGGAAAACAGCTCCACCTTTTACCTGATGCCGATCAAATAATCCAGAGAATGGACGAAGGAAGAGAATATCGGCATCGAGATAAAAACTGATGGGATCTTCGGGGAATGCGAAAATGGGGTCAAAGAACTCAATTCCCCAAATAGAATCCTTTCTAACTTTTTGGCAGTTTGGCCTGCCTTGAAGGCAATCCAATACTCGGTTCTTGTTTTCAGAGGAGTCGGTGATGGTAAGCATCGTTCCATCCAGCTCGCAATGGATAAAATCTTTGTCTTCTTGAGAGAGGGAGCCGTCCGTGTGTAGTTGTAGATCAATTCGGTCTTGGCAAAAAGTAACGAAGGATTTTAAGCAGCGTAGATAAAAGGGTAATTGGCTTCCCCCAATGAGTGATTGTACGATAGTTTTATCATCCTCTTGTCTTTCCATCTAGTTCTTTTCCCGGAACCAGTTTTGAACCGTGGAAATAATGTGTTCGACTGCAACATTGGATAACTCCGGATACATCGGCAGAGTAAGATTTCTTTGGTAGAACTGGTTGGTAACCTGGAGGTTCTCACCGCCTCGAATTCGTTTGGCATAGGCGGGGTGTTGATGAACTGCCAGGGGGTAGTGCAGGCTGGCTCCAATCTGGTGAGATCGCAGGTGCTCCATCAATTCATTCCTTCGATCATACTCAATCACATAAAGATGCATTGCATGGAGTTCATTTTCAGATAAGGCGGGTAGGGTAATGGGTAAATCCTGAAAAGCCTGATTGTACCTAAGTGCGATTGCTCTGCGTTTGGCATTATCATCCGCAAGGTGTTGTAGCTTTACCCGTAAGATGGCTGCCTGAAGTTCATCGAGCCTCGAATTAAATCCGGGGATGATACTTTCCCTTGCTTCGTTCCACCCGTACTGTCGGAGAGATTTAATCTTTTCGGCAAATTCTTTGGATCGGCAAAGAATCACACCGCCATCTCCCGTTCCCCCCAGGTTTTTGGTCGGATAACAGCTGTAAGCGGAAATATCTGCAAAGGTGCCTACTTTTTGTCCATTGATCTCCGCACCATGTGCCTGCGAACAATCCTCTACTACCGCCAGATTATGAGCCTTTGCACTCTCCAGGATCCTGTGCATTTCTGCTGGTTGTCCATAAATATGAACCGGCATGACCGCACGAGTATTTGTGCTCACTCTCTCCTCAATGGACTTTGGGTCAATACATCTTGTATTCGGATCGATATCTGCAAATACCGGGGTGCACCCTGCCTGCTCAATTCCAGCGACGGTGGCCACTGCCGTATGGGATGGGGTGATGACCTCATCACCAGTCCCTAGACCAAGACTTCTGAGGCACAGGGCAATGGCATCGGTGCCATTGGCAACTCCCACGGCATGAAAATCCTTGCCATGGAAAGATGCGAATTCCTTTTCAAAGGCATCGACTTCAGTGCCTAATACATACCACCCCGAGTCGAGAACCCGCTTGATCGCCTGATCAATTTCAGATTTATGGGCTTGGTAAGAAGCCGATGGATCACCAAAAGGAATCATGGGGAATGGCTAGATGTAGTGTTCAATGTCCTTTCGGAAATACTCGAGGGACCGTTGGATCCCATCTTCAAAACTTACTTTGGGTTCCCATCCAAATTGATCACGAAAGGCAGAGTAATCGCAGATAAAATCTCCCACATCGATCGCCTTTCTGTCTTCAGGAAAAGGAATCATTTGATAATCACCACCCTCGGTCTTCTGGCACATAATCTTTGCCGTGTCCTCAAGACTGAGTGGGTCGGGAGCACCTAAATTATAGACCTTGCCGACAGCATTTTTCTCGGTGGCTGCAATCAGCAATGCATCCAGTACATCCTCAACATAGTTATAGTCTCTGCGCTGCTTGCCATCGCCAAAGACCTGAATCGGTTTACCCTCGAGCAGGTTTCTTATCCAAATGCCTAAGAAGGTTTGCCTGGCATCCTTAATACGCATTCTTGGTCCGTAGGTGTTGGTTAGACGAAGCACGGATGATGCAATTCCATATACCTCTTGGTAGAGAATATGGTACTGCTCGCCGGCAATTTTATTAATTCCATTTACATCTACCGGGTGACGGGGGTGTTTTTCATCCACCGGCAAGTACTTGGGCTTCCCATAAATCTGGCGAGTGCTGGCAAAGACAATGCGAATATCCGTGTTATATTTCCGGCAGGCCTCTAAAATAGATAGTTGAGCTTTCGCATTGATGTCCAAATCTGTAATCGGGTCGTGCATCGAGTCGAGGTGACTGGTCTGACCCGCTAAGTTGAATAAGTAATCATGCCCTTTGATCAAATTATTGATCGCTTCAACATCACGCACATCAGATTGGCTCACTGTAATCTTGTCCTGGATATCGTGTACATTTCTCAGGTTCCCTCCGTATTCAGGAATCAAACTGTCCACCACCGTGATGGTGTTTCCATGTTCAACCAATCTGCGGGCTAAGTTCGAACCAATAAACCCAAGGCCCCCGGTAATAAGGATCTTCTTATTGAGTATGTTTACACTCAACTTATGGCCCTTTCTCCAATCTTTTTGGCAGGGTTACCCACTACGATTTGATGATCGGGTACATCTTTGGGAACCACCGACATTGCACCAACGATTACCCGGTCCCCTATGCAGACTCCTGGAAGAATCATTGCCCGGGCTCCGATGAAAGCATTTTTGCCAATCGTAATAGGCTTTGTGATAAGTTGTAGGCTGGGATCATTAAAATCATGGGTGCCGGTGCAGAGATACGCTTCCTGAGCGACAGTTGCTCCTTCTAGAATCTCTATCTTCCCAAGAGAATAAGCGTTGGTATGCTCGCCTAGGCAGGCACGATGCTTCATCGTTAAGTTCCATGGAATCTGGATCCTTGCCGTGCTATGAATGAAAGGCATACCCGAAAGGTTCGCCCCAAAAAGTTTAAGCACAAAAATCCGCCAGGGATTGAAAAACTTGGGTGTCCATCGGCAAAAGAGCAGCCAACTAAACCGCCAGCAAATCAGGAGAACCTGAGTCCACCAAGGCCAAGGGTTTTGGTAAGGGGATTTCTGTCTTTTAGGATTCAAGAAACTAGTTCTAGCATTTTATTTGCGGTATGAGCAACGCCATCGAAAAAAGATTTTCTTGGTTTCTCGATGTAATGAAGCAATTTTTGTACTGAAGAATGGTCATTGATCAGAAAGATTTGGTCTTTGAAGGGATCAGGAATGAACAGGCTTTCCTGCGGAGTATCTCCATCATCATAAGCCAAAACGGGTAAACCATGTTCAAACATAGCTGCCGTCGCTCCACTTTTGCCTATTACATCATAGGGCGTAGTGGATACACCAAGTGAACATTTCTGGAGTAGTTCTGAAATTAAGTCGGTAGATAGTTCACCAGTTCTTTCAATAAGGAACTCATGCTTTTTGCACATGGCATAG
>CAXBQX010000094.1:0-4541 GCA_963978365.1 uncultured Opitutales bacterium | reverse complement strand
GGGCTGATCCGTTGTCCTTCTTTAATCAAATGAGGCGTTTCCACTACAACCCTATCGCCAATTCTTAGCCCCTCGACCACCTCAATGGTCAGGAGGTTTTTAGATCCTGTCTTAACCTTTCGAAAGTGGGCCACCCCACCCTGTTCCACCACCACAAAATCCCCGACTAAAGCTTTTCTAGGAACAATTAAAGCTTCAGTCTTTTCGGATTTAATAATTTCGGCACGACCAGAGCTGCCAACAGGTATGAAAACAGACTGATCCGAAAGGGTTAAGAATAACTTACGAATACCGGAATGGGTATCGACTGTAGCAGACAAAGCACTCACCTCGGCGTCAAAGATGTGATTTGGGTGAGAGAAAAAAGAAACACCTGCTTTTAGCCCGGATTGAATTCCCTGAAACTCATCTTCATTCAAGGAGACTTCAACAATTCTATCCTTTGAATGTACTTTACCGACCACAGTTCCCGCAAAGACATGATTTCCCGGGGCAACAAAACAGGAAGAGAAATCACCTTCAATCGGGCTTTTGATAGACCTTTTGGCAATCTGAGCCTTTAAATTTGAAAGAGAAAAATCGTAGTTCTCAAGAAAGTGCTGATGGGAAAGTTTTTCTAAACGTACCTGCGTATCCAACCGGTCCACTTCATTCTGAAGAACCTCGAGTTCGTAAGTTGAAACTTTTTCATGCTTGAGAAGCTCTTTGATCGAAATCAGTTCTTTCTCCTTAATTTCTAAAAGAATCACCGTTGGAGAGCCTTCTTTCTTTCGTTCATCATGTTGTTTCTTGTCGAGGAGCAACCTGTCCATTTGGCGATCGAGATCATCTTTAGCCAACTGAACTAGGGTTTGGTTCTGCTCAACTGGCAAAGTTTCACCAAGAGGTAACAAAGCAACCCAATCTACACGAGCACTTGCCTCAGACTTCAAATCAAATGTGGCAGACGCATGCACTTTTACATTCCCAGTGACTGAATCCCGAATAGAAGCAGACTCTACCCGAGCAACTAAAACTTGGGTAGTCACTTGAGTGAAAACGAAATACACAAGAGAGCAAATTGTAAAAGCAATAAAAAGAAATAGAGAAAAAGTTTTGTTTTTCATTATCGATATCAATGAGAACTCAAGTAACCAGGTAAGGAGACTGATTTTTCATACTGATCAAGAAGCACTAAAAATCGACAAACATACTCCAAGTTATTGAGTTGAGCAGAATCCAGGGCAATGGAAGAAGCAAAGTGAGAGATGGGGGAAATACGATTTAAATCCAACTCAAGCTTACTTTTTTCGAAGCGACTTTGTGCGACCTGAATTAATTTTCTGCCCAATGTAATACGCTCCTTCAAAGACTCCAATTCTTGCAATGTTGATTGGATGTGACTTCGAACCTGCTCCCTTTTCTCACTCATGGATCCCTCAATTTTGGACTTCCTCAATAAAGCAGCTCTTTTTTGGGCTTTGCTTTTACCCGAATCCCAAATCGCCCAGTTAGCCTCCAGACCAACAATGAGATTATTGCGATCCAAGTTCTGACCACTTTCTGCAATGTCAATTTGATCCTGAAAATAAGCACTGGTGAAATTGACTTTGGGTTTTAGACCCGCTTCAGCAATAACAATGGATTGATCTTGGATTTTCGATTGCAGCTTCAGGTCTTCGATCTCACCGGAAGATATAGATGCCACTTGGATAGGAATATCTGATGGCATCTCATAGTTTAAGCAAAAGTCTTTAAATCGATCAGATATATCCAGATTTAGATTATCTTTATTTCCCGATAGAGAACTGAAGTAATTATGCTTTCTCTTCAAAGAGGATTTGGTTTCCGATAAAGCGATTTCACGACTAATTAATTCAGCTTTTGCTTCATCCAGAGATAGCAAGGTTCCACGCCCAAGCTTCAAGTTTTCTTCAGCGGAACTTACATTCTGCCTGGCCAAGTTGATCTGATTTAAAGCTAATTCAATACGGAACTTCAAGACCACTAATTCAAGGAAAACTGCACTTACTTCACCGCGAAGGGTTTGCTTTCTTAAGTTTAAAGATTGAAGGGATCGGTCCTTATGTAACCTAGCAATTTCTTCTTCGGCTTCCAGTGCCCCCCAATGAAAAATAGGCTTTTTAAGGTAAACTTGATTTAAAGCTCTGTATCGATGGTAAAAACTTTCATTCGGACGGTCCTCATGAATAGATTGACCATAAACATTAACCCCAAATTTAAAACCCTGCTCAGAGCGTGCGATTGATTGGTGCATTTCAGCAATCTCAAAATCATATTGCTGATCTGTAAGAACGGGGGATTTCAACTCAAGCTCCCTGAGAGTAAGATTTAAATCGGGAAAATAGCTCTCAGCCTTTTCCTCAAGTGGAATTTGATATCCAAATAAATTAGACCAAGCAAAGGCTTGAAAAGTACAAAAATAAAAAATGGATAGTCTCAAGCCTCTATCATGTAACATTGTGAGTCATCGGACAATTTGAAAAGTCCGGCTCAGAAAAGCCCGAATTAATCTACAAAAGAAGTGGAGTAGAGTGACTTTAAATCATCTCCAGTCCATTGATCCTGCTTGCTTGCATGATCCGCACGGATTTGCTGAACAAAATCTTCTGATACTTCGTTAGATGAATTGCCCCATGCTTGGCGGACATATGTAGATACATTGGCTATCTCACGATCAGATATGGGCACTGCAGCCATATTTACTGCTGCAGAAGAACCATATTTTTCTCCTTTGACAAGGATTTCTCCTTTCAGACCCTTGAGTATAATGTTGGTTATGACACCAGCATCCGCACTGACCCACTCCGAGCCAGCAAGAGGAGGAAATTGGCCAGCTATTCCTAAACCATTTGCCTGGTGACAAGAAGCACAGCGAGCAGCAAAAACCTTTTCACCAGAACTAATTTTTCTTTCCAAGCGCTGGGCTTCTTTTTCTTCAGGCGTAAGCTCAACTACTTCAACTGGAGGATGAAGCTGAAAAGCATTAGTGGAGTGTGCTAGCTGTATGGAGCAAACAAAGATTAGACAGCCGAAGACAAAGACAAAAACTAAGGGAGCAATAAGAAAGTTTTTCGTTGGCTCATGTTTATTTTTGCTGAGCTCTACATGGGACTTAACGATTTCCTCATCGGAGAAATTATCCGAATTAGGCAAACCATTGTTATTTTTGTTATCTTCGCTCATTGGACGGGAGAAGAAAGTTCAGCTGCGGTAAACATTTGCATTGGTGCACGACCTTTTAAAGAAGCTCGAACAGTGGCAACCTCTTCAGGAGAAACCGCTGAAGCAGAATTGCCCCAATCGTTACGAATGTAGGTAAGAACATTGGCGATTTGCTCATCAGTAAGAGATCCTGGAGGAATGCCTGGAGGAGCCATTACATTATTGTACTTCACTCCATTCACTTCAATTTCACCCATCAATCCATACATAGAAATCTTGATTAGCCTGTCCTTGTCACCCAATACCCAATCGGAACCTGCCAGTGGAGGAAATTGACCAGCTAGGCCCTCACCATTAGCTTGGTGGCAAGTGAAACACATTCCACCACCTGGGGCTGCTTTCATGTAGATCTCTTTTCCCTGATCTATTTGATCCTGCAACCATTGTGGGGCATGACTGCCTTTATCATCAATAGATACATCAACTACAACATCTTCTTCTACAACCTCAGTTTCTATGAAAGAAATTTCAGGTAATTCGTAGTCCTGCTTAAGTGATTGTAGGTAAGCAACCAAACGGTCTGCACGAATAGTTGGCTTGATGTATCTATCTGAATCATCACCTTCATTTTTAATGGTAACGAATGCATCTGATTCTTCTTCCACTTCGGTGTAAAGAAATGGGCTTGGTGGACATAAAGAAGAAGGAACTAATGATTGCGGTTCAAAAAGATGCTGGTGCAACCACTCGTCCGAGTATTCACGAAGACCAAGGTTTGCGAGATCAGGCCCGATTCTGGAGTTACCAAGCAATACATGTTTTTGTAAAACATAGTCGCGAGGAACCGATGGTCTTAATCCCCAACCTCTCTCCACATCAAAACCAGTTTCAACTCGTCGTACCTGTTGCGTATGGCAGGTCACACAACCTAAAGAAGCATATTCCTTTGCACCTTGTTGAGCTACTCCAGAAAGAGAAGTAGGGAAAAGTTCAGCATCAAGTGCGATAGACCCATCATCCTCCAGCACAGAAGCGGTTGGGGAAAGGTCTCCATACTGAGATCGAGCACCGACAACGAAAGCAAGCCAAGCAATGCCAAGAGTAGCGAAAATACCTATAATAAACTTAGCTAGGTTATTCATACACCTGCCTCCTTCTTCAACGAATCAATGAAAGAAATAGGGCTTGGGAAAATGACCCTCCACACATTAACAACGAAAACAAGTTGTGAAAATGCCAAGATTACAAAAGCAAATTTAGTAATCAGAAAATAAGGCTGAATGGACTGAATAACCGAAGAAGACCAAGGCAAACTAGGTTGACCAGCAAGGACGCCGTGAGTTAATCCACCAATCAAATAAGCAAGCAAAAGGAGC
>CAXBQX010000093.1:0-4800 GCA_963978365.1 uncultured Opitutales bacterium | reverse complement strand
TGATCCTCTGGGGTGATAAAACTGATGGCTTCCCCTTGTTGGTTGGCCCGACCGGTCCGGCCAATGCGGTGAACATAGTCCTCCGCATGAGGGGGAAAGTCGAAATTGATCACATGAGTAATCCCTTCCACATCGATCCCGCGGGCCGCAATATCGGTGGCAACAAGAACACGGGTTTTACCATCCTTAAAATCCTGCAGGGCCCGGGCACGCTGGTTCTGGGTACGATTGGAGTGAATCGCAGCGGTGGGGATCTTGGATTTACCCAACTGCTTGGCCACGCGGTCTGCTCCATGCTTGGTACGGGTAAAGACGAGCACAGAGTAAAGGTCGTTGTCCTGCAGCAGGTGCTTGAGAAGCGAGATCTTGGCGGACTTGGTTACTTCGTGGATGCACTGGCGAACGGTGTCGGCCGGGTTGGTGCGTTTACCGATCTCCACGGTTTTCGGGCGGTAAAGAAATTCCTTGGTCAGTTTTTCAATATCGCGGGAAAGAGTGGCGGAAAAAAGAAGGGTTTGTCTGCCCTTCTTGGGCAGATCTTTAACAATCTTGCGGATATTGGGAAGGAAGCCCATATCCAGCATACGGTCTGCCTCATCGAGCACAAAGAATTCGAGTCCTGAAAAATCAGCACACCCCTGCCCCATCAGGTCCATCAAGCGACCGGGCGTAGCAATGACCAAATCCACACCTTCGCGAAGAGCCTTTTTTTGCGGAGCTTCGTTCACCCCACCATAAATATTGGCTACCTTAAGGGAAAGGTGCTTGGCGTAGGCGGATACATTGTCGTGAATCTGCACGACCAATTCACGGGTGGGTGAAAGCACCAAGGCACGGGTCTTCCCCCGGCGGGATGAGTCCTTGGTCAAACGCTCGAGGGTTTCGAGCATGGGCAATGTAAAGGCGGCAGTCTTACCGGTGCCAGTCTGGGCAATCCCAATCAAATCATTCCCTTCAATAATTAAAGGAATCGCAGCTTCCTGAATAGGTGTGGGGTCGGAATACCCGACTTCTCCGATGGAGCGTAAAAGATTTGGCCCTAAGCCAAGTGTTTCAAAAGACATTAGATCACACTAAAGACAAACGAACGAATAGCGATGTTATTCACAAATTATTCACGGGTTTTCCCCATGATGCTCACATGAGACCCGAATCTTCGAGTTGTTTGAGCTTGGCAAGTTTTTCTCGGATCTTTGCCCGGTAGCGTTGATCCCGCTCGCGGGCCTTGACCCTTTTTTGCTCGGGACTGACCCTCGGACGACCACGACGCAAACGCACCACATTCTCGGGAATCGTAAAAATTCCGCGCTGGCGAAAGGATGCTGGAGTTGAAACCAAGAGTGAGGCCCGTGCGTTATCTGAAAACCAGGGGTCACTTAGGGATCGTTTGGATTCCCTGGTCCACAAGGGACGGTCGATGCCTGCCTGATCCGCTATCCATTCGGCATAGGCCGCAAGGTATGCATCCGCAACTTCACCGCCGGTAAATTTTTTCTTACTAATGGACGGTGCTTTCGAGATCGCCAAAGCCAGAGCAGGACGGTTACTCACATCCCTTCGGGTGACATGATGAATCCAATCCCGAAGCAATAATCCAAACTCTTCCAGGCTGGAGGATTGGGCTGAAACCTCCTTTAGCGTAGTGGGTCGCTTGCTATAATCTTTCATGGGCATTCCTCCCTGATCAGTTGTTCAAGAAATGCTTGATCCTGCTTACTTGGAACATCGTCCGGGTAGTATTTATCAATCCATTCCTGAATCTCCTGAAAACTAGATATTTCGAGTTTCCGAATGAGAAACCGTAAATCTTCTTCATCTCCCTTGTACCCAGGTAAAGCCCTCCGACAAGCGAGTGCTTTCATTGCCAAAAGATAGCCAGCAGTGGGAACAGTTACCTGGATGCCCGGCACTTCAATCGGTAGCTCACGAATAGACTCACGAGTACCCAAAAATTGACGAACATCATCGTTGATCCAATCTTCGGGGAGTCCCTGCTCTTTCGCAACCTTACGAATTAAAGGTTCGACCTTGGATAATGGATGGATAACCGCATCGATATCCCGGGTTATACGCTTGCGGTCATAAGCGAGCATCATCGCACACCCACCATAAATACAGAGATTAAGCTGGATGGATTTTTCTTCCGCGAGCTCACCCAGACGGGTAAGGGCAGAAATTACCTGATCTTTGGAAAAACTTTTCAATTAATAAACCATAGCACGACGGTTTATTAATTTCAATTTTGGAATTCGCTTAGCGGCCGTCGGTAAAGACGGGCTGGGTCCAGGCATAGTACTCACGAAGGGAACCGTCTTCCTTTTTCACACGATGGGTAACCTTGGCCCGAAGGTAGGCTCCCTTGGCCTTACATTTGGCAGTGGTACCTTGGACCGTTTTGACGATTTCTCCCTCTGGCCCGATAAACTCGATTGTCGTCCCTGGCTCTCCCTTTTTAACGGGACGGCCGAAGAGGAATTCGGAAGCCAATTCGCAAGCGGTTTCATCTTCATTGACTGTGAGTTCAATGGAATTGGTGGAACGCACAAGTTGATCAAGTATCACCCCGGAGGAGGAGTAAAAGTCCCCCCGCATCATCGCACGGGTAATCGCATCGGAGCTGAGTTCTTCTGAATTCACCATGACCCAGCCACGCCCAGGGTTATTTTCCTTCTCTCCCCACTTTTGTAATTTATGGGCATCATCGGAGGATACCCCATAGATGCTCATCCCTTTTTCGAGCAGGGCATCCCACAACTGCTCGGTGGAGGGAAGATGAGCGGTGCCAAAGTTGCGCACTCCGGGGTGGGCATTGTAGAGCTCAAACATGTAGAGTCTTTTGACCGGGGCAATTTCATGCACCTGCACGGTTCTGGAATAAATGGGATGGTTCAGGATATTGGTTCCCCCTGCTTTCTCTGTCTCGTCGACATATTTTTGCATGACCACGGAGCGATTCTTATCCCTAAAATCCCATGGGACCAGACGGGAGGTATTCATCGCGGTGAAGTGTATACTTCCGTTGTTCTTACCTCCGGTAATTTCCTCTCCCGGGACGAGAAGAAAATCATCCCTGATTTCGCCCGATAATTTTACGGTAGATGGATCAATGAATTTGTTGTGCTCACTAAGAACCAGGAAGTTGTATCCCCGGTCATGGTACCACTGGGCGACCACCTCGGGCGTGGAATCCGCATGGCCACAAAGGACGGTGTGCACATGGGTGTTCCCCTTGTACCACTTAGCGGCAAAACCAAGAGTGGGCATCAAAGAGAACAGGCAAACAAGAGCAATTCTATACATAGGTTATGAGATGAGACTTCAAAAGATGGTACCCCTTGGCAAACGAAAATGAAGGGTGCACGAGTTATCTTCTTGTTCAGCAAGGGGTGGGTAAACTAAGAATATTCCTCAGCCCAATTTTCAAATTATGACGCGTATCATTCTCATTTTAACCGTCCTATCTCACGCTGGTTTCCTATTTTCCGAAGTGGCAACCAATCAAAAGCCCAATATCCTTTTCATTATGCTCGATGACTTGGGCAAGGAGTGGATCAGTTGCTACGGTGCGGAGGATATCGAAACCCCCAACATCGATGCCCTCGCTGCCGGAGGTATGAAATTTAACAATGCTTATTCCATGCCCCAGTGTACTCCTTCCCGGGCAACTTTACTGACCGGAAAATATCCCTGGCGAAACGGCTATGTGAACCACTGGGATGTACCACGCTGGGGAGTTGGATATTTTGACTGGCGCCCCAAGGAAAACACCACCTTTGCCCGGTTAATGAAAGACCTGGGCTACAAAACCTGTGCGGCAGGAAAGTGGCAACTCAACGATTTCCGCATCGAACCAGAGGCGATGAAAAAGCATGGCTTTGATGACTGGGCGATGTGGACGGGTTGGGAAGCGGGCAACCCTCCAAGCGGAGAAAGGTACCAAGACCCATACATTAATACCCCTGCGGGCAGCAAAACCTACAAGGGTAAATTTGGGCCCGATATACACACGGATCATATCATTCAGTTTATGAAAGAGCATAAGAAAGAGCCGATGTGCCTGTATTTACCCATGACCCTGCCCCATACTCCATTAGTGGTAACCCCGGATGAGCCCAATGCTTCCAGCAAACTCGATAGGCACAAAGCCATGGTGAGGTATATTGATAAATTGATCGGTAAGTTGGTTAAAGCACTCGAGGAGCTGGCCATCCGAGACAATACGATCCTTATTTTCACCACGGACAATGGATCCGTTGGATCAATCACGGGCACCTTGAACGGAACCAAGGTACAGGGTGGGAAGTCGAAGGAGAAAGAATCGGGAATCTGCGCCCCCTTTATCGTCAATTGCCCAGGGTTGGTTCCCGCGGGGAAGGTTACCGATGCCCTGACGGACTTCAGTGATCTGCTCCCCACCTTTGTTGAATTGGGCGGAGGGAAAGTACCGGAAGACTTGGTGGTGGATGGACAATCCATTGCCCCACTGATTTTAGGAAAGGAAAAGGATTCCAAACGTAAATGGATCATGGCCCTGGGGGTTGGCCCCGCCAAGGTGGATCAGGATGGAGTCAAACCACGGGACCCATTTATCAACCGGGTGATACGGGACAAGAAATACAAAGTATGGGTATCCAAGGATAAAAAGATGGTACGCTTACACGACTTAACGGAAGACCCATGGGAAGAAATCAATCTTATCGAGAGCAAAAAAGAGGAGCATAGTATGGCGAGGGGAAAGTTTAGTAAAATACTCTACTCCCTTCCTGATGAGGATGCCCGCCCACTTTACCAACCAAGAGC
>CAXBQX010000092.1:0-4945 GCA_963978365.1 uncultured Opitutales bacterium | reverse complement strand
TAGAACTTGGTTTGTCCATCCTCCTCGATGGTAATGGCGAGGTGCTGCCATTCATTCAATTTCCATAATGAGTCCACTGCCACAGAACCAGTACTTGTGGCATCAGAGATAGACCAATTAGCATCATTTGTATTATCAATATTTGAAAGTGTTATAGAGTTAGTCCCATTGCTATCATCACCAAAGTCAATTGCCCGAAATTTGTTGCCGAATTCCCTGAGTTTGAACCATCCAGTCACGCTCATAGGACCACCACCCAGTCCGAATGAACCTAGTTCAATAAAGGATTGATTTTCGCCCCAGAGGGAAAGGGCAGTTCCTAGTTCTTCCGACTTGGATTGTACCCAAGTTACACCACCTTTGACTCTTCCCAATGGAACAATTCCGATAGAGTCTCTGGTTTCGGAACCCTGTCCTTCATCGAAACGCCAGTGTGCGTGTAATCCACTCGAAATGGTTGGGTAATCAAGGAAAACGACCTGGGAGGAGCCTCCGTCTGAAAGCACATTACCCCGAATGGTTGCAGATTGTACGGTTTGGTTGATGGCGGGCAAAACCTGAACATCTGCAAGACCGATGGTTCTTAACCTGCCTGCACTTTCCGACCATTTTGTATGGTTGGCGGTCTTGGCCCGTATCCGGTAATAAAAAGTTTTTCCTGGAGCCATTCCGGAAATGGTATGGGTACCTGGACCAATTTCCGAAACCTGCCCCAGGCTATGACTGTACGACCATAGTCCGGCTAATTCACCGTGGTCAACGGGTCCCCAGAAAAGGGTAATTTCAGGAGCATTAGTATCATAAGATATTAAGTCGTAACTAAGCGTAGCTCCAGATGCGGAGATATTACTTACGGGACCAACGCGAACCATTGGGCCAATTTCCTGGTTCAATGTGGTGAAGGAGTAAAGATCGGTTGCCTCGTGTAAACTGAGTGAGTTTTCGATTCGGGCTCTGAAGTAGTAAGTTTCATTTTGATCCAGTCCAGTAAGTAGGACAGAAATTTTCCCGCTTTCAGATGAGCTGACAATCTGACTGGTTGAGGATAGGTCATCACTGGCTGTACCAAAAACAAAGCTTACATTTGCATCCTCTCCACCTGTGCTATTGATATCGGCATGGAGGAGGGCAGAGGAGGAGCCTACCTGGGTCGGAGGAAGAGTAAGAATCGAAGGGCTGCCCGGATCCACATGAATGGTGAAAGTGTTGTTGGCTTCCCCAAAACGGTTCGCTCCTTTGACAAGAACAGTAAAAGTGCCCGCTTGTTCGGGGGTGCCCGTTAATTCGAGATCAATTATTTCAAGGCCCTTGGGTAAGCCGGATATATTATAGTCCAGTCCGTCCGTTAGGCCTAAAGAAAGAGCAGATATAGGGCTGTGGAAGGTTAGGTTTTGTTCGCTGATTTCAGGAATGGTTGGAGAGGTGATTATGGAAATGATACCATCATTTGCCTGCATATCTTCAGTTATGTCTGGGTTGGAGCCTGCCAACGCACTGCAGTTGCCTTCGGCTAAAGTACCAGCAGTGATGAGTGCAATTCTACCGCCACCACCGGCTCCTCCTGTGCCATTGGTATCTCCTCCCAATGCTTCGATTCTACCAAGATTTTGAATGTTGGCAGCTTCTATACGGATGGCTCCACCACTTCCTCCCGAACTATTACCAGGACCTTTTGAAATACCGATTCCTCCATTGGCAGAAAGGGTGGCATTTTCTTCCAAGATAAAATCCCCCCCGATGATCAGGGATAGGGCACCCCCACCTCCACCGGCATATCCCATCATATCTCCTGAGATTCCACCACCTGATCCTCCCACCAGGTGGGTGAGGTTACTGTCACCATAAATATTACCAGTTTCATGATGATTTCCACCAAGGCCGCCAAAACTTCCTCCTCCGCTAGCTGAGGATGGATCACCCAGACCAATACCTCCGCCAGGGCCCATGCCGCTTAAGACAGGGCTAGGGTAGGAGGGGTAGTCAGTGTTGCGAAGCAGTCTGCCGGAAGACCAACCACCAGGGCCAGCATCCCCCGAATAGATGCCGTTTTGGCTGGCGCTACCATTTAAAGAGAGATTGGTGGCAATTGTGGCATTCCCTTCAACCAGGATTTGGAGTGCGTTTGGCCCTTGAATGACCACCGAAAGTTCAGGCCCAAGGTAAAGTTTCGAGAAAGAAAACTTACTTATGCCAAACCCGTAAGGTGTACTTGCAACTTTGGTGTAATCCGAAATGATTTCTCCTCTGCCACTCATTCCTGAGCTATGGGACCAAACTCCATTGGTATCAAAAAGCAAAGTTCCTGAATAAAGGATCAATTCATCGGGATCTGAGTAAGAATGAGGAGCAATGAAAATACTTCCTGGTAACCCTGCTTCACCATCTGCATTCTCTTTACCCCCATCGATGAGAGTTTTTCCGGTTTTCACTGTGCCATCGGAAATGAAAGCAATGCGGCCACCCCCACCTGCACCCCCAGAGTGTCTGAGAAATTTTACACCAGGTTCTCTTGGATCTGCTCCCGATGCATCTCCACCGCGTACATCCAGAACTCCCCGGTTTTCAATGGAAGTACCCACCAGCTTGATCGCCCCTCCCGATCCTGCACCCCCAGAAAAATTGGCTCCAAATTGGGGGTGAACAAAAACCGTACCTCCTCGCATGGAAAGGGAAACTCCTTCTTCAATCAGGATTTTACCGGAGGCAATAATCTCTAAGGCACCCCCACCGGCACCGGCTTCACCCAAGTTTCCAAGTCCGCCTCCGGATCCTCCCAGTAATACATCCAATCCCGCAGAACCATAAATCATCCCCCCTGCACCTGAAGCACCGGGTCCACCTTCACCACCAAATGATCCACCGCCACCTGATGTTCCACCCGCATAGACAATTCCGCTGGAAATTCCTTTTCCGGGTCCATTTCCGCCCCCATATCCACCCAGGTTTCCTTGGCCCACACGATTGCCTGATGTATCTGAGTCGGCGTAGAAAGAATCATATCCATCTGTCCGGGTGCCTCCATTTAGATGCGGGTTTACCGCCTGGGTCGATCCGTTCAAGTTTTGGCCTATGGTTACACTTCCAGCAGACTGAATAGATAAGGAATTTGCACCTTCCAAAATAATCTTTTCGAGTCCAGAACCAAGGGTCAATGAATCTTGGAACGAAAAGATAGCCTTGGTCAGTGTCCAGGAAGAACCGTCCGGGCCAAAGTAAAGAGTTTGTGCGTATGTGGGTTCCAGGATTTTTATTTCTCCGCCTCCTAAACCCTTATCCCAAAACCAACCAGCACCTAACCCCTGGTCGTCCCAACCGGTATTTATCCTCAGGGTTCCTTGGCCGTAGGGCAGGGTGGTAAAGCTACCCGCATCAGACCATCCTTCTTCATTTCCATTGGAAGCCAGAAAACGATAAAAGTAGGTTTGGTTACTCTCTAATTCGGTGAGTTGTGCCAGAAGGGCTCCCTGGCTAAAGCTCCCTACTAATGAAAGAGAGTTTTCCCAGTTGCCTGTCGATTGATTTTTATCGGTTGTTCCGTAGTAGAGCACAACTGAGCATGCCGCACCTCCGGATGAAAGGAGCTCGCCTTGTAAACCAACACTTGTTCCTTGGATGTTGATCACATCTCCAGCTTCAATAACTGGTGCTTCGCTGGTGGCCTTTGCGTGAATGGTGAGCGAAGCCGTAGCATTCCCCTCTGCATTTGCAGCTAAGACAGTGTAACTAAAAGTGCCTTGCACGCTGGGGGTTCCTGCTAGGAGCCCAGTTGCCTGGTTGAAACTAAGCCCGCTTGGAGGGGTGTCATTCAATTCGTAGTAGGTCGCCGGTGGGTTGCTCGATATTTGGAAACTGATAGCAGTGCCATTGACAACGGTGAGATTTAGGTCCGTTGGGAGTACAGGGGCTTGTAAATACTCAAGGTCCTGGCTTAAGAAATTTTCGTCGGTTCGCTGAGATTCATAGGAGAGCCTGGCCCAGCCAAGTGACCTAGAAACATTGGAGATCCGCACTTCATCTATCCACCCATCCAAGTGTGTACTGCTATCGCTTTTGGCTCCGATTAAAAGATTGGAGCCGCTAGGCGTATTTATGGTTCCATCGTTGGAAGATGAAGGGGCATCCACCAATCGTCCGTTTAAATAGATCCGTGTTGCATTCAAATCAGCATTACTACCTGGATAGCTCGCTGTGATATGGTTCCAGTTTCCATTCCCAGCTACACCACTTCCTTGTCTTTTGGTTGAGTTATTAATATCGACTTTGGGACCCTGGGTATTCCACCCCAGATCCCAGCGATTAGTTCCGCTTCCCCATCCGAGAACGGGAGCGGCGTTTTGATCGGACTTTATCCAAGCTTCAATGGTGCGTGCACTGGATCCGACGATTTCATTGAACCCAGAAATAGTAAGGTGATCATCGCTGCCATCTCCAAGCCGGATGGCATATCCAATAACTCCTGTGGCATTCCTTTCAGGGGTTCCGGAAAAGGTTGCATCCCGGTCATTACTGGTGGAGTCATTGAAATCAGATAAATGCCAAACTCCTGAGAATCCGCTCCATACCGAACCATCCGTACTGGAAACTGGAGTAGAGGTGTTCCTTTCGTTACCCCAATATGCGAAAAGCCTAAGGTCTGGAGTCAGCTTATCCACTTGTACCCAAATCGTTTTTTCTTCGTTATCGGAAGTTATCCAACGATCCACTTGGTGCATCAGCGGTTTGCCCTGTTCGTCGTAAATTCTAAGATCACCAGCCTGGTTAGGGTCGCTGAATGAGGTGGTGGAAAAATCAGGATGCAGTCCGTCACTCAGGCGAACAAGTAAGGGAAAGTTCTCGAGGCCCTTTCTCATCCATTTTAACCGCAAGTGATCTTCTATGTCCCTTCTCTCGGAATCTTTGAGCGCACGGTCGTAAAGAAGTACTTCTGCGATCTCAGACTTTGAGA
>CAXBQX010000091.1:0-5061 GCA_963978365.1 uncultured Opitutales bacterium | reverse complement strand
CGTGATGACCTCATCCCCTGCCCCAATGTCCAATGCCATCAAAGCAATAAGCAAAGAATCGGTACCACTGGATACCGTTACGCAATGCTTGGAACCGGTGTATTGAGCCAGTTTTTCTTCCACCTCACGAACTTCAGGACCCAATATAAATTGGCCATGCTCCATCACCTGTTGAATACGAGCATTAATCTTATCTCCGATGAGTTGGTGCCTGGATTTTAGATCAATGAATTGCATAAGTTAAAGTTGTCCGAGAATTCTTCTAAGATAAAGGCGATCAATTTCATCTTTTTCGCGCAAAGTCTGCTTTGTTTTGAGCATTAGTTCAGCTGAGGCAAAGGGTATTTTTACTCCCTCAAGTTCATGCCACTCAATTTGACTTTCTGCAGATTTGAAATCAATTCCGCATGCACTGCCCATAAGATCAACCACAACTTCATCAGCTACTCGAACAACTTCATATTTTTCCACATCGCTGTCACGAACATCTTGGATAGCATTATCGGGCAGGATTGAAAGAGCCTTCTTCAATAAAGAAATATTAGAAGCTACTTTATCAACAAGTAAGTCAATATCTTCAGTTCCCCTGTTGAATCCGTGAAGAACCATTGCCATGCCACCAATCACAAGATACTTCGCACCATGGTCGTTAAGAGATTTACAAATTTTAAGAAGATCTCCTTGGTCAGGATCTCTCGGTGTCAATTCTTCGGATACGATGAACTCCTTTCTTGATTTGTTTTCCTTTGCGTAAGGGTGCCAGACTACGCTGTAAACGGTCAAACCGATCCCAAATGGTCTCAGTCTTTTCCCGCTCAATTTGTTTAGGTCCTTTGAGTACCTTCATCGAAAGAGTTAGTTTGTCTTGCTTATTATCGGACATGAAAACGGAAAGCTCCCTAAAGGTCTTCCAATTTAGAAAGCATGGAGGGCAAGGAGGTGACGGTGATGTTTTTGTCCAATGGATAGTCATCTTTTCCGGGGTAGACCACATAAAGATGATCTAGAGATAAATCTTCCAATGCTTGCCGCATTGAACGTGTGGTGCTTGGTCCATCGGAATATTTAATCTCAACACCAATTCGCTTTCCTTTGTGGAGAATAAACAGATCAAGCTCAGACCCGGCATGGGTAGCCCAAAAATAAGCATTCGAGGAGCCGGTGATGGATAGAATTTGTTCGATACAGAACCCCTCCCATGATGATCCTAATTTCGGATGTGACTGAAGTTGATCGAAGGTGGATAAATCCAGCAAGGCATGGAGCAGCCCACTGTCCCTAAGATAAATCTTCGGAGATTTAACGGTTCTTTTCCCTAAATTCTCATACCAGGCAGGTAGTTGCCTGATGGCGAAAGCACCCGTAAGAATATCCAATTTTTTTCGAATTATTGCCTGGGAAACATCAAAGGATTTTGCCAATTCTGAGGCGTTCCATGTTTGAGCATGATAATGGGCAAGCATTGCCCAAAATCGCCTCATCGCTGCAGATGGAAAAGTAACTCCAAACTGCGGAAGGTCACGCTCAACAAAAAGGGTCATGAAATCCTTACGCCACTGCAGACTACTGGTATCTGAACCAGCAAGAAAGGATGGAGGTAATCCACCCCGATTCCATAAAACCTTGGACTCTGCACTCCCCACTTCCATAAGATTGAATCCATCCATCTCCAAAAGTGCGACCCGACCAGCCAAGGATTCAGAAATTTCTTTAATCAAAAGTGGGGAGGCACTTCCCAAAAGCAGAAAGCAGGCAGGTTTTTCTTTGCGATCCGCAAGAACTCGTAAAACTGGAAAGATTGCAGGAAGTCTTTGAACTTCATCAATTACAACAAGGCCAGATAAGTTCTCCAATGCCGTCATTGGTTCTGACAAACGAGCAAGGGATCGAGGATCCTCTAAGTCAAAATGAGTACAGGAACCTTGGTACTGAGACGCAAAATCTTTAGCCAAGGTAGTTTTACCCGATTGCCTAAGCCCTGTGATGGATACAATCGGGGACCGATCGAAACCACTTTTAATTTGGTTTAGTTTATCGGTGCGCTTAATCATAATACCTTGAATATTTTATTTTTGATTTAAGATTTTCAAGGTTAATTGCTTTTTTCGGCAGCTTCGCACATGCTCTTTATTATTTGTTCAAATGGAACAGATGGTTTCCATCCGAGTATGTTTTGAGCCTTGGATGAATCCCCACAGAGATGAACGGGTTCATTTGGGCGAACAAACTTCGGGTTAATCCGGATATGTTTTTGATGATCGAGCCCAAAATATTTGAAAGAAAGTTGGAGGAAATCGGAAAGCTTGTGGGTTTTTCCAGTAGCTAAAATATAATCATCGGCTTCTTCCTGTTGGAGCATCATCCACATGCCCTGAACATAATCTGGTGCATATCCCCAGTCCCGCTCAATATCTAAATTACCAAGTTCTAAAAATTCCGTCTTTCCTTGGGCGATGGATGCCGCACCCCGAACAATTTTTTGGGTAACAAAGTTTTCTCCACGGCGGGGAGATTCGTGATTATAAAGAATACCATTGGATACATGCATACCATATCCAGACCGGTAAACCTTACCCATTTGGACACAGAATGCTTTGCATACCCCGTAGGGAGAGGTTGGGTTAAACGGAGTCTCTTCTGTCTGAATGGATTCTTGTGCATGACCAAAGATTTCTGAGGAGGCCGCGAGGTAGATTTTGGGCGGTTTTGCCTGATCCCGGCAAATCTCCAAAAGTTTGAGGGTCGCATTGGCGATTTCATGCGTAGTAAGCTCAGGTATCTCAAAGCTCAAGGCCACATGGCTTTGGCCTGCCAAGTGATAGACTTCATCGGGATTTACTTTGGAGAAAATTCGGCGAAGGGATGCATCATCGGACAAATCCGCATAATGTAAAAATAGCGACTTACCATAAATATTTTCATCTTGGACCAGGTGGTCGATCCGCCAACGGTTCATCGAACTGGACCGCCGAACAACACCATGCACAGAGTATCCTTTTTCCAAAAGCAATTCCGTAAGATAAGAACCGTCTTGCCCGGTAATTCCGGTGATAAGGGCTACAGGCATGTTAGAATGTTAAAATAGTAAAAATGTTTACTTATGAGGTAGTTCAGAAAGGCTAGTCTCGATAATTTTTCCTTCTTTCAAAGAATCAATACTTTCAAGTAATCGAATAGCATTTTTCGGAGATTTAAGGAGATAAGCTGTTTCAGCATAACCTTGATGATCATCTCGAAAAACAAACTCATCTTTTAAAGAAGAACGCTTCTTGATTTTTTTGTCTTTATTTTGGTGAGTCACTTAGCTTTTAAAAGAATCGTAATCCTGTGATCCAATAGAAAGGTCGGTGGGCAAAGGTTCATCTTCGTTCAAATCCAGACAATGTACCTGATCATCTACTTTTTCGTACACGAACTTTGATTCTGGACAGGTTGCCCTACCCGACTCGTTAAAAGTAAGCTTGTGCCCATGGCGGCTCATGTAACCAGACAATTTACCGGGGTTGCCTAATACCAACCCATAATCTGGAATATCTTTTGTGACTACGGCACCCGCACCGATAAAGCAGTAGCGACCGAGGGTAATTCCACAGACTATGGTGGCATTGGCTCCTATCGTTGCCCCTCGCTTGATCAGGGTTTTTTCGTAAAGAGATTTTCGACTCACCTGCGAACGTGGATTGGTCACATTGGTGAGCACGCAGGAAGGTCCGAGGAAGACATCGTCCTCTACGGTTATACCACCGTAGATCGCTACATTGTTTTGTACCTTCACATTGTTTCCAAGGCAGGCGTTGTCTGCTACCAAAACATTTTGCCCGAGCGAACAGCCATTTCCAATAACTGCAGCCGCACAAACATGCGAAAAATGCCAGATGGCCGTACCGTCACCGATGACTGCCCCCTCATCTACGACTGCAGATGGATGAATTTTTAATGAATTAGACAAGGTTGTTTTGTGTTGAAAAGTAAACGAAGGCAAAGAATTTATAAGGCGTCACACTTCACGCACTGAAATTCTTTTAGGAGTAAGAATGAGATAGCGTTGGTTTTCAGGCACATAGTTTCCCTGATCCACCACATATCTGGTTGGATGTGGAAGAACGCCTTCGGGAAAATCTTTCTCAAAGGTTGCATCTAAAATCTCTTTCCAATTTTTATGTTCGAGTCCGAAACTCAGAATATCTTTGGCTAAACGGTGCAATAATGGTTTAAGCCTCTCTAACTCAGCAATCCGAAGAATTTTGATAACATTTACATTACCAGAAAGTAATTGGGCAGAAACGCGAATAGCTTGTGGGTCATACGGGAGTTCTCCTAAGAGTAATGAGAGTGCTAACTCTTCATTGGAGAGAACATTGGGCCCAGGATCTTCTACTTGATCAGTTACTGCAGGATAGTGGTCACAGCCTCTTTGAACTGCAAGGGTCTGCCATTGCTTGGGGTCAGGTAATCCTAAGCGAAGCATTTTCATACGCAAGGGCGACTTATGATAAGTCATCCCAAGCATTTCATTGAGAGTTTTCAACTTTAATTCCTTAGTGAAACGGGTGCTCCATTTTGCTCAATGCTCTGCTGGCAGGCATGGAGAACCTGTAATACATCAATACCGGATTGGGCATTGGTTAGGGGTTGGTTTCTGGATTGGATGCAATCCAGGAAATGGTTGCATTCCTCACGCAATGGCTCGGTGTTTTCATGCTCCACAAATTCTGCATCTTCTTTTTTGAGAATGGGAATTGACCCATCGAACTCAACATTTTGTGGGTATAGTTGAAGTTTTTCCCCAAAGGGAGCAACATCATTGAAGATCGCCATCTTTTTATCTCCCACAATTACGAGACGTTGCTCCTTGAAAGGGTGTAACCAACTGACAAAAATATGAGCCCGGGATTCGTTTTCGAACCTCAGGTTGGACAGAGTGGTATCTGCAATTCCATTGGTCAGGTAAGATCCACCACATGCGGAAACCTCTACCGGTGCGTGTCCCATCAAACGAAGAATCACCGCCACATCATGGGGAGCGAAACTCCAGAGGGCATTTTCTTCGGTCCGCACCTT
>CAXBQX010000090.1:0-5338 GCA_963978365.1 uncultured Opitutales bacterium | reverse complement strand
TGTGGCCCATTGCAGGTAACCGCGAAAGAAGAAAACGAATCCATCGTGCTCACCATTCAAAACGAAGGGAGTTCACCGGCTAAATTTGCCACCATTCAGGCGAAAGATAGCTCTGGCAATCCCGTCTACCCGACCCCCTACCTACAGGATAGGCAATGGGAGGATTCTTCCGGAGAAAAAGCGCAAGGCCAGCTCCGTAAAAATTTCGTCAAACAAAAGCTTTCCCCAGGTGCTTCCCTCTCTGTTTATTTAAACAAAGCGGAACTTGGGGAAATCAAAGCCAATGATCTCTCTTTGTTGGACGTTCATGGAAAGACCTGGACTGTGTCAGCCAAGTAATTCTTAAGGAAGCACGCTCCCAGCCCAAACCAGTCTCGACAGGTCTGTCCCAGCTCATAAATTAATTCAATGGGGGATAACGTGAAGCGAAACTTGGGCATCGTGTCCCTTCTCACTGCCGGCATCACTTGGGCGTTCTTTGTGGGGCTGATTCCCTGGTTCAGCGAATATTTAATCGCATGGGTAGCGCTGGTTGCCGTATCCGCCCTGCTGGCCGTTCTCTGCAGAAAGACAATATGGGCAAAACTTTCAATTGTCCTGCTGTTGCTCGAAGCCATCGCTTACCCCTTTTTTTTTACCATCGGCCGTTCTTTGTAAACCACGGCATCCCTCTTTATTCTCGCAAACTTTTTATTGCGAGAAACTACACCAATCGAACGAAGGGGAAATCCAGGAAATTTTCTCACTCTTACTTGGGACAGACTTGGATACAATTCCTCGAAAGTCCGATTTGTAGAATGAATTTCGATAGCCCGAATCAGTAGAAATACCTTACCTTTACTGTTCTTTCTGAGCTTCCGCTAATTTTCCGAGGTATTTATCCGGGTCTTTGTTAAACTTCTTCAGGCAAGGCTTGCAGCAGAGAAGGACTTCTTGCTTTTCCTCATGAACGAAGCGATAGACTTTGCCCATCGAGCCAAGCTTATTATCTGAAACCAGACAGATTTTGAGGGGATATTCCTTGATTTGTTTTTCGGCATTCAAGGAAGAAATCGAGAAGCTCCCAGACATTAAGAGAACGATAATAGTTTTTATTTTCATATTTTAATTTTGGTTAAGATGTTTTCACTTACCAGTACAACCTTAGCCCAAAGCCAAGCTGGTGATCCGAATGGTAGCGAGTGACCACGGCGAGTTCCTTGCTGACTCGATAATCAAGCCCTGTTTTAAGCTCCCACTTGCCATCGGACTCGTATTGGATTTCTCCACCCCAGAATATATGTTGAGTTAGGGGAAGATCCTTGGCCAACCCAAGTCTAAGTTCCGCGTCATGATCAATCGTAACCATTGCCTGACTCAGGAAGGGCAAGCGGTGGCTGTAACCTAAGTAAAACCGGTCGTACCGCTCGGGAAAATTACCCGTGCGAGCACCGATCAAAGTTTTGCTCTTAAAATCAATCAGGCGGGACCACTGCAGGTCGAATTCGTACTCTTCATGCTCAAAGGCATGCTCCCAAAGAAAATTGAGGTCATGCATCGCCTTGCGAAAGCCTACTCGGCCTTCGGTCATTTTCGTGCTCACCATAGCGTCCATGCTCGCCCCCCAAGGATCGAGTTTGGAGAGATCCAGATTAGGTTTATGATCAGGACCCTGCTCTCTATAACTGAGGATACGAGTCATTCCGGTCTTCATGTGATAGAGTTGGTGACAATGAAAGACCCAGTCGCCCTCCTCATTGGCAAAAAACTCAATGCTGCGTTTGCCCATCGGCGGGACATCGACGGTATGCTTAAGTGGCGCGAAATCTCCCTGACCGTTTAACAACCTGAAAAAATGTCCGTGCAGGTGCAAGGGATGGTGCATCATCGTATCATTAATAAAATTCATCCGCACGACTTCTCCTTTAGTTAGGTGAATCGTCGGATCCTGCTTTAAGGTCTTTCCATTGAAAGACCATACGTAACGCTCCATGTTCCCAGTCAAACGAAGCTCAATTTCTCTCCGTGACGCCCCAGTTGGCATTGCCGTGGATCTGAGCGATCTAAATTTATCGTAGGGAGAGAGCGGTCGGGGTGCTTCCATCTCATTCTCCATTACCTCATCAAGCTCCAGACCTGCCAGCATCCACTCCATCCCGTATAAGTCGGGCTTGGGGATATTTGAGGCAAAGCTGGCTTTTCCTTTTCCAAGGAATAGGGAGGCATGGCCACTTCCATCCTGAGCGGTTGCCCTCACCTCATGTTTTTCGCCTTGGGGGATGGATACAATCACATCATAAGTCTCCCCGTTGCCAACGAGCAGTCTCAACTGGTCAACAGGTTCAACATCCATTCCATCGGCAGCAACAATCTTTATTGGCCCGGTCGAGGAATGGACGTAGAAATAAGTAGATGCACCGGCGTTAATAATGCGAAGCTTGACTCGCTTACCCGAGGCTTCAGGCACATCAATGGACGGTTTTCCATTCACCCAAAAGGCATCGTAGGCTACGTCGGATATATCCATTGGGGGCATGTTCACCCATTGGTTATCTAAAAAGGTTCCAAGCATGCCCGCTCGATAAGCACCCCAAATAGATTGCATGCTTCCCTTCCTGACCGAATACCACTCGTCCCCTCTGCGTAGGGAGCGCAAGACTTCCTTTGGGTTTTCGTTGGTCCAATCTGAAAGGATCACCACTTTCTCAAGATCCCAACCTGCTTGTTCCAAAGGTTTGTCAGGCTCAACCACGATCGCTCCGTAAACCCCTCTTTGCTCCTGCAGCCCCAAGTGGGAGTGGTACCAATAAGTTCCAGCATGAGTTAGTTGAAACTCATAATCGTGGTACCCGCCAGGGGGAATCGGCGGGGTGGTAAGCTCGGCAACACCATCCTGTTGGTTGGGTACAAGCAATCCATGCCAGTGGAGGATGGTTTTCTCTTTGTCGAGCAGGTTATGCACTCTGATTTTCGCCAGATCGCCCTTCTTGAATCGAAGAACAGGTCCGGGAATTGAATCATTGATGGCAAGGCCTGTCCTCGAAGCCCCTCCGAAGGAAATCTCTTTTTCATCAATTGATAAACTGTACGATACCGTTTTTGAATAAACAAGAGTACCCCACAGGAAAGATAATAAGATTAAGAAAGCTTTAACAGCGTACATTATGGATTCTAGCAGACAGAAAATGGGGGAGATGGAAACGCTCCACCTAAACGAAAAACATCATGGGAATACCGGATCTCTTCCGGCAGGCCTGTCTGGTCACAAAAGCAAGCGAGAGTAAAGCAAGGGCAACGCGATATGGCTTGGTCTCAACAAATCCGTTACGCATGCAACTCGATCTTCCCAAAGGTATCGATCAGAAAGGGTCTCGTCATCGGTCTTGGCAAAGTAAGAAAGTTCAAAAACGGGACCGACACGGGTCTCATCCAATGCCAAATCAGTGCAGTCGCAAGGGACCGGTGCATCCGCTATCGGTTGGGTAGCTTCACAGCATACTTTTTCCCCGGAAGACGACTCACAAAAGCACAAGCATTGCAGTAACGCAAAACACAAAAATGACGCAGCAATTCGAAACACATTTTTTAATTTAATCAGAGGTCTTTCAGAAGTCAATTTACCACCGACATGTTCTTGTTCAGTTATAGTTAATTTTCGAAGATATAGATGCCGAATGGTTTTAAAGTAAATTACCTTCGGAATTTTTGAGATCATTTGATTAAGTTTATGAAAATGATTCCCAAAGCACAAAGCTCATCCAATCTGCCAAGAGCTTTTAGTACTACAATGATCTGGCTGGCTCCCTTGCTTGGTTTGGCAGCGGGATGGTTGAGCTTTGAAATGGCCGGCCTTGCGCTGGCGGCCTCCATCACTCTTGGCATTGCCTTATGGACGGCACTTTGGTGGATCTTTGAAGCGGTACCCATACCAGTGGCCTCACTGATCCCCCTCGCCTTTTTGCCAATGTTTGGAGTTCTTTCTCCCCAGACCGTGGGGGAGAAGTATGGGCACCCCTTGGTGCTCTTGCTCCTTGGAGGGTTTCTGCTATCCAAAGCGATGGAAAAAAGTGGGGCACATAAGCGCATTGCCGTAGCCATGGTACGGGCATGCCCCAAGGGAGATAAATTTCTCATCCTTGGTTTCATGGGGACGACCGCATTTTTGAGCATGTGGATCTCCAATACGGCAACAACTCTGATGATGTTACCGATGGCACTGGCGGTCATTCAGGGGAGTGAAAATCAAAAGCTGACCATCCCTCTTCTGCTTGGCATTGCCTTTGCCGCCAATGTCGGCGGAATCGGTACCCCCATTGGCACGCCACCCAATCTCGTGATGATGGGTGCATACAAAGACCTCGGTTTCTCTGAACTGTCTTTCTCTGACTGGATGACCTTTGGAGTACCGGTCACCTTAGTGATGACCCTGGTGATCTGGCTGTGGCTGACCCGCAAGGTCTCGGGCAAAGGTACGGTCTCTCTCCCCCATCCGGGAAGTTGGAGCAAGGCGGAGATTCGTACCCTGACTATTTTTGGCCTGACTGCCCTGGCATGGATTACCCGCTCGGAGCCGTTTGGCGGATGGAAAACTTGGCTCGAACTCCCTCAGGCCAACGATGCCAGTGTCGCCTTTGTTGCAGTCCTCCTTCTTTTCTGTCTGCCAAGCGGAGAGAAAAAGGGAGAGCGTTTGCTTGACTGGAAAACTGCCAACCAGATTCCCTGGGGCATGCTCATTCTGGTGGGTGCGGGTCTTTGCCTGGGGGAAGCATTCAAGCAGTCCGGCCTGAGCCAGTCCATTGCCTCCGCCCTCTCCGGTGTGGAAACCCTTCCCACCATTGGCCTGATTTTGGGCATTTGCCTGCTCGTCACCTTCCTCACCGAGATGACGTCCAATACCGCAACCACGAATTTATTGATGCCCATCCTCGGTGCAACCGCACTCTCAGCCAATCTCGATCCCAAGTTACTGATGATCCCCGCCGCCCTCAGTGCCAGTTGTGCCTTCATGCTCCCCGTCGCCACCATCCCCAACGCCATTGTTTTTGGTACAGGAGAAGTTACGGTATCGCGGATGGCAAGGGAAGGATTTGTCCTGAATCTCCTCGGGGCCATCGTCGTAACCGCAGTCATTTATTTGCATTTAAAATGAATACAAACATTGATCTAAAATTTGGTGTCTCTCAAAGTAGATTCCTATGAAAAAGTCTCTTCCGTTTATCTCCTTATTTTGTATGAGCTGGCTGCTCACTTTGGCAAAAGATCAGAAACCCAATGTGATCTACATATTAGCAGACGACCTTGGGTATGGGGAGGTCGGGTACAATGGGCAAAAGATGATCAAAACACCCGAGCTTGATAC
>CAXBQX010000089.1:0-5605 GCA_963978365.1 uncultured Opitutales bacterium | reverse complement strand
TAATTTTATAATTTTTGGCGTCATCACGGATTTGGAATCCCAAATCCGCCAATGCCTGACGCATTAAGTCAACATCCTCACTTTGAAGCAGTCCTTTCAATTCTACCTCTCCTCCGCACATAGCCGAAAGAATTAATGCCCGATTGGATATACTTTTCGAACCAGGCACCTCCACCACCGCGTCACACGGTTGGGTGAATGGTTGGATATAGATAGACTCCTGCTTAGTATTCATCGAGTAAATCACGGGAATCTTTCGCAGACTGAAGCATTTTAAGAAGGTCCACCCGATCTCCATTTGATAGGGCCTCTTTGAATTCCTCGAGGCTTTTAATGAAATCATCAATTCCTTGCTGTAGATTTTCTTTATTACCAAGCAAAATTTGCATCCACATTTGTGGATTTCCCGCAGCGATTCTGGTGGTGTCCCTTAGCCCATTGCCAGAGTACCTGATCATCTTTGGGTTTCTTGATGTAATTGCATTGATAAGGGAGGATGCAACCAGATGGGGAAGGTGACTAATCCATGACATAACCTCATCATGCTCTTCCATACCCATGCAACTTACCTCCATACCAAGTCGCTTCCACAACATGCTAAGTTTATTAATATCATCCTCACTGGTATTTTTGGTAGGGGTGACGATGCAGTGTTTTTGACTCAAAAGATCTGCGGAGGCAAATTCCATGCCCGCTTTTTCAGAGCCTGCCATTGGGTGGGAGCCGATAAAGACAGATGGTTTGTTTTCAAATACCTGTTCACCTTTTTCGCAAATCTCCTTTTTCAAACTTCCCACATCCGACACGATGCATCGCTCTCCTGCCCATTGGGAAATACGATCGAGCTGTTCGAGGATCGATTCTACCGGTGTGCATAGGAGGACCAGATCGCTCCCGATTACCGCTTCTTTTAAATCGATGAGTGCTCGGTCACACCAATAGGATTTTCCGCACGCATCTGCTTTGTTCTCATCACGTAACCATACCCAGGTTTCTCCAGAAATCTTTTTTTCTCTCAACCCCATCGCAATGGATGCACCCAGCAATCCTGGACCAACAATGGTGGCCCGCTTAAAAAGGATTGTTTCTGCTTGAGGCATAAGCTTGAGCGTGGAAAATAAAAAGGGTGTACGAGGATGATAAAAATGAAAAGGAGGAAGAGGATGATTGGGGAAACCCTCCCTCTCCTATGACTCCTGAGAATCGCAAAAAAGCTCAACGCGCGCAAATGCTTATTGGTATTTTTGCGCTCATAGGTATTGCCTTACCAGGCATACTTCTTTGGCTCAGTAAAGGTTAGTTCTTTCCTTACAGACGGATTGCCATAAGTCTACATGTGATATGAAACCAACCCTTGGATTCAGTATTCTTGAGCTCATGATATTATTATGTACTGCAGGAATTCTTATTATTCTTGCAGTCCCGTTTCTTCGTTCCTTTGAGTTCTTTCCTCAGATGGCCGATGACCCATATCAACAGATTCATTCAATAGGGTTTGCTGATTCTAATATTTCAACAAACCCGATCGAGGATAAGGACCTTAATCATTCTTTCAAAACCGAAGTTGAGGATTAATGTCCCGTAGCATATTGCTCTTGGTTCTAGGAGTTATTCTCCTTTTTGCATTCCTAATTGGCTCTTATTTCGCGTTTATTCAAATAGGTGGACAGGAAGCCAAAGTTTGGCTGGATGATCTCTGGATTGATACAAAGAATCTTCTTACCCACAATGGACCCCTATTATTTTTATCCATTGCTGTTTTACCCGGTCTTATTTTACCGGTTGCACCTCTGTTAGGCTTGGCTGGCTTATGGGGTGGCATCCACGGCCCCTGGGTAAGCTGCATATACTGCTGTTTGGCATTGCTGGGTAATCTTTGCTGGACATATTGGCTTGCCCGCGGCCCCGCACGCGGACTTTTGATAAAAATCCTAGCTCGATCTAGGTTTCAGCTTCCTGAACATCCACCAAATAATATGCTCGAATGGGCCCTGATTCTTCGTCTCACACCAGGGGTTCCTTTTATATTCACAAATTATACCCTTGGTCTGCTCGGTATGACATTTACTCAATATCTAGCGATTTCATTTCCTATCCTTACATTTACTGCCTGTGGATATGTCCTCGCTTTTGCGGGAATATTTGGAGGAGAATGGAAGTACCTTTGGACGGGTGCCTGCATTATCATCATTACAATATTGCTAGGAAGATTTGCCCTGAAACATAAGAGAAAAAGTGCAAACTGAATTATTTGAACAAGCAGAGGACCACTCTTCAGTTTGGTCGATCACCGAGCTCACCCAAGCAATTCGTAAATCCCTACAATCGCAATTCCCCCTGATTTGGGTACGGGGTGAAGTATCCAATCTGCGAGCTCAAGCAAGTGGTCACCGCTATTTTCTTTTAAAAGATCATTCCTCCCAATTAAAAGCAGTGCTCTTTCGCGGAGATGCCAACGCCTCGGCCTATTTACCTCAGGAAGGGGATGAGTGCCTAGCTTACGGGGAAATAACCGTTTATGAACCAAGAGGGGAATATCAGTTACGAGTCCGCCATTTATTACAGGATGGGCTCGGAAATTTGCGCCTTCAATTCGAAAGACTTAAGGAAAAGCTTCTTCAGGAGGGTCTTTTTGAGGAAAGTCGAAAAAAAGTTTTACCCTCTTTCGCTCGTACGGTTGCCATCATAACATCCCCTAGTGGGGCCGCTTTGCAGGATTTTCTAAGTATTCTCAAAAGAAGAAACTGGACAGGTACAGTTTGTGTAATTCCAGCCCTTGTTCAGGGCAAGGAAGCCCCTTCACAAATCATGGACCGAATTAAGCAAGCCTCATCCTTACAGGATATTGATTTACTCGTACTGGCCAGGGGTGGGGGATCGATTGAAGACTTATGGGCATTTAATGACGAAGCTTTGGTTCGCACTTTAGCCGAATGTCCGATTCCCACCATTTCGGCGATTGGGCACCAAACCGATTTCACACTTTCCGATTTTGCCGCAGACTTTAGGGCTGAAACACCATCGGCTGCTGCTGAGTGGATAAGTACACAATATTTAGAGCAATTGGAGCGATTAGATTATTTTGAAGAATGCCTGATTCGAAGAACCAAGGAATTTTTTCGTCAATTTTCAGATAAAATATCTTTTTTAGAAGCTTCCCTGGAAAAGCTCTCTCCTCGAAACCGAATCGATCGTTATCATCAACACTTGGATGATTTAGAGCATCGCTTAAAAAGCTCTTCCCGAAACCATTTAGGTAGAATTACTCAAAAGCTGGAAGCCCTGGAGAAAAGGCTTCATGCCAATAGCCTCTCTACCACACTCAAGCGGGGATTTTCTTATCTTTCCGATAAAGATGGTAATCTTATCAATTCAGTTGCCAAGCTCGAGGCTGGTAAAAAAATTAATCTTCACTTACAGGATGGAAGTAAAGTGGCTGAGGTACAATCGGAGGATTGAGATCTAACCTAAATCATACTCCATAAAGTCTCCGATATATTCGCAGCCCATCGTTTGGTATAGATTCCCATCCCCTGTCCAATCGCTGAATAATAAACAACCTTCATAACCGAGTTGTCTCGAAAGTTTGGTCATCTGGAAGATTAATTTCTTGGCGATTCCCTGACCTCTTAGTTCATCTGGAACATAAACCATATTAATAATTAAATATCGATCCGTTGAACGGCCAAACCCGGCGATTGCACAAGGGTGGTTTTCAGCATCTGTAAGCATAAAAAGCTTTTTTTCTGAATACATTTTCTTCGCCATCTGCGTCATTGCGTTTGGATCCATCGGCGGGTTAGCTTCTGCGGCAAATTGCTGGGACCATATTCTGGCTCTGGGCCAATCTATATTTTGCACGCGCCCAAATTGGTAGGTTGGTAGATTAAATTTATTTTTAAATTCTGCAGTCTGGAAAATTTTAAAGGTACGAAATGAAGGTGAAGGCAGCTTGTTTTCAGAATTCAAGAAAGAACCTAAGAATTGTTTCACCAATTTTTCCGGCCCACTTACTCCATTCAATGCCCAGCCTTCCCTTTTTGCATAATCGGCCAGTACATCGACCGCATCCAGAGAGCCATGGGAGAAAAGTAAGAAATTTGAGCCAGTATGAATTGCAGATAAAACCACTTCTTCACGGTCCAAAACATTGCCCGCCCAACCCTTTTTAAAAGACTTTTCCCGCATCTTTATGATTTGCCAAAAAAGGTTATTGAGCCCTTCCTCTTGGCGTAAAAAGCTCAATGCTTTGCCTTTCCAAGAATCTAAATCTGCATCTGATTGTATCCTCAAAATGGAATTCCTTTTTTCAATGTACATTTAACTGTGGTTTCGGATGGTCAAGGACACAAGCAAGTAGTAATGATTATCCCTATGCAAGGAACCCAAAACCGCTACAACCAAAGAGGTGTATCTTCGAGCAAGGAGGAAGTTCATAAAGTAGTCGACCAAATGGATAGAGGCTTATTTCCTGGAGCCTTCTGTAAGATCACAGACGACCTTCTTACTGGGCGTAAAGAATGCTGTAATGTGATCCATTCAGATGGGGCCGGCACAAAATCGATTTTGGCATACCTTTGGTACCGTGAAACGGGAGATGCATCTGTTTTTAAAGGAATCGCACAAGACAGCTTGGTTATGAATCTAGATGACCTGGCATGTGTGGGTGCCTGGGACAATGTAATGATATCGAGCACGGTAAATCGCAATGCCCGAAACTTCCCCGGAGAAGTACTCGCTTCCCTTATAGAAGGGACGGAAGAATTTTTACAGACGATGAGGGACCTGGGTATTTCCGTTTACAGCGGGGGAGGGGAAACCGCCGATGTAGGGGATCTTACCGGCACCGTAGCAGTGGATTCCTGTGCCGTGGCGGTGATGGAGCGCAGTCGGGTGATTGATAATGCCAAAATTTGTCCGGGGCTTGCCATTGTCGGCCTCTCCTCCATCGGCCAGGCAA
Organism: uncultured Opitutales bacterium; assembly: GCA_963978365.1. Classification (GTDB taxonomy): domain Bacteria; phylum Verrucomicrobiota; class Verrucomicrobiia; order Opitutales; family Seribacteraceae; genus Chordibacter. The sequence goes on along the minus strand of CAXBQX010000089.1, from coordinate 645 downwards.
CCTATGAGAAAACAGAAAACAGTGGCATAGGAAGCAATGGGCTGACCAGTGCGAGGCATGAGCTTTTATCGAAGCATTATTTTGAGAATTATCCCGAGACCTTCGATCCCAATACCCCGGAGGAATATCTGTACTGTGGACCCCACCGGATGTCCGACCCGTTGCCCGGCTCACCCATGTCTGTGGGGCAGGCCCTACTCAGCCCCACCCGCACCTATCTGCCCGTCGCCAAAGCCTTATCCGAACAACTAGGCGAGCATCTACAAGGCTTGGTTCATTGCTCAGGGGGCGGGCAAACCAAATGCCTACGATTTGGTACCGGGGTGCACCATATCAAGGACAACCTATTTTCTCCTCCTCCCTTGTTTGCAGAGATTCAAAAAGTCTCCGGCACATCAGACCAAGAAATGCACCAGGTCTATAATATGGGTCACCGTCTCGAAGCTTATTGCCCACCGGATCAAGCTGACCTGGTTATAGAAATTTCAAAATCCTTCGGAATAGATGCCCAAGTGGTCGGGCGGACGGAGCCTTCCAAGCAACCCGATCAATCCAATCATGTCACCATCCATCGAGGTGAGATCGTGCTCACTTATGGCTGAAGACCGAGATTCCCCACTTTTGCAAGCGTGTGAACTCTTGCAT
>CAXBQX010000088.1:0-5858 GCA_963978365.1 uncultured Opitutales bacterium | reverse complement strand
AACTTATATTATTCGTTACTTTTATCATGTATATTTTTTATATGAATGTTAAATTTTATCGTCAAGCAATCTTAATAAAGGCTTAAATAATTTAATAATTTAAAGCTTGTTTTGGCTGTGCACCAATTAAAATATATCAAATAATTTTCTTGTTAAACATGCAAATAAATCATGTAATACTTATTTGACATATGCATGAGTGGGTAAAAGTTCAACTTAAAGAATATTCAAATGCGAATGCAGAAGAGAGGCAGGCGTGGTGGATTACAATTAAGTGGTATTTTGGTTTTTGCGCAAAGAAGGGGCTGGGAGAACCGAGCAACCGGGAAAATGGAAAGGTTTTTTGGCGAGAAGCAGTTTTGCCAGCGAGACCAAACGAATGGCAAAAGAAGCAATGGGGCGATTCGTTAAAATGGTTTTTTCAGGAAATATCTGCTCGTGATATTGCTGGACCAAAATTGAAAAGTGCTATCCGCCGTCGCCACCTTGCCTACACTACAGAAAAAGCGTACATGGGTTGGTTACGACGTTTTCAGGCGTTTCTCCATCCCAAAGAAGTAATGGAATCAGAAGCGGGGGAAGTCGTTAATTTTTTGACCTACTTGGCCGAAGAGAAAAGAATATCACCAACAGGGCAAAATCAGTGTTTTAATGCTCTGTTGTTTTTCTTCCGCTATGTAAGAGAGCAACCAAATGTAGATTTCCGGGGGGCAACCCGAGCTAAAAAAAAGATAAGGGTGCCAGTTGTTTTATCCCAAAAGGAAGTGACACGCCTACTGGAATTACTACCCACTAAATTCCGTTTAATGGGTCGCTTGCAATATGGGGCAGGCTTACGGGTGAACGAATTATTACGCTTGCGCGTTAAGGATTTAGATTTTGATCGCGGTCAGTTATCTATCCGGGGGGGCAAGGGAGATAAAGATCGGGTCTCGGTTCTACCAAGTTCTTTGGTTGATTTTTTACAACTACAAGTCGAACAAGCGAGAATTTTGCATGCCGAGGATATCAAAGCTGAATTTGCCGGGGCAAGTATGACCGAAGCACTCGCTCGTAAGTTCAGCGTAGCTCGGAGAGAGCTTAGCTGGCAGTACCTTTTTCCTCATAGCCGACTTGTAAAGAATCCTCGAGGCGAGGAACTCCTTCGGCACCATGCACTTGAAAATTCGTATCAAAATGCAGTGCGCAATACGGCGAAAAAAGCGGGTATCGAAAAACGGGTCACACCCCATGTGCTCCGTCATAGCTTTGCCACTCATATGCTGGAGGGTGGGGCAGATATTCGGACAGTGCAAGAGCTCCTGGGGCATGCTTCCGTAGAGACTACCCAAATCTACACTCATGTCATGAAGAAACCTTTCGGAATTATAAGTCCCCTCGATCGCCTATAACAGCGATTTCTAAAAACAAGAAACGATCCTAAAGAATTATTTAAGCTTTCTAAATTTTGCTTATATGTGAATCGCTTCACCATGCACAGAGGCTGCGGCTTCGGCCAAGGCTTCACTCATCGTGGGGTGGGCATGAATAGTCTGGTGAATCTCATCGACAGTAGCTTCCAATTTCATCCCCAATCCGTATTCGGTGATCAGTTCGGTGGCGTCGGATCCAATGATATGTGCACCTAAAATTTCCCCGTATTTCTCGCCCACGATAATTTTTACAAATCCTTCGGGGTGGTTGACCGCCACCGCCTTGCCGGATGCAGCGAAAGGAAATTTTCCCACCTTGTAAGCGACCCCCTCTTCCTTGGCCTTTTCCTCGGTCAGCCCAATGCTGGCAACCTGTGGCTGGCAATAGGTACAACCTGGAAAGGCTCCCATCGGAATGGGTTCAGCATGACCAAACATCCCGTTTACCGCCTGCACTGCACGATAGGTGGCCACATGAGCCAACCAGGGTGGCCCAATGATATCTCCGGCCGCATAGACGCCTGGGAGCGAGGTCTGATAGCTTTCATCAACTTGAACATAGCCACGGGTTAATTCCACTTTGCAGGTATCGGCAAGCACCCCCTGCAGGTTGGGTACTACACCAATCGCGAGCAACACCGATTCAACCTGGATCGATTCATCACCCTTTTCACTATGAAGGGCAAGAGTGACCCCATCGTCCACCACTTCGATCTGATCGACCCGGGTATTCGTTCGGCAATCAACCCCCTGTTTAACAAAGGCCTTTTCGAGGGCTTTAGAAATTTCTGCATCCTCGATCGGTAAGACATTGGGAAGCATCTCGATCAGGGTAACCTTGCACCCGAAGGCATTAAGAAAATAAGCAAACTCTGCCCCGATCGCTCCGGCACCAAGGATGGCAATGCTTGCAGGCATCTCCTTCATTGCGAGAGCCTCGCGGGAAGTCATGATACGGGTGCCATCCACCGGTACCTCTTCCAGGGTTCTCGGCTTGCACCCTGTGGCGATCATTACCCGGTCCCCTTTGATGGAACTACCCGCATGCTCACCCTCGGTCACCTCCACAAGTCCGGGTTCAATCAACTTAGCTGTGCCAACCACATAATCGACCTTGTTTTTCTTGAAAAGAAATTCGATTCCTCCTCCCATCTGATCGGCTACGCTGCGCGAGCGGGCCATGACCTGGGCGAAGTCCACTTCAATCTCCTTACAGGTAAAGCCAAGGGTTTCAGAGTGCAGGGCTGTTTGGTAAGCCTCGGCACTCTTGAGCAATGCCTTGGAAGGAATGCAACCCCAGTTGAGACAGGTTCCACCTGCCCGTTCTTTCTCAATAACCAAGGCACGTTGTCCCAATTGGCCCGCCCGTATGCCCGCAGCATATCCCGCGGGTCCCCCTCCAATTACAATCAGATCATATGGTTTTTCGAGATTCATAAGCGTGCCGGTTGTGGTATAAATTTCCTGAAATTTTATATAGTTTGGCCAACTCCGTCAACGAAAGGAGATTTACTTTCCCTTGGGCTTGAACTTTTTCGCTGGAAATCTAGCGTTGTGAAGTAAGCAAACTCATATGATCGACTCCCTCGCTACCCTTCATGACTATCGGGAAATTATTTCCGAAAATCTCTCAAATTGTCTGGAAAGCTCCAATCTCGATGGCTTTCCAAAATATCAGGGAAAAGTAAGAGACCGCTACGATCTGGGCGATCGGTATGCCCTGATTACCACCGACCGGCAATCTGCCTTCGATCGCGTGCTGGCTGCCATTCCATTTAAAGGACAGGTACTTAATCAAACAGGTGCCTGGTGGTTCGAGCAAACCAAGGACATCATTCAAAATCATGTCATTTCCATTCCGGACCCCAATGTTACCCTCGCCCAAAAATGTAAGCCTTTCCCAGTAGAATTTGTGGTGCGTGGATACATGACCGGGAGTTCCAGCACTTCCATATGGACGCAATACCATGGGGGTGTCCGAAACTATTGCGGCGTATCTCTGCCCGAAGGCATGAGCAAAAATCAAAAATTTCCACGACCCATCCTCACCCCCACCACTAAGGAGGAAGCTCATGACCGACCGATCTCCCCCCAAGAAATTGTAGATGAGGGATGGATGAGCAAGGAACATTGGGCGTATGCCTCTGAACATGCTTTGAGGCTCTTTGCTCGTGGGCAGGAGCTTTCCCGGAGGAATGGCCTCATTTTAGTGGATACAAAATATGAGATGGGCCTCTCCGAAGATGGTCAAATTCTGCTCATCGATGAAATTCATACCCCTGATTCATCCAGATACTGGCTCCAACCGAGCTATGAGAAACGGTTGGAAGAGGGTAGGGAACCGGAAAATGTGGATAAAGAATTTCTCAGGTTATGGTTTCGGGAAAATTGTGATCCTTACAAAGATGAAACACTCCCCAAGGCACCGGACGAACTTGTTATCGAACTCGCCGCCAGATACATCCATCTGTATGAAACCATTACCGGGCAAACTTTTCAATGTCCTCAACCTGGGAAGGGCATTATGGAACGAATACGAGATTCCCTCGATCTGCCTGCCAATTGAACGAATCAAACGAATAAGTTTAAGAATTAGATCTTACTAATTTCTTCGAGTACACGGTTCGCTATGGTTTCGTATCGAAGAGGATCGGATTTCCCAGGATCCAGCGTCTCAAATTTGATTATAGGTCCATAACTAACCACCAATTTTCGGCCAATTCGAGGGAACATCATACCCTTACCAAGAACCTCATTTCCACCCCTAATTCTGGCAGGCAACACATCACTTTGAGATTTAGCCAAAAGAAGACCAATTCCTTTTTTACCGCTGTGTATTTGACCATCAGGAGAACGGGTACCCTCGGGAAAAACCAAAAGAGGGTCCCCCGATTGCAAGACCTTCAACACTCGTTTCAAAGTTGCGATGTCTAACTGGGAACGATTCACAGGGATAGAATTTAAATTGCGAATGAGAAAACCAAGCGGCCAGAAAAACAAAGTATCTCTGGCAAAATAGTGTAAGTTTCGTGGCAATTTGCAGCCAAGGGCAGGAGGGTCGAAATAGCTGGCATGATTGGAAGCTAAGATAAACGAACCAATTACAGGTATGTTGTCCGCCCCAATGATTTCGAAGCGGTGAAAAATTTTAAAATACAACCAGCTAAGAAGCTGAGCAAAGCGATAAAAAAGCGTCACGATAAAGAGGCTATTTCGTCAGAAATTAATTGAACAACCATATCAAGAGACTGTTTACCTGTGTCTATAGAAAGAGCATCATCTGGACAGGTTAATGGTGCTATTTTACGAGTGCTATCAATTTGATCGCGGGCGGATATGGAATCATGTTCACCATCGGATAAACGACGGTTCTGCCTGACCTGTAGGTCGGCATGAAGAAAAATTTTGATATCTGCATCGGGTAAAATGACACTGCCAATGTCTCGACCATCCATAATAATTCCAGAGTAGCCACTATTTTTTCCAAAATCTGGCAGACTTCTTTGATAATTGAGTAAAAGAGCACGAACTTCGGGAATCCTAGCATAATAGGAGACCTCTTGATTCATTCTTTCATTGCGTAAATCAAATTTAGAATAATGGGCTCCATCGATAAACAATTGGGCGGAAAACTCATCCAATTTGGAAGAAAGAATGAGTGGAGAAGAAAGAAGATATTCAGGCGTGCTTTCAGGGGTTATATTTAAATTTAGTAGATGCAGAGATATCGCACGATAGTGTAAACCAGTGTCAACATGGATATAATTATATTTTTTGCAAATGGCACGAGCTGTGGTCGATTTTCCAGAACCCGCAGCACCATCCAATGCTACAACAATATATTTATTTTTTCCCACGACTATCCATTCTTGCAGTGTTTAAGCACTCAAAAAACAAAGGAAATGTTTTTGAGCAGCATCCTGGGTCATTAATTTTCAACCATGGCTGCCCATTCCCCAAAAGATCAAAAGAACCTAATATTCCGAAACTCATCGCAAACCTGTGATCTTTATATGTTGAAATCTCAATACCAGATTTTGCATGTGAAATTAATTTATTTAAATTTGGACGAATGATCAGGCGGTCAGATTTTTCGGTTACATCCTGCCCCAATTTGACTAATTCACGAGCCATGGCAGAGACTCGATCCGTCTCCTGTTTGCGAGTATGCTCAATTCCATAAATCTCTAAAGTCTCACTTAAAAGTGGACTGATCGCAGCCAATGTCAGGAAAGTGTCGGATATATCCACGAAATCAAAAGATCCTCCGCTTAAAGGCCTTTCCTGACGGCTTCTGAGGCCATCTTCCCCAAAGGTGATATTAGCTCCCAATGTGTTCAATACATCAAAATACGCGATATCACCCTGCAACATTTGCTCTTTCATCCCAGGAATCACACAGGTTCCCCCCACCACCTGCGATAAAGTCATAAAATAACTTGCTGC
>CAXBQX010000087.1:0-6074 GCA_963978365.1 uncultured Opitutales bacterium | reverse complement strand
ATGGCGAGGGGAAAGTTTAGTAAAATACTCTACTCCCTTCCTGATGAGGATGCCCGCCCACTTTACCAACCAAGAGCACCCAACCCATGGGATATTAAAAAGGGTTCCAATAAATAATACCTAGTAAGCTTTCACTCAATTTGGCAGGTTTTACTGATATCCAGAATAAGTAATTGAACTATTGATAGAAGAAATATGAAAGTTACTTGGGGCACAAAGATTATCATTGGCGCCCTGTTGGTTTGGCAAAGTTGCCTGGCTGAAGAAGTTAAAACTTATCAGGCAGATGTCTGTGTCTATGGAGGTACGGCCAGTGGAGTAATGGCGGCATTGGCGGCAAAGAAAGAGGGGGCAAAAGTTATTTTAATTGAGCCAACCCGATATCTCGGAGGTATGACCGGTGGAGGGATTCACCACCTGGACTGGGGTAAAGGCAGTAACGTGGGTGGATCGACTTACAAGATGTTAACCGAAAGTTTAAAGCAGGAAAAAAGAGCTACTCATGGAACGATGTTATTGGGCATTGGAAACAAAGAGTATCGGGAGCGCTTCAGAAAGGAGATAGATACTGCAGGGATCAAGGTGATCTACGAACACCGTCTAGGAAAAGTTCAAGTTGGAGGAAAGACAATCGAACACCCAACCCGGCTAAAACCCATTGCTTTGGGAGAGCAATTTTCCTCAAAGAAAAAAGAGTATTCTATCCGCTCAATCATACTCGACTATGCACCGGTTGATGAAACCGGCTGCCCTCCCCCGCACCCCAAGAAGCGTGATGTGATCAAGGTTTCCGCAAAGGTATTTATTGATTGTTCCTATGAGGGCGACTTACTTGCACAGAGCGGGGTGAGCTATACCTGGGGTCGTGAATCACGGGAACATTACAATGAATCCCTTGCCGGGGTGCGTCCCAGTCTGTGGGTTCATGATATTGATCCTTACCTTAAACCGGGAAACCCAAAGAGTGGATTGATCCCATTCATTCAGGACAGGCAGATCGGTCCCTTGGGAAGTGCGGATGATTTAACCATGGGGTATTGCTTCCGCTAAGAGTTCGACAAGAGTGGGAAAGGGATTCCGATTCCAGAGCCAGTGGATTACGATCCGGCTGAATTCGAACTCTACCGCCGGGCGTTAAACGGGAATCTAGATATATTCTCAAGCCGCAAAATGCGCTACACCCTCAACTTAAATGAAGCAAAGAAGCACCCGTTTGTCGGCGGTGCCAACCTCAACCGTAATCTCATGGCTTCCACAGCATACGGATGTAATGTGGATTACCTGCTTTTCCTTTTATCATGCCGAAGGATTGAAGGCTGGGATTTGCCGGCTTGCCTTTTCCTCCGATGGCGAATTGATCATCGGCCGGGCGGGCGAAGGAAACTGGGCCCGAGGGAAAACCGACTCAGGCTTGCAAAAGATCGCTTACTTGGGAACTAGTCCTTTCGAAATCCACCGGATCGAAGTGCAAAACGATGGGTTTCTTTTTCACTTCACTCAGCCACTGGGAGAAACGGAATCGATCGGTACCGAATCCATTTCTTGCAAAAGTTTTCGTTACACCTACGGCCCAAATTATGGATACCCTAAAACGGATATTCGCGAGGTTTCCCCAAGTGCAGTTGAGGTTTCTCAGGACGCAAAATCTCTTTACATCACGATTCCCAACCTGGAAAGGCGAAGGATCTATCAATTTAAAATTTCCGATCTGGTAGATACCATGGGTAAACCCCTTCGTAACCCCGTTGCCTATTACACCCTGAACGAACTTCCTCTTGTAGACTAAGCTTTAACCAGGCTGGGAAAAAAGGTCTCTTCAATTGGTGGATTCGGGGTGAGGCTTTCCCTCGATCCAATCCTCAAGGACTCCCCCCTTTTCTCCGAGCAGTAGTAGTACCCCCTTAAGTTGTGCAATGGTGGCAAGATCGTCCTCCGACAACCGACCTGCAGATTGAAGCGGATGGACAAGCAGATCGTCGATCAGAGTGCAGGAGACTTGGGCGATGGATCGGGCGTCGAGGTCGTGTTGCTCGCACTCGACGCTACGGCACTGGGGAGTAGGGATTATTTCCATGGGATGGTTTATTATAAAGGTTAGGGTGGACGTATGGCGTCCATATAGATTTTAATCCCTTATCATGGAAACAGAGGAAACCACCTACAAAGCACTGCACCGGATGCTAGGCATTCATGAATATTTAAATAAAGAACGGGCTCCGGGATTAGACTCGTTGGCAAGAAAGTTTGGAGTATCCACCAAGACAATTCAAAGGGACATTGCTTTCATGAAGAAGGAGATGAACCTGCCGGTGGAATATTCCCGTGATCTCAAAGGCTACCGCTACACCGAGGAGGTAATTGATATGCCGGCGATGAAACTGAGCAGGCAGGAGGTGTTTGCTTTATTGGTCGCCCGCTCCTCCATCGAACAGTACCAGGGAAGTGCCTTCGAAGATCCATTAAAAAGTTTTTTCACCAAGTTGCTCGCCCATCTCGCCCCGCTCGACTTGAGCAATATGGAAAACATCCACCGCTATGTATCCTACCTGCCCAATGGGGTGAGCACCGCCCGTTACGAAGATCTCGAAATCCTGGGTAAGGCCTGCCGGGACTCCCGGGAGGTGGAGATTGATTACCGGGCGGCGAGTTCGGGCAAAAAAGGAAAACGTACCCTCCGCCCCCGCCATCTCTTCAACCACGGTGGAAACTGGTACCTGCTGGCAGCCTCCCCAAAATCAGACACCATTGCCTGCTACCACCTCGCCCGCATGGGAAAGAAAATCAAGCTGGGTCAATCATTCCCTCCTTACGAACCCTTCGACTTACCTGCCGCCCGTGAACATGCCTTCGGGGCATTTTTTGGCACCGCAAAACACCGGGTGAAAGTTGCTTTTGATCAGGTGGCGGCTCCTTTCGTCCGCGAAAAGCGTTGGAATAAGACTCAGGTGGTAACGGAAAGAGAGGATGGCGGAGTCGATTTTGAGATCACGGTCTGCGACCTGGTGGAGATCAAGGCATGGGTACTTTCCTGGGGAATGCATGCCCGGGCGACCGGCCCCAAAAGATTGCTCGATGAAATCAAAGCGGAACTCAAGGAAATGAAGAAGCAATACGCTTAGCTTATTACATCAATCATTAGAATCGACATAGAGCTTTAGGCTAAGAACCTATCGTAGTAGAACATTTTAATTGTGAGTATGGATGCTAAACAGATTGTGGTGGTGGGCGGTGGAGCGGCCGGATACTTCTGTGCCCTGACTGCAGCCGAGGGGGATCCATCGGCAAAGGTAATTCTACTGGAGGCGGGCAGTCAGGTATTACGAAAGGTAAAAATATCAGGAGGTGGACGGTGCAACCTGACTCACCATTGTTACGACCCCAAGGAACTGAGTACCCGCTACCCCAGGGGGGCGAAGGAATTGCGGGGTGCCTTTCATCACTTCCAACCGCGGGACACCATCTCATGGTTTGAGTCCCGGGGAGTTAAAACCAAGGTGGAAGCCGATGGGCGAATTTTTCCCGTTAGTGATAATTCGCAAAGCGTGATCGACTGCCTGGTTGGAGAGGCTCGCAGACTCCAGGTGCTGACCCGTAGGAATGCCCGAGTTACCGGGCTCGAGAGGAAAAACGATCGGTGGGCCGTGGAGATCAACCGGGAGAAATTCATAGATGCAGACCGGGTATGCCTTGCCCTGGGATCGCTTAAGGGAACAGGAATGGAAGACATTCTGATCGGACTGGGCCACACCCTATCCCCTCTCCTGCCCTCCCTTTTCGCGTTCAACCTACCGGAGCACCCATTGAAAGAACTGGCCGGTCTATCGGTGCCATATGCAACGGCGTGTATTTCACCGAATGGGAAAGCTCAGTCAGGCCCCCTGCTCATAACTCACCGTGGATTGAGCGGACCCTGCATCCTTCGTCTCTCCGCCTGGGAGGCCGAGGCTTTGGCGGCCTGCGGTTATCAGTTTGAAGTGCAAATCAATTGGCTCGGGAATCATTCCGTCGATCAAACAAGACAAGAAATCCAGAGTTACAGAAAAGAACGGGCAGTCGCACAGGTAGGAACCAACCCTCGACAAGAAATGCCCAAGCGGTTGTGGACCGCCCTCGTGACCGAGGCAGCCATTGCCAAGGAAACCACCTGGGCTCATCTCTCCAAGGATGGAGAAAAGAATCTGCTGGAAGCCCTAACCGCCTATCGGGCGAGGGTGCATGGAAAGACCACCAACAAAGAAGAGTTCGTGACCTGTGGTGGAGTAAGCCTGAAAGAAGTGGACTTTCGAACGATGGAAAGCAAGCTCGCCCCCGGTTTGCACTTTGCCGGGGAATGCCTCGACTTCGACGGTATCACCGGCGGATTTAACTTTCAAGCCGCCTGGACAACCGCGCGGATTGCTGGACTGGCGATGGAATAAGAAAATCAATCTTCTTCTCTCTTCGACAACCTCAAAAGCTCGCAAAATGTTGAAATGGGTCTGCGGTATCCAAATCCATTTTTAAGTAGATTTTGTACTCCAAGAAATTTCATAGCTTTTCTATTTTTGCCCATTCTGCTTACCCTAAATCGACCATTAACCAAAGTTGTATCAAAGCCGAATTCATGTTTTAAGGAAAAGGCAAGAACTTCGCTTGTCATCGATAAATCGTAGTCGCCTGACTCACTCGTCGATCGAATACCCCAAAGGTACGAAAAATGCACGAACACATCTAGATCCGTGACTCGGATTGTCAGCGGTTGAATGAGCCTGAATGCTTCCAATACTTGGAACAATCCTAAAAACTGATGAGTAACAGAACCGAGAAATTTTTTCCAATATGACACTATGCTTTCCAGTGGGAATTGGGTGTCATTGGATGGGACAGGAGCGATTTCATGAAACAAAGAATTCCAATGTTTTTCGGCCTCTGTAGAATTTTCGAGAAGTAAGTCTCGAGATGCATCACAATCAGTGAGTTCAAATTGATCGTAGGGCTTTAAAAATACTGTTTTGTAGGAACACTCTTTCATCCACTGGCTTGATCTTAGCCTTGATGGACAGTTTTGTTCATCGTTAAGATAAAAATTTTCTGGGTGAGAAAAATACACGAAAGAGGCAAATGGTACGATTATTTTGGGTTCGAAAACAGTATTTTGAAGGCTCAGTCGCCTTAATTTTTCATCCGCTGAATGTTTTCTCAGTATGGTGTCATTTTCATTTCCTTCCCAATTTGCATAACCGAACTGAGAAAAAAGAAAATCTACATTGTATCCATGCCCATCTAGAATCTTCTTTATTTTTTGAGCCTCAGACTCTTTTGCAACGATACAATCATTTATGTTTAGAACACCGACATCTCCAACATTGATATAACTGAGGGAGTCTCCGCTTCGCCAAGAATGTATAAGAAAGGACAATTCCTGATCTATTTGAAAAACTTGACCATCCTGAAGAATGCGAACTTTTATTTCATTTGACTCGAGATAATTTGTTACGCGGCGATCCAAGGTATCCTGAAAAAGAACATCGATCTGTATGTCATGGATTTTGATTTTCTTCAGAAGAGGGATTGCGAAATGATCTGAATGCTCGTGAGAATACCAAAAAAAGATTTTTTTATTTGTCTCTGCAAGTGCTTCAATCAAGGCATCATTTGAGGTCGTTTGATCCAACAAACTCCAACCTTTATTAAAAGCAAAACCTTCCAACCAAGGATCAGAAACTAATATGGAATTCTTTGTCTCAACTACAAATGAGGCATGATTAAGAAAAGTCAGTTTGGAAGAGGTCGAATTAAAAGAAAGTCTCATTATGCTCTTCTTTGCAGTTTAACCCGATCATTGCAACAGACCATTTATTAATAAGTAAAAGTAACTTTGCTCAAGGGCTCTATTCATCAGTTTTACCAGCTTGCCCGAGCAGTCAGTAGGATTAGATTTGAGTATTATGAATTTAAATACCTTTTTTGAACATCTCGATGAAGTGGATGAACTATCCTTCGTTCTCCCCAATGGCACGCATGTCCCTCCGCACTTTCACCTGACCGAGGTCGCATTGGTCACCAAGAAATATGTGGACTGCGGAGGCACGCAG
>CAXBQX010000086.1:0-6387 GCA_963978365.1 uncultured Opitutales bacterium | reverse complement strand
ACCGAATTTGCAATTTTTAGGATTTTTGAAAAAATCGACTGATCCTTTCGGATGATATCACAAAGGGCAAAACTTGCAGCATCAGGATCCGATATGATTTTCATCATATCTTGAACAAGCAAAGGGATACTTGGCAAATCTCCAGCCACCTTTTTGATGATAGCATCATATTCAAGATTTTGATCAAAGTGCATGTCGGAGGAGTGTATTTTGATAAATTACGAGACTATGGTTAGGACAACCATATTGCCACTTCAATGAATAAATAGGTACCTTATTAGAGCTGTCCAACCCTCGTTTACGATTAGAACTTGAATATTGCTATTTTGGGAGCCGGAATTTCCGGTTGTGCATGTGCCTGGCAACTTACCTGGGCAGGTCACTCTGTGACTGTGATTGAGAAAGGTAGAGGAGTCGGTGGGAGAATGGCCACCCGGCGTATGGAGGGTGCACGAATAGATCATGGTGCTCAGTTCTTCACGACCCGTGATCAAAGAGTAAGGAAACTGAATCAAACTTGGCTTAAGGAGGAGCAGGTGGTGCCTTGGTATAATCAAGTTCCTGGAAGAACAGATCTCCCCACAGATATGAGATACAGAGGAAGAATCGGTATAACTGGACCGGCGAAGTCCCTGACCAGAAACTGCGATTTAGCTTTAAATTTTTTTGCGGAGCGGATTGTCCGTGAAAAAGAGTGGAAAATTTATGAAAGGGAAGGAGATGGTCGTATGATCCAGGCGGATCATTTAGTGATTACCATTCCCTCGGTTCAGATGCTTGAATTATTTGACCGCAGTTCATTAGACTTAGGAATAGAGGCAATGACTGGTTTGAGAAAAATTCGTCATACCCGTTGCCTCGCCCTACTCGGTATTCTGGATCGGTCATCCCGGTTGCTTCATCCTGGAGCAGTGACCCATCCTGCGGAGAATATCGATTGGCTATCGGATAATCAGACAAAGGGTATATCCGATCGACCCGCCATTACCCTGCACGCATCGGCGGAATTTTCGGATCGCAACTGGGAGGTTCCAACGGAGGAGTGGGCGCCAGATCTCATTTCTTCTGCCCAAGAGGTGCTGGGTGCTGAGGTGATCTCTTTTGTTTCTCACCGCTGGGGATTTGCTAAGCCAATACAGACCTTTGGGGCGACCCATTATCACCAGCCTGCGATTGGACTGACTTTAGCAGGGGATGGGTTCGGGGGAGAGCGGGTGGAGCGGGCGGCTATTTCTGGTTTGGATGCCGCCGCCGCGATTCTTGAAGAGAATTCTTAGAACCGGAACCGGTAGCCGATCTCGAAGCTTGGGGCACTTTTTAATTCTTTGTCTTGATCTAAATTAGTTCCTTTCAAGGCAACTTCTCTGCCTAATTCACCTCCAACGGATGCAAAGAGTCCGTGTTTTTCGGATAAGTTCCATTGAAGAGTGGTGTACAATCGATAAGCCGTCATTGCAAATTCCCTGTCGACAACTCCTGCACCATAATCAGCTTCGGTGAGCCAGCGGTTACCAGAAAATTGCCCACCTACAATCCAATCGACTGAATCAGACAAACTGTAACGGTAGCGAATAATTGGTCCGGCGAAAACCAAATCCATTTGATCGGATGGTTCCCACATGAAACCAATGGCGGGCAGGAACATATCATCATCAAAGCCAGTGGAGTAGAACGCACCAAAAATCCATTGAAAGGTCTCACTTTGCAGCCATCTGACCCCGGCTAAGGCCATGTAGTTCATCGCATCACTTCCGGTGGCATCAAAGTCTCCTGCCATTCCGGGTACAAAAAGGGCAATTCCCTTTAATGTATCCGAGTAGTCTTTGCTAAGGAAAAAAGCGAGCTCGAGGGAGTGCAATTGATCTTCGTTGAGGAAAGTGGCGTCAGAAATATCGATGTCTGTGCTTTGGTAACGCAGACCAGCTCCGAATGACCAGTTGCCCCCATCGTGATAATAAAGCGGTGTCATCAATTCCCACTGACTGCCCCCGACCTCTATATTGGTTCCTTCGACCTTGCGGTCAGGGGTGGATCCGTATGAAATTTTGATCGCAGCAGAGTCAGAGATAAAATCCTGTCCAAAAGTAATAAAGGGAGAGGAAAGGGCAAGGAGGAGAAGGGCAGTTTTGTTCATAAGATCAGCTTATGTAGGCTTGTTGTTATGGTCAAGCTGGTTGCCCTGTCAAAATTTTCCATTAGACCAAGTTATATGCATCGTCTTTTCCAAAAACAAATTCTTCCCGTTAGTCGCGAAGCCCTATGGGATTTTGTCTCCGTCCCCCAGAATCTAAATCAGATCACTCCGCCCGATCTGGCCTTTCGTATCAAGGGGAAACCACCCGAGAAAGCCTATCCCGGCCTTATGCTTGAATATGAAGTAAAAGTGCCTTTGCTGGGCTGGACACCCTGGCTCACAGAAATCAAGTATGTGGACGAAGGGTTTTCTTTTATGGATGAACAACGGGTGGGTCCCTACAAGCTATGGCTCCATACCCATAAGTTGGAAGAAGTTGAGGGAGGGACTCTCATGACGGATGAGATCATTTACCAGGTGCCCTTCGGTATTTTTGGATCGATTGCCCACCTTCTCTTTGTCCGCCGTACCCTGGAGCGAATCTTCCGCTACCGCCGGGAAAAACTCGACGAGATTTTCCTGGCAGACTAATCGAATACATTTCGATCCATCGAGCTTAACGGATGAGTTCGACCCATAATTTCCTTTACCGATTTATGTCCCAGCAGTGGGAAGATCTCGTTTTGCTGCATTACGAGGCGTCCCCTGAAGTTGTTCAGTCCAGTCTGCCAGAAGATCTCACCGCCGATATTTGCCAGGGTAAGGCATGGTTGAGCGTGGTCGCCTTTCGCCTGACCGGCCTACGGATCCGCCCCTTTACCTGGTTGCGTTGGAGTGATTTTTGGGAGGTCAATTTGCGCACCTATGTCCGCCACAAAGACGGGCAAAAAGGGGTTTGGTTTTATTCCCTCGACTCCAGCGACCCGCTGGGGGTCATCGGGGCACGTATGCTCTACGGTTTATACTACAACTTCGCCCGTATCCGCAGGAATGGAGATGCGGGCGATGGGTCCATGCAATACTGTAGCAGGCGACGGGGTGGGGAGGAATCAATGATTCATGCCCAATGGGAACCTAAAGAAACACCCCATGCTTCTTCGGAAGAATTGGATCACTTTCTCTTGGAACGGTACCAATTTTGGGCGAAGAGAAACTGGTGTTCATCATCCTCGGCTTGTGTAAGGCATCAACCCTACGAGACGGTTCCACTAAGCAAGGCTCATTATCGGGGTAATCTTTTTTCCAGTCAGGGCTTTGGTGAACCGACCACCGGACCAGCACGGGCACATTACTGCCCCGGTTTTTCGGTCGAAGCGACCGCACCCTCGTGGATGTTTTCGATTTCCGGCCAGGCAAACCAAAGGTAGGACCTGTCGCCGCTTCGGCGTTTCCCAAAGAAGGAGGCCTCCGAGAGTTCATTCATGGAGTGATGGGGGAATCCGCGGCTCATGGAGTGGCGAAGCAGGGACCAGAGGCAGGAATCCTTGGAAAGTTCGGTTGGGTTGGTGGGTTGATACGGTTCAGCGATTGCAGAAAGTTCCTCATCGCCCGACTGGTTGACTTCGGCATGCACAACTGCCAAGGCACAGCCGGGCACTGCGTCCTTGATCAATTCCAACTGAAATCCACCACTGGTAGATCGACTGGCGATTAAGTTGGCCAGGCAATAGAGGTTGGAATCGTACTCTGCAAATTCGACACAGCGCTCACTGATCGGGCCCTCAAAGAAATTCCCGCAATTTGCCAGGCTGGTGGAGTTAAAGTAGGAATGGCGAGCACCTGTCCATTTCTGACGGAGAAGATGAGTGCCGTGCAGTCGGATCAATTCATCCTCGGCCAGGCGGGTGGGATCGAGATCGCGAAATGAAGCCCGCATAATTTTTAACTGGTCACGGCAGAGATAGAAAATCCGGCGGACTTCGCTCAGGCCGATTTTACCGGTCCCTGCGAGTTCGAGGAAATGCAGTAGGGAGGGCAGGGAGGCGAGCAAAGAACGATGCACCGACTGATCAGCCTGATCGTCGCAGGGTTGGAAGGTACACATGGCCCCGAAAAGGTTTTCACGGTCAGTAAATCGATCCCCGGCAAATTGGTTCAGTTGGGCAAAATCTCCAAATGCTGCAGGCGAGTCACCGCGGACCATAGGCAGAATATCAAGGAGATGTTCGTAGGTACGCAGGAGGCTGTCTTTGATGGCAATGTTTTTGATTTCCGCTAGATCCACGGTTCCTTCTCCGCCGAGGTAGCGCTGTCCAGGTTTGGAGTAATTATCCCGCAAACGGTTCAACTCTGGGCTTTCGAGAAAGCGGGAAAGGTCTTCTGGTTCCTGAGCGAGCAGGAGGGTACGCCGGCGTAGGTCGGAATCAGGAGGGGTAGGACGGGAGAGCAGGGCGAGGCTCGACCAATCGTCGCTTACCTCGGAAACGAATTGCCGGGCGGATTCGTCAGATTCGAGCAAGGATTCGTAGGCTGCTCGTTCGCTGACCGGCATGGATCCGGTCAGGTAATCAATGGCTTGTTGGCGTGCAGAGTCCAAAATAAAAGTTAGAATGTTTACCTATGCGAAAGGAAAAGGCTTCGCAAACTCGGTGAGATGGTTTTTTTAACGAGGATCATCGGATGAAATTTCAGAGGCTTGGTCGCAGACCTGTGAGGGAACGACGCAATTTTTCCAGACCCAAACGGATGCGTGACTTTACGGTGCCGAGGGAGAGGTTGAGGACTTGAGAAATTTCCTGATGGTTGAGCCCCTTGTAGTAGGATAGCTCGATCGCCTCCCTTTGTTCCTCAGGCAATTGTTCGAAAGCGGAACGGATTTGTTCGCGTTCATCTGTACGGGTCGCCTCCTCCGCCCCGTCGGCAGAGGCGAGATCCTGCCGATTACTGAGGGTCTCGATGGGTTCATCCCTTACCACCTTGCGCTTTCTGGAGCGCAAACGGTCGATGCAGCGGTTGCGGGTTATGACCAACAACCAACTGCTAAACTTTCCTTTGAGAGGCGAATAGGCCTCGGGTTTCTTCCAGACATAGGCAAATACATCCTGCACCACCTCCTCTGCCTCCCACCGATCGCCCAACACTTCCAGGGCGAGGGAAAACATCACTCCGGCAAAACCATCATAAAGATTCGCGAGCGAGTCCGTAGCACGATCGCGGATATTTTCCCAGTGTGTGGTATCGATTGGAGACATCAGTGAGGCTATCTATCCCTTCCCGAGAAACAGGGATTTGTCGAGAATAAGCGGGTCGTTGGAGTGATGTTTCCCTTTTTGGACTGGAGAATAAGAGTTTGGGAAGAACAGGCTAGGCCTGGATCGCATGGGCATTTAAATCTTCAAGGTTTACAATTTCCAAAGCAGATTCCTCGCAGGCTTCGAGTTTCACTTTGGGTGCCATCCCTGCCTCGAATGCCTCCTGCCACCTGGCCGCACAAAGGCACCAGCAATCTCCCGGTTTCAAGCCAGGGAAATCGTAGGCTGGCACGGGAGTGGACAGATCGTTGCCCATCTGTTTACTAAAAGCGAGAAACTCCTCGGTCATCAGGGCACATACTACATGCCTGCCGTGATCGCTCGGATCAGTCTCACAAGAACCGTTGCGATACCACCCCGTGCTATTTTCCAGGCAACAAGGGACGAGGTCCGTGCCGAGTACATTTTTGGGCCGGTTCGGTTTGATGGGGGCAATCATTTGTTGAGAAATATTTGAATTGGTACGCTTGGTTAATAATCCGAGATGTTTTGGGAGCCAGAAGCGGTGATGGCGGGCAGTCCGAGAGTACTCCTGCATTCATCCAAAATGTTTTGGGTGCTCGATGTTCCGATACGGGTGGCCCCAAGGGTTCTCATTTTTAACAGCATGGATAAATTCTTCACCCCACCAGCCGCTTTTACCTGAGCCTTTCCAGCACAGGCACGGACCATCAGGGCAACATCATGCTCGGTTGCCCCCAGGGCTACCATATTCCCATCATCCTGGCGGACATATCCAAATCCGGTGGAGGTTTTGACCCAGTTGGCACCCACATGGGTGCAGATTTGACAAAGTTTTTCCTTTACCGCATCGGCACTCAGGCCAGCTCCGCCTTGTGTCCAGTAGTCGTTCTCAAAAATTACCTTCAACTTGGCTCCGGCGGCATGAGCGACCTCACGGACCGCACGCACCTCATTCTCGATATAGTCCCATTCCCCATTCGCTGCCCGACCGAGGTTGAGCACGAGATCGACTTCACTGGCTCCCTGTTGACAGGCGAGCTGGGTCTCCCTCACTTTGACCTCCTGAGTATTGGCCCCGTGCGGAAACCCGATAACCGT
>CAXBQX010000085.1:0-6399 GCA_963978365.1 uncultured Opitutales bacterium | reverse complement strand
TTGTGGCGGGTTTTTCTCGCTTGGTAATGCGCGCTACTGGTATCGAGCGGGGAAAGCTCGGTCGATTCATCCCCCACATAGCGAACGCGGTAAAGGTAGGATTGCCCCTTCCGTCCACCCACACAGAAGTACATATGCCCATCCGGTCCGATATCCACATCGGTCAGGGCGAGCGACCCGTTGGTGTTGGTCACGAAGGTGTCCACTTTGCCTTTGTAGGAGGAGCCGTCCGGCTTGAGGTGCATCGCGTACATGGTGGCAAAGGTCCAATCGCAGAGGAAGATGGCATCTCGGTAACGGGTGGGAAACTTGGCATGGGTGCCGGCAATCACCCCGACCGGGCAACCCGGCCCGATATCCACCACCGATCCAACGGTATCTGGAAAATACTTTCTCCACTTCTTGGAGGTGGCCCGCCAACCATTTTCTCCGCCGGATACACCATGATTCACACGGGTTGGGCGGTACCAGGGTGCACCCATGTCCCACTCCATATCGGCATCGTATACAAACATTTCCCCATCTCGGTTCAAGGCAAAGTCGCAAGGGTTACGGTAGCCCATGTTGATCATTTCCCGGTTCGATCCGTCTGGATCGAGGCGGATGACCCATCCGCCAGGCGCCTTGCCGTCCCCGTTGTGTCCGTAGGCATAGTTCTCCAAGAGCACATCATCCTTCCAGTTGGTGGGGATGCGGGAGGTTTGGTAGGGTGGGTTACGGGCGTAATTCCCGGCTACAAAATAAAGACCTGTGCCATCTTCGGTGACGATGAGGGAGTGTGGGCCATGTTCCCAACCACCCTGCAAGGGAAAGAGTTCTTCTTCCTCCCCGTACTCACCATCCTCGGATACTGGCACGCGCACCACCCGCTTTTGGGAAACCATGTAGAGGTGGTCAAAGGCATAGAGCATGCCCCACTGTCCGCTGTTGAGAGGGAGCTTGGTAATGTCGGACTCGGAGAGAGGTTTTCCCACTTCGGGGAGGTCGATCAGGAAGGTGCCGGCGTTGTCCTGATCGGATACTACCAAGCGGCCTTTAAGGTCAAAGGTCATCGATATCCAGGAACCGTATTTTGCCCGGTCCACTTTGTAGAGTAAATCCGTCTCAAACCCTTTGGGGACTGATAAACCGGTGGATTCATTGATCACGAGTTCAGGGTCGGCAGGGAAATCGGACTGGCCGAGAAGAAATGCAATGGGGGAGAATATTCCCATGGCCAGGGCACAGAAGAGAGCTTGTGGTCTGTTATTAAACATAATCCCTAGATGTACCGAAGGAACCCATTCTTACAAACGGAAATTGACTGGTTCTATGCAATTTTTTGATCGGGCCACCGATACATGAAAATATAAAGAAGTACGCAGAGTGGTTAAGTAAAAAGCTAGGTGATGGGTGGTAAAGCTCTTCCTATGTAAGTCTTTTGAATTTGCTTTCTTTAAAAACTTAACAGAAGAGCTAAGGGTGAATGCGATTTCTTATGGCCTTCTTTTTTCTTTGGTTTTTCAAATGCATGCGGCTGAGCCTTTGATTGTGGCTCACCGTGGAGCTTCTTTTGATGCTCCAGAGAATACCCTGCCTGCCTTTGAACTTGCCTGGAAACGGGGGGCCGATGCGGTGGAGGGGGATTTTCTCCTGAGCAAGGATGGGCATATTGTATGTGTCCACGATAAGAAGACCAAAAAAGTGGCCGACCAAAACCTAGAGGTGGTTACCTCTACCCTGAAGGAGTTGCAGGCATTGGATGTGGGTTCCAGTAAGGATGAAAAATTTAGAGGTACCCGTATCCCCACACTCCCTGAGGTATTTGCCACCGTTCCCAAAGGAAAGAAGATTTTTGTGGAAGTGAAGTGCGGGCCGGAGATTGTTGAGCCATTAATCAAGGAAATTGACCGGAGCGGGTTGACCCATGACCAGGTCGTGCTGATCTGCTTTAATGGCGAAGTCATTCGCAAATTCAAAAAAGTAAAACCGAAGCACAAGGCCTACTGGTTGTGCTCTTTTCGTGAGAAAAAAGGTGTGCTTACTCCAGACCTGAAAACCATTATGGATACTCTTAACAGTACGGGAGCCGATGGGTTGGATTCTCACTTTTCCATTCCTGAGGAATTTTCGCAGGAGGTGCTCGATGCCGGGTATGAGTGGCATACATGGACAGTGAATGATCCCGGGATGGCGAAGCAATTGGTCCAGCGTGGGGTTCACTCTATTACCACCGACCGCCCCGGTTTTTTGCGGGATTCTCTGTAAACACAACTGCTGACAAAGATTATGAAAAAAGAGCAAAACCCCGCCGAAATCACCATCAAACGGATTGGTGGATATTTGCACCGGGTGGTGCCGATTCTGGATGAAGCTGGAAATGTAATCTCCCACAGCCTGAAGCCCTTTATGGTTGAGTTTCGCCTGCGCGACCTCATGCAAGTGATCGTGGGAGCCTCCTTACTGGCGATCCCTGTTGCTTTTACTGAAGAGGTTTGGAAGCTCAGTGCCGAATTGCCCCTGGCCAATGTTTTGGGGTTAAGTGCTCTCTCACTGCTCTTTATCGGTCTATTTGTGTTTTTTAATTTTTACCGCTTTCATTTGCGCAAGCACTGGTTGGAATACTGCAAGCGGGTCATCATAACCTATGTGATTTCCTTACTGGTTGTGGCTCTTCTTCTTTGGATCATTCAACGCTGCCCCTGGTCGACCGAGCCAATGGTTGCCCTTAAAAGAATCCTGATTGTCGCATTCCCTGCCTCGATGAGTGCCGCAGTGAGTGATGTGCTCAAATAAATCTTTTCATGGATGGGAGGATTTATCGATTGCTCCATTTCCCATTCCCATACATCTCAATCTTATGAATAAAAAACTTTTCTCTCTCATCTCTATCATCAGCCTTTGCTCAGGCTTTGCGTATGCATCGCAGGATTCAGCTTCCCATAACCTGCTCACATCCGATGGTTTACAACTCAATAAAAACTGGGTCTTAGCTGACGGTGAACTGACACCTTCCCAGACTCCGGGTGGTATTATCTGGACCAAGGAAAAGTTCGGCGACTTCGAAGTTGTCCTCGAATACAAAACCTCGGAGAAAGCCAACAGTGGATTGTTTTTCCGGACCGATCCACGCAACCCGGTTCAGGGAGGATTTGAGATCCAGATCGCCTCTCCCGGTCTTTACCAGGGAAAGCATGTGCTGGGCTCCCTGTACGATGCCAAGGAGGCCGCGGTTTCTGCTGGTAAGCCAGACGGAGAATGGAATGTGATGACCCTGACCTGCAAAGGCCCGTCCATTAAGGCTACCGTAAATGGGCAGACCACAGTGGATGTAAACATTGATCAGTGGACCGAACCGAATCAAAATCCGGATGGCTCAAAAAATAAATTTAACACCGCTCTGAAGGACATGCCCAGAGTTGGTCATCTTGGTCTGCAATACCACGGCCAAGCCGTCTGGTTTCGTAAATTTGAAGTCAAACCACTGAACTGAGTCGTTGGCTCAGAGGATTGTTTTCCATGAGAGCATTCCTTTTCTTTGCCCCGATCATCCTCTTACATGCGGCGGTATGGGCTTTGCCCCCCAATAGCCGAGAGCCGGACACCCAATGGGTATACAAGACCGTTCCCGGCAAAGATTTGAAAATGGATGTCTTTTTGCCGTCCGATTATTCTTCCGAAGGAAAGCGGTTTCCTGTCATGGTTATCTTTCATGGCGGGAGTTGGGCCGAGGGCGAGAGCAACTGGCACTGGCCCGACTGTACATACTGGAGTAAGCGGGGCATGGTCGCGGTATCGGTCGACTATCGATTAAAGAACCGGGACCAGGTAAAAGTACCCCTTGAATGTGTGAAGGATGCCAAGTCGGCCATCCGTTACCTGCGGTCGAACTCCGATCGGCTCAAAATCGACCCCAACCGCATCGTGGCGATGGGGGACTCAGCAGGCGGGCAGTTGGCTGCCGCCACTGCCACCCTGACCGATCCCAAGACCAATGACGATGCTTACGATCTTTCCATCTCCTGCGTCCCTCAGGTGGTGGTGCTTACCTGCCCATGGTTTAAGACCGCACCCGATCTGTGCCCGCCCAAGCATTTGCGTGAGGGGTCTCCGCCCTTCATCACCTTTGCCGGTGGTTCAGACACCGCTATCCCGGTGGCCGAGATGATCGAGTTTCACGAGCTGCTCAAGGAACAGGATATTGTTTCCGAGCTCTACATTGGGAACCAAGGCAAGCATGGGTTCTGCAATGGCCGGAATCCATACAATCGCTTCTTTTATTGGTCGGTGGACTTAACTGACCGCTTTTTGGTGAAGCATGGAATCCTGGATGGTGCATCCATGGTGTCGATTCCCAAAATCGAAAAAGGATTGGGATCATCCCAAAAAGAGGTCCGGGAACTCGCAGAATCCGAGTATCAGTCTTTCCTGTAAACGAGGGTTGTTTGCGAAATTTTCAGCTCTATCGTTAATAAGTGTCCAAAATCACCAAGAGTTGTTCACATAAGGACAATTTAGTTTGTCTTTAAGGGGTATTCAAAGCAGAAACGAACCCTTCGTACCCATTCCGGGTATCCCATTTTATTATTAATCTAAACCAAGGAAATCAGATGGCAGAAGCAAAAGGACTCAGCAAACCCGTTAAACTTAAAAGTGATTTAGCATCCTTCTTAGGAGCAACCGAACTTCCACGTACCGAAATTACTCAAAAACTTTGGGACTATATCAAGTCCAACAAGCTGCAAACCAAGACTGAAAACGGAAAACCTGAAAATGCAGGCAAGTTCATCGTGGCTGACGCCAAGCTTTTGACCATCTTCAAGAACACCCACACCACCAGCAAAACTGGCAAGGTGACCGATCTTAGAAATTTAAAAGAAGGTGAAACCATCAACATGATGCAAATGGCATCTGTGGTTGGAGCCAATATCGAGTAACTTTCTCTCTTTTCTCCGACTTTGGTCGGAAACTTTACAACGCACTTACCTTCGGGTAGGTGCGTTTTTTTTGTTTTCTCATCCTCTTTGAAAAAGAATCGCGATTTGGATGCTTTTCCCTCGTCTGGTTTTGGCTGAGGAAGTAAGAAGATTGATTATGTTGAGCAGATCTTTGAGTGGGGTAAAATATGGATTCATCTTGGGCCTTTTATTCGCTGGGGTATCCACCTACGCAGAATTTGAGGGCAAGAAATCAAAGTGGAAGGGGTATACCAAGACCGATTTTAAAGTTGGGGAGTATGCTGCCTATGTGGTCGAACCCAGGACGATCGCTCAGGGAAAGCCCTGGGTTTGGCGAGCCCGTTTCCCCACTTTCCATACGGAGATTGATGAATTGCTTCTCGCGGATGGGTACCATGTCGCCCACATCGACACCGGGCCCAAACTGGGTAGCCCAAAGGCTTTGGCGATTTGGAAAGATTTTTACGACCTGCTGACCAATGAACATGGATTTAACCCGAAAATGGCCCTCGAGGGAGTCAGCCGGGGCGGGCTCTATGTCTACCGTTGGGCCAAAAACTATCCCGATACCGTGGCCTGTATTTACAACGATACCCCCGTATGTGATTTTAAGAGTTGGCCCGCTGGAAAAGGGCAGGGCAAGGGAGCCCAGGGGGAGTGGAAACGATTGCTCCAGGAGTATGGGTTTGAAAACGAAGAGGAGGCCTTGGCTTATGCCGACAACCCCATCGATAATTTGCAACCCATCGTCGATGCCCGTATCCCTATCATGCACATCGTGACCGAGGATGATCAGATCGTCCCGCCCAGGGAAAATACTTATGTGCTGAAAGAGCGCCTGGAAAAGCTGGGGCACCCTGTCTTCTATGTCATTTCCATCGAAAAAGGGGACCGGGCCAATGGGCATCATTTCGATGTGAAGCACCCCGAGGTGGGATACCACTTCATCCGTAAGCACTACGATCTGTCCAATTCAGAACCGATCTATGTGCGATCCGGCCTGAAAAACTCCCAGTTTGTATTTACCCAAAAGAAAAAGGCTAGGGTGGCTTTTCTGGGGGGGTCCATCACCGAGGCTGCCGGTTGGCGTCTCCATGCATCGGACTCCCTGAAGAAACGCTTTCCTGATACTGAGTTTGAATTTGTCTATGCGGGGATCGGGTCCACCGATTCCACCTATGGGGCCTACCGTCTGTACCGCGATATCTTATCCAAAGGAAAGATCGACCTGCTCTTTATTGAATCGGCGGTGAATGAATTGCATAACGAGCGTACCCGGGACGATATCGCCAAGGCGGTGGAGGGGATCATTCTGCAGGCACGCCGGCACAACCCTCATATCGATATCATCGCCCAGTACCTGTACGACATGCCCTATGTCGAATCTTATCGCAAAGGAATCACTCCCTGGCAGATCGCAGCCCTCGACCGGATTTCTTTGCAGTACAGCATCAATGCAATT
>CAXBQX010000084.1:0-6653 GCA_963978365.1 uncultured Opitutales bacterium | reverse complement strand
GCCAATATGATGGACCGAGACGGCAACCCCGGTGGCAACTTTCCCGGCTTGAAAGGAAATATGACCCGGGTGATCGGTGTCTTTTACCATGGGGATATTCAGGCTTCTGCACGCAAGGTGGACACCCCGCATAAGTGAGTTCGGTGTCGGGATCAAAACTTCACGCATAGAACTAACCTCATTACGATTCTCTGTTTTCTTTTAGCAACTAGTGATTCAAGACTTTCCTCCACCTTTTCCAATTACCTAATGCCTTGCTTAGGCTTTTGCGTGAGGCTGATGAAGTGACGCAAATCAACAGGAATTGAACGCAAAAATTGTCGTTAAATAGTTGTTAGTTATTGGATAATGGATTGGTATTTAACCAATGCCCCATTTAGTTCTATATCTTCTTATCTTTTGCTTGCCCTGGGTGGTTGTTACTGAGGCCAAAACCGCCAAGGTAATGAAGCGTCCCAATATCCTCGTTGTCATGGTCGATGATATGGGCTTTTCCGACCTCGGATGCTATGGCAGTGAGATCGAAACCCCGGTGATGGACAGCTTAGCCGCGAACGGCCTGCGATTCACCCAGTTCTACAACACGGCCAAGTGTCACTCGTCCCGGGTCTCTCTGCTCTCCGGCATGTACTGCATGCAGGCCGGGGATGTCGCGCTGAGTCATTGCGTAACCTCCGCAGAGATCCTGTCCAAGGCGGGCTACTTCACCATGATGAGCGGCAAGTGGCACCTGGAGAAAGAACCGACTGATTTTGGGTTCCAACGCTACTTCGGGCACTTGAGCGGAGCCTGCAACTATTTCACAGGGGACGGGACATTCCGCCTAAATGGCAAGAAATGGCAGGTCCCGGATAAGGATTTCTACACCACGACAACGAAGGTCGACTTTGCCCTCAAGTTCCTCAAGGAAGCGCGTGAAACCAGAAAGCCCTGGTATCTCTATGTTGCCTTCAACGCACCGCATGCACCGTTGCATGCACTTGAAAAGGATTACCAGAAATACAAAGGCAAATACAAGGTAGGCTGGGACACCATCTATCAGGCCCGGCTCAAGAAGCAGCAGAAACTCGGCCTTTTCGGCAAGGAGGTCAAAGCACCGGCGCGCCCCGATCATGTGCCGGCCTGGGACCAGCTCGACGACGATTGGAAGACCTTTGAGGAAATGCGCATGACCGCACTCGCGGCCATGATCGATCGGATCGATCAGGAGATGGGCCGCCTGGTCGCCGACCTGAAGCAGGCAGGAGAGTTGGAGAATACGATGATCCTGTTCCTCTCCGACAATGGTGCCAGTCCGAATGACCACCGCCGCAGCCAGCGGAACCTCAACCAGACAGCATGGGACCCGGAGGTGAAATGGGGTGACAGTACTGGGTGGGCCTGGGCGCGCAATGCCCCGTTCCGGTTTTACAAACAGAATCAATTTGAAGGCGGTATTTGCACCCCCGCCATTGTGCACTGGCCAGCAGGCCTTAAGACCAACCCCAAGAGTGTGGTGGATTCCCCGGCACACATCATCGATGTCGTGCCAACCCTTGCGGAGATCTGCGAGGCTCCGATCCCCAAGACATGGCCCGGTCGTGAACTACGCCAGGTCTCGGGCGTGTCGCTGGCTTCGCTCTTTGAGACCGGAAAACTGGAGAAACGGCCACCGATTCACCTGCTCTTCGAGGAGGACAGAGGCTTACGAGACGGGGACTGGAAACTGGTCAGTTTCGAGAGCCAGCCGTGGGAACTTTACAACCTCGCCGATGACAGAACCGAGCTGAACGACCTGGCTGCCCAGCACCCCGAGCGCGTCAAAACCATGGCCGCCACCTGGCATAAGATGGCGAATGATGTCTTGCATGCACCAGAGGATGCGACTGAACCCGTGAGTAGCGTAGTCAGCAAGGTCCACCGCCAATGGAGCGATTATGGTGAGGCATACAATGTGACCGCAGCCCATGAGCGCAAACGTTTGCAGAGAAGAAAAAATAAACCATAAAAGCCTGCACCACAGTCCTCATCGTTATCTTGCTCACTTCGCTTGGCTGTGCGCAGGGAAATGTTGGCGATGCGCTGCCCCCCGCACAGTCGTTGTTCTATAAAGCCCAACACGAAGAAACCGGCAATATGTGGGATGTGTGGCTTTACCACAACGAAGGAACCTACTTCCTGTACTACCTCGCCAATGCTGGTGTAAGAGTGGGCAGAGGTCAGCCCTGGAACAATATTTCGTTGGCCACATCGTCTGACGGTGTGCATTGGACAGAGCAGGGCCCGATCTTGAAAAAGTCCAAGGGAGCCACCTGGATGGGTACCGGTTCCACCTGGAAGTCCTCTACCTTTGAGAAGGACGGTACATTCTACATGAATTTCTCAGAAGAAATCGGCGAGCGTCAAAACATCTACTTTGCTGAATCTACCGACCTCCGTAATTGGACTAGGTTGAAAGGAAAAGAATATCAATTTGTACAGGATGAACGATGGTACAAGAAGAACGGTCGCTGGGACTGCATCTGGACCATCGACAAACCGGGCGGGGGATTCTACGGATACTGGACGGCCAGCCCTCTTTCCAATGATTGTAAATTTGGCTTCGGGGAATCGGAAGACGGGCTGCATTGGAAAGCACTTGAACCACCGAAGGTTTCGGGCGTGAAACGCAAACATGCTGAGGTCGGTGCGGTGGAGAAGATCGGGGACAAATACTACATGTTGATGGGCAATTACGCACCCTACATGGTGACGCTCGTTGCGGAACAACCCGAAGGCCCATTTCATGTGGCGAAGAAGAACTTCAATGTATTGACCGGGCACACTTATTTTTGCCGCTTTTTCGCGCACCCCACCGATGGAATGCTCGTGTGCCACTTCACCAGGGCGCGGGACAATCAGGTTTCTTTCGCCCCTCTAAAAGACGTGCGAATCGACAACGAGGGAACGCTGCGCCTCGGATGGTGGAAGGGCAACGAGAAGATGAAGCACCATCCCGTCAAGGTGGATAAACCTGTGGATACAACCAAGCCGATTGCGATGCTAGGCAATTCCTTTGATGTGAAAGGGGGCACGGTTCTCGAAGGCTCCTTGAGGCTGCCTGAAGATAAAAGTCAACCGCGTAGCGGATTGTATATTGAGTGCGCGAATAATCAGGGAGCCGCCGTGCTTGTGGATCATGCGGGTGTGGCCGAGCTCAGTTCCATGTCGGCGAACGGAACCGTTTTGAAAATCGAGGAGCCCAAAAAGAGCAAGCATCCGGATCTGAAACGCGTCGACCGGGAGATGACGTTCACAAACCCAGCGCGCTTTCGCTTACTCCTCAAAGGCTCTCTGATGGAATTTTACCTGGATGACATCCTGATCGAAAGCTACGCCTTGCCTGCGCAGGCCAGCGGCGGCATTGGGCTCATCAACTCCATCGATACTCTCGGAACTCTGAAAGCATGGAAATAAAGAAAATCCTTGGAGCCCTCCTCTTTACCCTTATCAGTTCCGTGTGCAGCGCCCAGGAGCCGAAGACGGTCATCGAGACTCCTGCGATGCCAGAGAACCCGCCAGAGACCTGGCTGACCTATCACCTGGCGCACCCCGAAGCAGAAGGAACCGCAACCGCAGGCGACCCCAATCCTGCCTTTTTCTGGAAGGGGCGCTACCACCTGCACTACATCTATAAAATCAAGGAGGAGTCTGTTTACGCCCATGTTTCCAGTGACGACATGGTGCACTGGAAGTGGCATCCCACCGTATTGGGGCCAACAACCATGGGCCACGGCATATGGAGCGGAACAGGTTTCATCACCAAGGACGGGCGTCCTGCCATGGTCTATTTTGGCCATAAAACGGAACGAAACTGGATTTCCTACGCCTTGGACGACAACCTGGACCAATGGAGCAAGCCGCATGAAATGTTGCCGCGTTACCAGGATGAAAAGCCGGTAACGGATATGCCTTACTTCGATCCCGATCTTTGGATTAACAATGGCATCTACTATGGATTAAACGGGCGCAACAGACGTTCATCCGCGGTGATCATGAAGTCCGACAACCTCAAGGACTGGGACTATATAGGTGAGTTATTTCACCCAGACTTCGACGAGGAAAAGCTTGGGGTCAGTAAAGACGAGGACGTCTCCTGTGCGAACATGTTCAAGCTGGGGGAGAAGTGGGTGCTCCTGTGCATCAGCCACAAGCTGGGCTGCCGATATTTCATCGGTGATTTTAAAGACGAGCAATTCCTTCCCGAGCAACATGGCCTGATGAACTGGGCCGCCTGGGACTTGATGGCTCCCGAATCCCTGCTCACGCCAGACGGCCGGCGCGTCATGTGGGCTTGGTGCACCCCGAGGGTTGCCACCATTCAGGAATTCCCCAGAGAGAAGAACTTTTATCAGCTTTTGAAGGATAGGATCCAAACCGGTATCCAGTCCCTGCCGCGCGAACTGAGTCTTTCGAAAGAGGGCACCTTGCTGATCCAACCTCTGCGTGAACTCAAAAAACTCCGCAGCGTTGAAAAAACCTTAAAGGCCATTACGGTCAAAAGTGACACCACTCACATGCTGGAGGGCATTTCCGGCGATGCAATGGAACTGGAGATCGTCATAGAGGCTCCGACCGCCGAGGAGTTCGGCATCAAGGTGCTGGCTGATCAGGACGGCAATAAGGGTTTCACGATCTCATCGGGCAAGGGTAGCAAGACCTTAAATGTCGGCTATATCAACCCCCCGTTTGAGCTTGAAGAGGGCGAGGATCTCACCCTGCGCATCTTCATCGACAAGAACCTGATCGAGGTCTTTGCCAACGACCGTCAGGCCGCCGTCGCCTGGCATGAATACGATCCAAAGGATCTCCACGTCAGTTTGTTTAGCAAAGGCGGGGACCTGAAGGTGAAGAGTGTCTCCGCCTGGCAGATGAAGTCGATTTACGCAACCACTAGAAACAAATAATGACCCAGACTCATGAAACAAATAATGACCCAGACTCATACGATGCTTTCAACTTCTAAAATTCATTTACCTGGAGTTCTTCTGTTAGCCATCGCCCTCGTTTTTGCTGCCAAAGCATACGCAGATCAGCCCCCCAATATCGTCCTGATCCTGAGCGACGACCAAGCGTGGACGGACTATGGTTTTATGGGGCATGAGGCGATCAAGACCCCACATCTCGATAAGTTGGCGAGTCGCAGTGTTGTCTTCAAGCGCGGCTATCTGGCAGCACCGGTTTGTCGACCATCGCTGGCCTCGATGGTGACGGGACTGTATCCGTTTGATCATGGCGTGACCGGAAACGAACTTTCGGTAAAACCCAGAGGTCGAGCCAGGGAACGTCATCAAGAGCTCGATCAACCGCTTCAGGATGGTTTCTACAAACATCCCGGTTTTATTGAGCTACTAACGTCAAACGGCTATCTGGCGCACCAGTCCGGGAAATGGTGGGAAGGTTCCTGGAAGGATGGTGGCTTCACGCACGGCATGAAGATGGAGGGGCGGCATGGAAGTAAAGAATCGCTGGCGATCGGCCGTGAAGGGCTGAAGCCCGTGACCGATTTTGTGGATATGGCGGTCGGGCAGGATAAACCGTTCTTCCTCTGGTACGGTGTCTTCCTGCCGCACACCCCGCACAATCCGCCGGCCCGTCTGCTGAACAAATACAAGAAAGAGGGGCGCGCCCTGGATGTGGCCAAATATTATGCCATGTGCGAATGGCTGGATGAAACCTGTGGGGAGTTGCTGGCATATCTGGAAAAGAAAGGTGCGCTTGAAAATACGCTGATTGTTTACATCTGTGACAATGGCTGGGCGGCGAGAAGCACGCGGGCAGATGATCCGAATCAGAAAAAGTCGATGGCATATGCCCTGCGCTCAAAAACCTCTCCCTATGAAAATGGAATCCGCACGCCGATCATGCTGAGCTGGCGGGGGAAGATTGAGCCGAGGGACGATCCCAATTTTGCCCACTCCATTGATCTGTTCCCTACGATTGCCGCAGCCGCCGGGCTGGAGGCCCCTGAGGGATTGCCGGGCATTAACCTACTGGATGAAACGGCACGCAATGACCGCAAGACAGTGTTTGGAAGTGTTCATTCCACGCAGAACATTACCATTGGAAACCCGGATGATACCTTGCAATATCTATGGGGTATCGAAGGCGATTGGAAACTGCTGGTCCGTTATCACGGCAAGGATGTTAGAAATGCCCACATATGGGACACCAAACCGGTGCGGCTCTACAATTTGAAAAACGATCCCCACGAAGAAAATGAATTGTCTGCTCAACATCCGGAAATCGTGGGACGGTTGAGAGCCAAAATCGAAGCATGGCATTCAGTCGATTAAAATTGAAAGGCGACCTGAAGGTGAAACGTATGTCTTCCTGGCAGATGAAGTCCATCTATCCCAAGGCGGTAACTGAGTGAAAAGAGAACACACAATGAAAGTACCTAAGAAAATCCTTGGCCCCTTTCTCTTTTCCCTGCTCACCTCGGTGTGCAGCGCCCAGGAGCCGAAAGTGGGTATGGAAACTCCTGCCACGAAAATGGACATCCTGTTCATCGCCATTGATGACATGAACGACTGGACGACGGTGTTCGACAAGAATAACCCGATCCAAACGCCGAATCTCGAACGGTTGGCGGCACGCGGGGCATTCTTCGAGAATGCCTACTGTGCCTCAGC
>CAXBQX010000083.1:0-6775 GCA_963978365.1 uncultured Opitutales bacterium | reverse complement strand
ATACAATTCAAATTGTGCCTGGGATCACATCCCGCAAAGTGCAGAACTTT
This sequence comes from uncultured Opitutales bacterium, assembly GCA_963978365.1. GTDB lineage: Bacteria > Verrucomicrobiota > Verrucomicrobiia > Opitutales > Seribacteraceae > Chordibacter. The sequence goes on along the minus strand of CAXBQX010000083.1, from coordinate 6,725 downwards.
TGGAACTAAGCTCGGAGGCAGACCTGATTGCGTTTGGCAGTTTGGCCCAACGCTCTGAAGTAAGCCGCAGGACGATCCATCATGCATTAAGTCAGCGCAAATCAGGCAGTAAGGTTCTGTTTGATATCAACCTTCGGCAAAATTTTTACAGTACCGAGGTGATTCAACAGTCCTTGAATGCATGCGATTTTCTTAAGCTAAATGAGGAGGAGTTGCCCATCATTTGTGATTTATTGAAGGTGGGTAAGGAGGAGATACTGAGTACCTTCAATATCCAGTTGATGATCCTTACCTTGGGAAGTAGAGGGAGCTCCATCATCACCGAAAAGGAGACCCGTTCCATGCCGGCATCGCCCTGTGAACTTGTGGATACCGTAGGTGCGGGAGACTCGTTTACGGCCTGCTTTATGGTTCATTATCTCAATGGCATGCCTATTGAGCAGGCTCAAAAACAGGCTTCCGAGGTGGCCGCTTATGTTTGTAGCCACAGTGGTGCCACCGTTGAGCTACCGGAAGAACTGAGAGCCACCCCGTGTGCTTAATTTTCATTTTTTCCTTTGCTTACCCCGAGTGCTTTATTTGGATCAAAACATAAAAGAATCAACCAGAATACGATCAACCAATAGGAGAGATAAATGAATAAACTACTAAATACTTTACTACTTGTAGCCTGCCTGGGCTTTTTTACGAGTTGTGGCGAAAAGGGAGCTTCTGAAAAAAGTGAGGCGACCAATAACAATACCAAGCAACTTGGGATCACGGTAATGACTTTGGCCAACCCCTTCTTTGTGGAATTGGCGGACGCTGCCAAAGCGGAGGCCGAAAAGCATGGATACAATGTCGTTGTTCTTTCGGGTGACGATGCCGAGAAGCAGGCCAAGCAAATGAAAGACTTTATTTCACAAAATGTGGATGCAATCATCGTGGCACCCAAAAACACCCTGGCGATTGGGGAGCCCATCAAAGCGGCCAACGCGGCAGGCATACCAGTCTTTACCGCAGATACCGGATGTTCAGACCCCGGTGCTAAAGTGGTTTCCAATGTAATGACCGATAATTATGGTGGTGGTAAGCTCGCCGCAGAAGCGATGATCAAAGGTCTGCCCAATGGAGGCAAGGTGCTCATTCTGGACTTCAAAAAAGCCCAGTCCTGCCTGTTGCGAGTCGATGGTTTTAAGGAGGTGGTTGCCGCTCATAACCAGGCTCACCCCAATAAGAAAATTGATATTGTAGCCGAGCTCGATGGCTCCGGTTCGGAAGAGCCCAGCAAGAAGGCCACCGAGGATCAACTCAATGCCACACCTGACCTTAAGGGTATTTTTGCGATCAACGATCCCTCCGCACTCGGTGCGGTGGTTGCCCTCAAAAAAGCGAACAAACTCCAGGATGTGAAAGTGGTCGGGTTTGACGGCCAGCGCATCGGTAAGGAAGCGATCTTACGGGGCGAAATCTATGCGGACCCGATTCAGTTTCCGCAAGAGATTGGCCGCCTCACAGTCCAGCAAATGCTTGCCTATAAAAATGGGGATGAAGTGAAGTCGGAAATTCTGATCCCTACCAAGCTTTACTTCCAGGAGGATGCCCAAAAGGACCCATCTCTGAAAGCAGGTAAGTAAGGATGTCTGATTCGCAAGAACTTCTCCTGCAAATGCGGGGGATTCATAAGCGATTCCCCGGAGTTCATGCCATTAAAGGCATCGATATGGACCTCTACGAGGGAGAAGTTCTTGCCCTGATGGGAGAAAATGGAGCCGGGAAAAGTACCCTGATTAAGATGCTTGGTGGGGCCCATCTACCCACAGAGGGAACCATCGAGCTTAAAGGGAAAGAAATCACCATTGAAAACCCGCAGGTTTCCCAGGATTTAGGGATCGGGATCATCTACCAGGAATTCAATCTGATCCCTCACCTGACCGTTCGTGAAAATATTTTTCTCGGCAATCCCAAGAGTAAAAATGGGGTGATCCGTAAAAACGAAGAACACCGTCACGCTCAGGAACTCTTCCAAAAGATAGGCATCGAGATCGATCCAGAAGCGCTCTGCTGCAAACTAAGCACCGCAGAGCAGCAGATCGTGGAAATTGTTAAGGCCCTTTCATCTGAGGTTCGTTTGCTGGTCATGGATGAACCCAGTGCCACCCTCACCCCACAGGAGGTCGAAGGCTTGTTCAAAATTATCCGCGATCTTAAGCAGCAAGGCATCGGAGTGATTTATATCAGCCATCGTCTGGATGAGATTTTCGACATAGCGGACCGTGTCACCGTTTTGCGGGATGGTGAATACATCGGCACCAAAGGGATTGAGGAAATCTCCCGGCAGGAAATGATCGAAATGATGGTGGGGCGCAAAGTGGAAAATGAATTCCCCAAGCACTACCAGAAAATAGGCTCTCCCGTGCTTGAGGTCAGTCATCTGAATTCAGACGATGTGGATGACGTATCCTTCACCGTGCATGCTGGGGAGGTGCTTGGTTTCACCGGTCTGGTTGGTGCAGGAAGAACTGAACTTATGCGGCTCATTTTCGGAGCGGATAAAAAGACCTCCGGCTCCCTTAAACTTCACGGGGAGGAAATTCATATCAACTCGCCCCGGGATGCCATCGCCAAAGGTATTGGGTTATTAACCGAAGACCGTAAGGGCCAGGGCTTGGTGCTAATGCATTCCGTTCGTGAAAATTTTGGCCTGCCCAACCTGAGGCTCTTTTCAAAAAATGGGGTGATCAATGGCTCCGAAGAAAAAAAGCGTTTTGCCCGGCACATTGAGAGCATGAAAATAAAGATTCCTCACCAGGAACAACTGGCCAAGAATCTATCCGGCGGGAATCAACAAAAAGTCGTACTGGCCAAATGGCTCGAGCAAAACTGCGATGTTATCATCATCGACGAACCCACGCGGGGCATTGATGTGGGGGCAAAATACGAAATCTACATGCTGATCAACCAGCTCGCCGAGCAGGGCAAGGCGATCATCATGGTGAGTTCGGAACTACCCGAAGTCATCGGTATGTCCGACCGGATTGTGGTGATGCGCAGCGGCAAAATTTCCGCAATCGTTGAAGATGTTCAAAACACCACCCAGGAAATTTTACTCGATCATGCAATTCACTAATTTTCACTCATGAGACAAACACTATCCTCTCTTTTCTCGGACTATGGCATGGTCCTCGTGCTGGCTCTGCTCTTTGCCATCTTTTCCCTCACCACTCTAAAGGAACAAACTGCGGAGGGCTACGGGGCCGGGCAGCAATTAGCTGAAAAAGCACTCAGCTCCGGGGTGGCCGAACTGGTGCTGGTTGTGGGGACTTCATCCGATGACCAACTGGTTAAGGAAGGTTTGGAGGAGAGCCTGAAGGGCAGGGGGGTCGAGGTGCACATCATCGAAACAATCGAACCACCCCAGGCAAAAAAAGCCCTCAAGGAACTCGCCACTACCATTCCTGCCAATACCCTGATTGCCTGCAGTAAAAAAACCGGAAACTGGACTTTCTATAACAGCGTCGATCACTTCAAGGATAGTGAAGTGCTGATCCCAAAGAGCGAAACCGTTTCGACCTTTCTCAAGGCGAGCAATTTAAAAACTCTTCCCGATAAAACGGCCAAAACTGCGATCATTGCCATTGGGATGACGATGATCATCATTACCGCCGGTATCGATCTGTCTGTGGGATCTTTGGTCGCCCTGGCTACCGTGGTTTCCACAATGACTTTGCAAATTGTTTTTGGAAATTCATCCAGCCCGGTGATGATTGGGCTTTCCTTCCTTGCAGGCATTTCCGCGGCTGGTTTTTGCGGTTTTATTAATGGAACTTTATCTACCTTTTTTAGGATTCCACCCTTCATTGTGACCCTTGCAATGATGCTGATTGCCCGGGGGGTGGCCCTCAACCTCACCGGGAACAGAACGATTAAAGTGGGCCTGCCAGATATCTCCTGGCTGGGGCAAATGCCCAATCCCATCATCCTCATGTTGCTGCTCTATGGGATCGCTTACTTTGTGATGCACAAAACCATATTTGGGCGTCAAATCTATGCGATTGGTGGAAACGAAGAAGCGGCCCGTCTTTCGGGCGTGCCCGTGAAACGGGTATTGATTTCTGTTTACACCATTTCCGGGATCGTTGCCGGGATAGCTGGAATCGTGATGGCTTCGGAGCTCAATTCAGGCAGTGGTGAATTTGGCCAGACCTGGGAACTCAATGTGATTGCCGCCGTGGTTGTGGGGGGGACCAGCCTGATGGGCGGGCAGGGAAAAATTATCGGCACCCTGATTGGCTGTGCCATTATCGAAGTGATTAACAACGGTATGAACCTCATGGCGATCAGTTCGAATACCCAACAAATCGTGCTGGGTTGCGTAATTCTGGCCGCCATCATCGTGGATAAGATCAAGAAGAAATAGAGGGAGGAATTATGACAAAGGTCGTTGATTGCCAAAGTACACTCATCGCAAATTTTGGTATGCCCGTATGGGAAAACCCAACCGAATTTATGATGGAAGCCGTCTTCAAGCATGAGGGTATGAAGTACCGCTACATTAGTACGGAAGTGCCAGCGGATAAACTGGAAACCGCGTTTGAGGGCGTGAAAGCCATGGGCTACAAGGGGTTTAATTGCACGCTTCCTCATAAGCAAAAGATTATCCCTTTGTTGGATGGCTTGGGTGAATCTGCCGAGCTGATGGGTGCGGTGAATTGTGTGGTGGAACGCAATGGTCAGTACATTGGGGAAAATACCGATGGCAAAGGGTACACCGAGTCCCTCAAAGAAATTACTGAAATTGCGGGAAAGACTTTGCTCATTTTGGGAGCTGGTGGGGCGGCCCGTGCCATTGCCGTGGAGTGCGCCCTCGAAAACGCAGCCAAAATCATCATTGTCAATCGTACCCCAAGCAGTGGCCAGGAGCTGGCTGAACTAATAGAGAATAAAACAGGGGCAAGTGGTGAATTTATTCCTCTGGAAGGCGATCTGAAGATTCCCGAAGGTGTGGACATTGTGATCAATGCGACCAACATCGGGTTGTACCCAGACACCACTAAGGTGCCGATTGATATGACCACGCTTAAACCAAATATGGTCGTATCCGATGTGATCCCGAATCCCCCGCAAACCCCCTTTATCCAGGAAGCTGCAGCCCAGGGCTGTACCACCATTGATGGCCTGGGGATGCTGGTCAATCAGGGAAAGATTGCCATCCAATACTGGTCCGGCAAAGAGGTAAGTGCCCAGGTGATGCGTCAATCCTTACTCGATCTGTTCTCCTAAACCCGAGGAAGATGTATGAAGTATTTTTTATTTGGAATCGGTGCCATCGGCCTAGCCATATCCTTTCCCATGCATAGATCTTTCGCCAAGGAAATCACCCTGAGTTCGGTCGAGAAAAATATCCGGACAGATGATCAGGTTTATAACGCTGGAGACTTTGGAGTGAGTGCCAATGCAGGCTGGTCCGTGAAGAAAAAGACACTCCATGGAGGCATGCAGGAAGGGGTGGAATTGATCACGATTGATAACGGTGAAATGGAGATAGATATCATTCCTACCCGGGGAATGAATGTAATGAGTGTGCGTGGGGAAGGCCTTACCCTCGGGTGGGATTCACCGGTCAAAGAAATTGTTCATCCCCGCAATGTGAACCTCAATTACAATGGGGGGCTGGGTTGGCTCGATTCCTTTACTGAATGGATGGTGCGTTGTGGGCTGGAATACTCGGGTCATCCGGGAGATGACAATGGACGGTTGATGACTTTGCATGGCCGCATTGCCCATATTCCAGCTTCTGAAGTGACGATAAAAGTGGACGAACTTCCCCCGCACCGCATAAGCGTGACTGGGGTGGTCCATGAGGTTTGGTTCAAAGGGGCAAATTTTACTTTGGAAACCACGATTTCCTCAATTCCTGGATCCAATACTTTTCGCTTCGACGACACGGTGACCAACAACAGTTCTCAGGAGAAAGAATTCCAGGTGCTCTATCATGCAAACTTTGCCAAAGAACTTTTGGAAAAGGGTTCACGCATGGAAGGAACAATTGCAGAGGTTCAGCCCTTCAATGATTATGCCGCGAAATCCCTTGATAGCTACCAGGTTTACGATGCCCCGGCAAAAGTCTGGGCCGATGAGAAGGTCTATCAAATCACCCCATTTGCAGATCAAGATGGACTCGCTCATTTTATGCTCCTCAACCAAAAAGCGGACAAAGCGGTATCCTTTACTTTCAATGTCGATGCTCTTCCTTATTTAAGTCAGTGGAAGAATGAAGATAGCATAGAAAATGGCTATGTAACCGGGCTTGAGCCAGGAAATACTTTTCCATCCAATCGATCCTACGAACGCAAGATGGGGCGTTTGCCCAAAATTGCTGCCGGAGAAACGATCTCTTATCAGTTGGAATATTCATTACTCTCGGACCGAAAGGAGGTGAAACAGGCCCGGGCCAAAATTGATCAACTGAATAAGGACAGATCCGTTAAGATAATCAGGAAAGCAGCCCACTAAAGCAGGCAATCCGGGCTTGTAGGAATTGAGGCAGCACCGACTCAAGAAATTATGAATAAGAATAAGACAAATAAGCTTCTGATAATGCTAGGAGCATGGATACTTTTTTCGACGGCAACCGAGGCCCGCAAACCGGATATTTTGTTTATCGCCATTGATGACATGAACGACTGGACGACCCTGTTTGATCAGAACAACCCGATCCAGACGCCAAACCTGGAGCGGCTCGC
>CAXBQX010000082.1:0-6797 GCA_963978365.1 uncultured Opitutales bacterium | reverse complement strand
GCCCAAGAACTACCAGATTTCCCAGTTTGACCAACCCATTTGCGAGGGCGGACAGGTGGAAATCGAGATGCCCGGGGAAAACCCATCCAAGATGGGTCCACACCGCATGGTTGAACTGACCCGCATCCATTTGGAGGAGGATGTGGGCAAACTGACCCACTACGAGCAGGACAGCTTGGTGGACTACAACCGGGCGGGTTCTCCGCTTCTGGAAATTGTCAGCGAACCAGACATGCACAGCCCGGACGAAGTTTTTGCCTACCTCACCTCCCTGCGCAACTCCCTAGTCGCCGCGGGTATTTCCGCCTGTGATATGGAAAAGGGACAATTGCGCTGCGATGCCAACATCAGTGTTCGCCCCAAGGGCACGGAAACCCTTGGCACCAAGGTGGAACTGAAAAATTTAAACACCATCTCGGGCGTGCGCAACGGGGTGGAATATGAAATCCGCCGCCAAATCCGGGCGATCGAGGAAGGGGAAACCATTATTCAGGAAACCCGCCGTTGGAACCCAGACCAGAAGTACACCACTCCGATGCGGACCAAGGAAATGGCCCATGACTACCGCTATTTTCCCGATCCCGACCTCATGCCGGTGAAGGTGGACCCGGAATGGATCGAGCGGGTAAGAAAAGAACTGCCCGAAAAACCATTTGATAAACAGAGGCGCTACCAGGCGGAAATGAACCTCCCCTATTCCGCCACCTCCGCACTCTGTGGAGACCACCTGCTCTGTGCTTACTTTGAGGAAGCAGCCAACCTGTCAAAATCCGCCACTAAGACTGCGAACTGGGTGGTCAACGATCTGTTGCGCGAACTTTCCCAGGCCAACAAGGTGGATGATTTTGCCGAGGAACCCGCCGAACGCATCACCCCGCAGTCCTGCCCAGTATCCCCGCAAATGCTCGCCGAACTGGTCAATTTGATCGAAGACGGCAAACTGACTAACAATGTGGCCAAGGAAATATTTCCGGAAATGTTTGCCAGTGGAAAATCCGCTGCCGACCTGATCAAGGAAAAGGGACTGGAGCAAAAGTCCGACGACGGAGAGATCGAGGGAATCTGTGCCGAAGCGATTGCAAACGACCCCGATGCAGCGGAAAAATTCCGGGGCGGCAAGGAAGGGGCGATCAATGCCCTTAAAGGTGCGGTGATGAAAGCCACCCGTGGGCAGGCTAACCCCAAGGTGGTGGACGAAACTCTGCGTCGCTTATTGTCCTAGACTGTATCTGAGAGGTTTTTTCTCCTCTCCATGGTTTTACCTTTGCAGAAGGCAAGCTCTTAGGGGTAACAAAATGATCTTCATGAAGGTACATTGCTTATTGGTTTTCACTCTTTTTTTCGCCCCGTTTGGATTTGCTCAGCCCAAGCCCAACATCGTGCATATCATGGTGGATGACCTCGGTTGGCAGGACATTGCCAGTCATAAGATCGATGGCGATGCAGTCTACGAAACCCCAAACCTCGACAAACTGACCCGCCTGGGCAGGCGTTTTACTGAGGCCTACGCCCCCTCTCCGGTATGTGCCCCTTCGCGGGTTTCCTTTCTGCGCGGGCAGTACCCCGTAAACACTGGAGTCTACAGTGTGACCGGTGGGCAGTTGCCCAGGGCCCATCAACCCACCATTCCGTTAATTCCTCCCTATTACCTCTATGGACTACCGGTGGAGGAACCAATGATCCCCGAGACCCTGAAAAAAGCAGGCTATTTCAGTGGCCATGTGGGCAAGTGGCATGCTGGAGGGAAGTACCGTGGATTCCCCTTCCCCACGGATCAGGGATTTGACTTTGGATTTTTGGAAGAAAATGGAGGCCCTCTTTTTTACAACGATTCCGAATTATGGAACCCCAAGGATGGGAGAAAAAACTCCTTTGGTGGAGCTTGGCAAAGGATGATCCCTCACCGTTTAGGAGACTTTGCCACCAACTCGCCGGATGACCCCTATCAACTGGACGAGGATGGGCGCCCCTTCGACAAACCGACTGATCTGGCGGTAGGGTTTATCCGCAAGCACAAGAACAAGCCCTTCTTTCTGAACTTTTGCCCGCTGTATGTCCACGGCCCCATCGCCACCCGGGACCGCAAGCGACTGGAACACTACTGCAAAAAGATGGGGATTGATTTTCCTACTGATCCTGGACCGCTCAATCCGGAGATGCGGGGCCATACCAACCCCTACTATGCGGCGATGGTCGATGCGGTGGACTGGAGCATAGGCAAGGTGGTCCGTTATTTGGAGGACACTGAGGACCCCAGAAACCCCGGACACAAACTAATCGATAACACTTATGTTATTATCGACTCAGACAACGGAGGCTGGGTGGGCAGCCAGCACGAACCCATCACCGACAACAGCCCTTTACGGGGCGGCAAGATGAACAATTATGAGGGTGGACTGCGGGTCCCCTTTATCGTCCGCGGCCCGGGTGTGCCTGCCGGTTCGGTCTGTGAGACCCCGATCAACTTGATCGATCTCTACCCCACCTTTATGGAAATGGCAGGCATGGAACCGGACCCATCCCTTGAGCTGGACGGGTGCAATGTTCTTCCACTGATGCAGGGAACTTCCCCGCAGGTTCTGGAAGCTGATGGCAGCAAGCGGGAAGCAATCTTCTGGTTCTACCCCATGGAAAGCCACATGGCGATTACGATGAGAAAGGGTCCCTGGAAGCTCGTCCACAACCTCGGGGTTGGATATGCTGGCAGATGGTCGGGTGTTGAAAATAAGGAGTTGGTTGAATTATTCCGGGTCAGAAAGCTAGGCGACAATACCGAGGATCTGAGCGAAGCCATAAACCTCGCCGATCAATTCCCTAAGATCCGGGATGCGATGCTTGCCGAACTTAATGCGTTTCTTCAGGACAGCGGAGTCACCATGCCCTACCGCAACCTTGGATCCCATGCGGTGTCTGAGGAGGAACGAGATGCCTCCCCCAGGGTTATAGAACTGGGGTCAAAAGAGAATCGGATATGGGTAAAGATCGAACAGGGTGAAGGTAAAGCCGCCATTGAGAAGGCCCATTTACTTTACACCCTCAACCCTCGGGAGTTCGATAAAACCGGTGGGCACCGTGAGGAATGGCTCAAAACCAAGGCTACAATTTTACCGGGGCGGGTCGAAGCAACCATGCCCCCGGGAGCCACCCATGCGGTATTTTGTCTGCGGGACGCCCAGGGATTCCTGATCACTTCCGAACCTCTGCCCGATTTTCAGACCGTTCCGTACGGCACCCAAGCGGATTCCAGGTTTTTGAAAAACGGATACGCATACAAACCAGGCCTTTATTCCCTCATTCAACTAGGCAAAGCGGCCGTTTCTAATGCGAAAAAGCAAAAGCTTGAAGTAACAGGTTTACAAAAAGCTCTGAAGGAAGCAGAGGAACAATACCAAGTGGAAAAGATAGAGGTGGTTGATTTCTCCGATGCAATCCGTTCCCTGCGTGCGGAAATCCGTAAATTGAAACAGGTTCCCCAGTCCAGGCACTACGCAATCAACCGCTTCCCCACCGAGCCCTTGTTTTAAAAAAACTCTTCCATTTTTCCTGAAGCCTCCACCCTTTATTGAGAATCAGTCTCAAAAAGGCTTTCCAAGCACCCCACTATAAGTTAGGGTAGTCGGTTCCTTTTCGATGAAACTCTTCACCTATCTTTTCCGCCTGCTTGCCGGACTCTGGATTTTTGGATCCTGTGTACTGGCGGAGGTAAAGGAGACCCATAAAATCATCGGCGAATGGGTCGCCACCGAAAAGCTGATTTCCGAGGAAGAAACCGAATGGGAGCTAGAAAAATCCTCTCTGCTCGATCTCCAGCAGGCACTGGGGGCAGAAATTGGTGAACTCGACGGCAAGCTTGCCGAGACCGAAGAGGAAGCCGTGGGTGCGGCGAAGCAGCGTACTGATCTTCTCGCCCGTAAAGATGCGGCCAAGCAGGCCACCCAATCACTCCACCAGGGACTGGACCGGGCGGTGGCCAAAGTGGACCGTGCCTTTTCCCTGCTGCCCACCCCGGTGGCAGACCGCCTTGCCCCCTACCGTAAGAAACTAGTACCGGGAAAGGGAATGCCCACCCCTCCCTTACGTCAACGGGTCGATGCCCTCGTCTCCCTGCTGCAGGCCATGCAGAACTTTCACCGATCCGTCACTTTGGAAAGGCAGGAGTTTACCCTGGATGACAACCAGTCCCGCGAATTTCAGGTGATGTACTTTGGGCTGGGAGCCGCGTACTTTGTGAATGAATCCGGCACAGTGGCTGGCTACGGACAGCCTGGAGAGAGCGGTTGGCAATGGACCCGATCCGATGGACTGGCTAGGGAAATTTCCACTGGAGTGGACATGCTGAACAACCGGGCGATGCCCCGCTTTCTTGAACTTCCCCTGCCCGCACCTGCGGAAGTAAATAAATGATAAGCTGGGTAAAATACGGATTTTATCTGTCCCTTTTAATCGGGGGTACGATCGCTGCCTCTGCCCAGTCCGTCCAGCAGGTCCGGGCCACTGCCCGCAATGATTTAAAGGATTCGATTGAGCGTCTCACCCTTTTACGCCAGCAGGTGGAGCAGGAAAAAATTCCTCTCGCTAAAGCGGTGGCCAAGCTCGAACGGGATGCCCGGGACAAACGGGCAGAAATTGACCGCCGTCTGCGCCAGCGGGACAACCGGGACGCCAGCCTGCTCCAACTCAAGGAAGAGGTGCGGGAAAACGAAGCCGCACTGGAAACCTCCCTACGCCTGCTCAAGGACTATGCCCGTGGCTGGACCCAGTCTATCCCTTCCTCCGAACGAATTCTGCATGCCGATTCCCTTTCCGCCGCCCTATTCAAGGAAAAAGGGGACCGGGCGAGTTCCTTTTCCGCCTACCTCGAAATGGCCGATTTTTCCACCACTGCCCTCCTCAGTCAGGCCGGCGGACTGGCTTATTCGGGGGATGCAATCGTGCCCCCCGAAGGGGTTCGCGAAAGCGGAACTTTTTGGACAATCGGCCCGGTGCTTTACTTCCGCGGGGTAAAGGGAAGCTCGGGCTTTCTGGACAAGAGCTATGAACGGGTGGCGGATTCATCGATGGAACTGACTGCTGAGTCGGTCAAGCGAAACACCCCTCCCCGTCTCCTCATCGCCAATGCCGGTACCTCCCAGCAGATCGGCACCGCCCTGGCCTCCCCTCGAGGCAGTTCCGCCCTTCTCCCCATGGATCCAAGCCTCGGCAAGGCCCTGGTGATTGAGGGAAGTGAGCCCACCCTTTGGGAAGAAATGCAAAAAGGTGGAATCTGGATCTATCCCATTCTGTTTTTTGCCCTCGCCTCCGTGCTGATCGCCCTCTTTAAGGCGGTGCAAATTTTACGCATTCCCTTCCCCCATGGCCCGGTTACCCTTGCCGGAAATTTTGGGGGACCCTTTGAACTTTTGCGTAAGACTGCCCAGGGATACCGAGGGAAGAAGCCGGAAATTTTGGAGGAAATTCTTTACGAGATCATCATCGACTGGCAGGCACGTCTGGAAAAAGGTATGCCCCTGATCGCGATCACTGCCGCCACCGCCCCGCTGCTCGGGTTACTCGGTACGGTCACGGGGATGATCGATGTATTTCGTCAGATCACCAATTTTGCCAATCCCGAGAATAGTGAGCTTGCCCGGGGAATTTCCGAGGCCCTGGTCACCACCAAATTCGGATTGATTACCGCCATTCCCTCGCTGATTGCCCATGCATTGCTTAGTCGCAGGTTGCAGGGACTGGTTTCCAAGATGGAGGGATTTTCGGCCCGTTTGGTGCATTTAAAGAAGGAAGCTCCCAAAGACCTTGGCCCCTCACCCGAAAAAAAGGATGAACCCACTGGTTGATTTTATGAACCAGGCGGGATTCGTCTGGGAAAAAGGAGGGGTATTGATGCCCGCACTGGGAATCTTAGCCCTCTACCTTTATTACCTGACTTTCGACCTATGGTTACGGCTTCGTAGCGTGATCCCATCCGATCTGCGTGCCTTTCCCCGCGAGCGCTGGGGAGCCTTTAAGGGAGGTGGAAGAGTTGACCGGATTATGCGGTACTGTCTCGCCGATCATAGTGATCGTCAGGAAACCCAGCGCCGTTTTGATCAGGTCAGGCAGGGGGAAACCTCCTACCTGAACCGTCGATTGCGCTTTTTATTCGTTCTCGCCAGTTCCGCCCCGCTGATCGGCCTGCTCGGCACGGTCGCAGGTATGCTTCGGACCTTTGATGGTCTAAGTATGCAGGATAGTTACAAGATGGACCTGGTTGCGGGGGGAATTTCCCAGGCTCTGGTCACGACTCAGGCAGGGTTGCTGATCGCCATCCCTGCCATTGCCCTGATCCACTTGCTCAACCGGAGGAAGAAAGACTGGTTGCAGTGCATCAACCGGTTGGAAAGTCTCTCCCTACGCCAGGTACCCACTCCCATTGCCCGATGAGAAGAAGAAATCGATCTATTGAAAACACTGAGGCGGACGCGATCAATGTCTCCCCGCTGATCGATGTGGTCTTCATTCTGCTGATCTTTTTCATTGTCTCCGCCACCTTTGTCACCCTGCCCGGCATTGAGGTTACCCGCCCGCAGGCAGTCACCGGGAAAGCCCTCGAGAAAAATGCGGTCATCTTTGCCCTGTCCGGAGAAAACGAGATCAAGTATGCGGGATCGACCGTGCAACTGGATGAAATTCCGGGACTGGTAGAGCAGGCGAGCAAGGACCGGGGAAAACCCGTTGTTATACAGGTCGATCAATGGGCGGATGCCTCGGTACTGGCCAAGATCGTCGCTCAGGCACGGAAAAAGTCCACGGATGTTTCC
>CAXBQX010000081.1:0-7034 GCA_963978365.1 uncultured Opitutales bacterium | reverse complement strand
GTAACCTTTAGCCATTGTTCCGATTCTTGAGTTATGGAAATTTTTCCGTCTAATTTGATGATTTGGTCTGGTAGGAGCTCATTTGCAAAAAGAATAGATTTAAATGCTATGAGTGAAAGAAATGTTATGAGGGTAGTTTTTTGCATTGGGAATACCTTGGTTTCGGAATAAAATACAAACCTTGAGAATATTCCTTTGGCTAAACAAGTCTAATCTGTATGAAGTTTCAGATATCATGTCTTCTTTTTATTCGTGATCTCTCGAACCGCCTTCTTCTTATTCGTCGAAGAAAACCACCAAACCTTGATACATGGAGTCCCCCAGGTGGCAAATTAGAGATGCAATTAGGTGAATCGCCCTATGAATGTGCAAAGAGAGAAGCTTTGGAAGAGGTTGGGCTCAAACTGAAAGACAAAGATCTAAGTTTATTTGGATATATTTCGGAAAAAGCTTACGAGGGTAATTCTCATTGGTTGATGTTTATGTTCGATTGCTTGGTTCCCCTCGAACAAAAACCTGCAGAAATTGATGAGGGGTATTTTCAATTTTATGATAGGAATGACATTAACGACCTTCAAATTCCTCCCAGTGATCATAAATTGGTTTGGCCCTTTTATGACCGCAGAACAGAAGGTTTTTGGTGTGTGAGAGCCGATTGTAGCCAGGGAGTTCCACATTTAGAGATTGAAGGAAACATCGGTTGCAACCTATAATGATCGAAATTTTATAATAAATTATGGAAGGTATATACCACGATGCAGACTTGAATGATTCAACCGAACCATCATCGGATACCATTCCTGCAGATCCACCACAAAGTACAGCTCAAGACTTCATAAATCATCCAATCAATCGTGAGTTGGAAGCAGAAGAAAAAATACGGTTGTATTCTCAGATGCTTCGCATTCGAAGATTTGAAGAGAGGTCATTGAGGGCTTACCAACAAGGCCATATTGGGGGCTTCCTTCACTTATACATCGGACAGGAAGCGGTCGCGGTTGGTGCTGTTTCCGTTATGTCAGAAGACGATCATGTAATCACTGCCTATCGGGATCATGGGCATGCAATCGCGGTTGGCATGGATATGGATGAATGTATGGCTGAACTCTTCGGGAAGCGGACCGGTTGCTCCAAAGGAAAAGGTGGTTCTATGCATTTCTTTGCACCCGATAAAAACTTTTGGGGAGGGCATGGAATTGTTGGTGGTCAAACACCACTTGGCCTGGGTATTGCATACGCTCTCAAAAATAAGGGGGTTAAGGGGGCATGCCTTTGTTTCATGGGAGATGGTGCAACAAACCAAGGCCCATTTTACGAATCTTTAAATTTAGCATCCCTTTGGAAATTACCCGTGATTTACATCATAGAAAATAATGGTTATTCCATGGGAACAGCAGAATCAAGACATTCGGCAGGCGAACCTTTGGCAAGACGAGGGGATTGTTTTGATGTTAATTGGTCCGTGCACCAAGGCCATGATTTATATGAGGTAAGGGCTGCGATTGAAGATGCTCTTGCTCGTGCCCGAACAGATTGCTCCCCCTCTGTTTTGGAAATCGTAACTTACAGATACAGAGGACATTCAGTTGCTGATCCCGACCAAACTTATCGTAGCAAAGAAGAGATTGAGGAGTACAAAAAGAATAAGGACCCAATTAATCTTTTCCGGGACAAACTTATGGCAGAAGGCTTAATGACGGATGAGGATGCGAAGGCTCTTGATCAATCTGCAAAAGATGAAGCGGAAGCCTCAGCGGAATTTGCTCTGGCTAGTCCTTTTCCTGAGACCTCCGAATTGATGGATGATGTTTACTGGGAAACAGATAACCCAGAGCACAAAACCTCTTCCGGAAAATTATTTTTTGAATCCTCACTCTCCGATTAAATTTTAAGATATGGCTGAAATTACCTACAGAGAGGCCCTAAATCAAGCGCTTGCAGAAGAAATTGCACGAGACCCTAATGTAGTTTTAATGGGCGAAGAGGTTGCTCAATTTAAAGGTTCTTACAAGGTGTCCGAAGGATTACTTGAACGGTTTGGTTCCGATAAAATAATTGATACCCCGATCAGTGAAGCTGCTTTCTCCGGCCTCGCTGTGGGAGCTGCGATGATGGGGATGCGCCCCGTGGTCGAATTTATGTTCTGGAGCTTTTGTTATGTGGCTTTTGACCAAATTTTTAATAATGCCGCAAATGTTAGGTACATGTCTGGAGGTTTAATAAATGTACCGATTGTTTTTAGGGGGCCCGCAAATGGTGGAACCAATGTTGGTGCGACTCATTCTCACACTCCAGAGAATTTTGCCGCAAATACACCAGGCCTTAAGGTAATATGCCCGTCCACTCCCGCAGATGCCAAAGGTATGCTGAAGGCTGCTATCCGTGATAATGATCCGGTTTGTGTTATGGAAAACACCATTCTCTACAACCTTAAGGGCGATGTACCTGACGAAGAAGATTTTGTTATACCCCTTGGTAAGGCTCGTATTGTTTGCGAAGGGTCGGACTTGTCGATCATTGCACATGGAAGATCAGTGCAGGTAGCTCTACAAGTTGCAGAAACCTTAAGTGAAAAACATAATGTTTCTGTTGAAGTCCTCGATTTACGTTCCATCAGACCCCTTGATTTGGATGCCATTTTGCAAACCGTCCGAAAAACCAATCGAGTTTTACTCGTAGAGGAAAATAAGCCTTTTTGTGGCGTAGATGCCCAGATTGCCTATCTCATACAGGAGCATGCATTTGATGACCTAGATGCACCAATTAAAAGAGTTTCCGCAATTGATGTTCCGCAGGCCTACAGCAAGGCGTTGGAAAATTTTCAAATACCGAATCACGATCGAGTTTTGGCAAAAGCTATGGAACTCATCTAAGGTTTATCTATGAGTATTGTCATTGAAATGCCCAAGCTTAGCGACACCATGTCGGTTGGAACGGTGGTTAAGTGGTATAAATCTGTTGGAGAAAGTGTGGTTAATGGAGATATTTTAGCCGAAATAGAGACAGATAAAGCCACCATGGAATTAGAAAATTTCGATGATGGTGTTTTGCTTAAGCTTCTTGCAGCTGAGGGTGATGAGGTAGAAATTGGTAAACCTCTTGCGGTCATCGGCGAAGCCGGAGAGGATGTTTCCGGCTTTGATAGCATTGCTGAAAAACCTGTGGATGCCACTCCAGCCAAAAGCAATACTGTTGCGGTTGATGATTCTATCGAATCCCCTAAGCAGCCTATCCCTGTAGAACCCTCCAAAGAAATAAAAGTCGGTTCTGAAAACTCGGGTCGTATTGTTGCATCTCCCCTTGCAAAAAAAATTGCTAAAGAACAAAACATCGATCTTTCCACGATCAATGGATCTGGGCCAAACGGAAGAATTGTTAAAAAAGATTTAATTCCAGAATCTGATTCCGGTGAACCCACGTCAGTTACCAGTAGCGTAGCGGTTCGTACCCCTGTTGCACATGCAGGAGATAAATCAGTTCCCGTTTCTAAAATGAGGTCGGTCATTGCTAGGCGGTTGCTTGAATCAAAAACAACTATTCCTCATTTTTACCTTCAACGGGAAATCAATTCAGAACCTGTCCGGATTGCCAGAGAGTCGATCAATGAAGCCCTGTCTCAAGACTCATCTGCGTTAAATAAGGTTAGTATGAATGATGTGATTCTCTTAGCCTGTGCTAAAACCATTCTCCGTTTTCCCGAAATCAATTCGTCTTGGTCAGAAACAGAAATTACCTACCATGGTAATGTTCACTTGGCTTTTGGAGTTGCTGTTGAAGATGGCTTGGTTACCCCAGTCATACGAAATGCAGAATGCTTAGACCTTCGCTCGATATCTGAAATAGCTAAATCTCTCATTGTAAAATCTCGCAACAAAAAGCTTACCCCTGATGAAATGAGTGGATCTACCTTTACTGTAACCAATCTTGGTATGTATGGTATCGATTTTTTCAGTGGCATCATCAATCCACCTAATGCAGCCATTTTGTCCGTAGGGGGAAGTATTAAGAAACCTGTAGTCGATAAAAATGGTATGGTTCAAGCGGGCGAAACCATGACACTTGGGTTAAGTTGTGACCATCGTTTGGTTGATGGTGCTGTGGGAGCTCAGTTTTTAGCGTCCTTGGCTGCCGTGCTGGAAAACCCAGCATGTTTGTTGGTTTTATAAATTACTTTTTATTTTACCCGACTTTGGGCATCTTCAACCAACCACTCCCTTATTTTTTCAAGAGTGTTGGTTACTTGTTCTTTAGCCTGTGATAGATCAACCGGATTCGGTTCACTGCAACCGAAGAGGTAATACTTAATTTTGGGTTCTGTTCCACTTGGTCGAATGGAAATGGTAAATCCATTTTCAAGTTGTAACTGAATAAAATTTTGCAGAGGCAAATTTTCTTCATCCTCATCAACATATCCTTCGTTTGAAAAATCTTTTGATTTGGTGACTTGGAATCCTGCTAGTTCATTGATTGCATTTGAACGATAACTTTCCACTAATCGGGTGATCGTTGCACTTCCCTCCGCTCCCTCAAAGTAAATGTTTTCCGTTTTTTCTAAATGAAAACCATATTTTTGATAAATCGTATCAAGGAATTTTAAGGGTGTTGTGTTAGTGGACTCCATGAACGCAATTGCTTCTGCTATTGCTAAAGCAGATGCGTTCCCATCTTTATCCCTCACTAAATCAAGGGGCAAGTATCCATAGCTTTCTTCCGCAGATAGCACAACGCAGGTAGAATAGCGTGAGAGTATATCCATGCGTGTAAAAAGCTCCGTTCTGTCAAAATCTAACCCAATTCCCTCTTCCTCAAGTATACGCAAAGATGCCATCTCCTCATATTTACGGAGTTTCTGTGCCATCCATTTAAAACCAGTTGGGGTATTTACACAACGAACCCCATATCCTTGAGCAATCTTATCTATTAGAGGTGTGGTTACAAAAGTTTTGAGTAAAGCAAACCCACTCTCGTTACCTTCTTGGATGATTTGTTGGGACTTAAGGGCAAGCAATCTGTATTCCGCAAGGATACATGCTACTTGATTACCACTTAGACAACTGTACTTATCCTTATCCTCTAAAACAGCGACACCAATCCTGTCGCAGTCCGGATCACTCGCAAAAACATAAGGAGATTTCGTTTTATTTGCTACCTTGATTCCTAGCGTGAGGGCCTCTGCATTTTCTGGGTTAGGTGAATTAACTGTACCGAAATTTGCATCCGCCTCACTCTGTTCATCCACTAAGGCAACTTGTACGCCATGATCCCACAATGCAGGTACCGAAGAAATGGCCCCCGTTCCATGGATGGGGGTAAAAACAATTTTGGGAGAGATGCTTTTTAAAAGATCAGGGTTTAATACTGCATCCTCGAGGCAGCCTTTGTAAGAAATGTCGTCATTTGCTTGAAGCAGGTTCACTTGGCAATTTTCAAGGGCATCTTCTTCCAGCCAAACCGCGATTTCTTGTAAGCTTATTTTTTCGTACTCAGCAACGACACCTTGATCATGAGGAGGTACTAATTGGGCTCCATCACCAAAATAAGCCTTAAAGCCATTATCATGATAGGGGTTATGGCTGGCTGTTATTACCACGCCTGCATGAGCGTAGCGGTTGCGCACTGTAAAACTTAATTGAGGGGTAGACCTTGGTCCGTCAAAAAGCATCGCACAACCGCCCATTTTGACCCAAGCCTTGCAAACCAGATTGGCAAACTTGTTGGAAAAGTGCCTTACATCATGAGCAACCACGAGCCTTGGTTGTTCTAAAATGCCCTCTCCCTGCATCCATTTATCTAAATAAAGATAGAGAGCCTTTGTTGCTCGAAGAAGAGTAATTTCATTTAGTGTGTTACTGCCGATGGCTGCGTACTCTGGGGTCTCCCCTTCCTTGGAATTTCCTAGTTCTGGATTTGTTACCACCTTCCCGATGGTGCGCCCGCGCATGCCCCCTGTGCCAAAAGCAAGGTTCGTGTGAAACCGATCATTGAGCTCTTCCCAGAGCTCACCAGCAACCAACTCATCTAAGCTTTTAAGTATCCATTCAGGACAGTTTTCTAATTCCAGTAATTGATGTATGTTCTGTTGGGCGGAAGGAAGTAACTTTTCCTCTTTTACTGCTTTTTCGATTTTTTCTTTAATCATTGGTTGGTTAATTTTTGTGTCTATCTTCTATCGAGATACCCGATTCATTGAAAGTTATCTGTTGGTTCTGAATAGAGACAGAGTCTAATGAAGATTTATGGCTTTTTTGTAAAAAGTATTCTTTGGTTGGTGCGTAGCTGGGTGAAATTTCGACCTGATTGGGAATGGCGTCAAAGCCTGCCGCCTTTAACCAATCCTTTGCTCGGTTCTGTTGAATCTTTTGCGAAGTTTCTAGTGAATCATTTCCGGATGCATTTTTTATAGGTGCAAATTCTTCAAATCGATCAATTTCAAAAACAGAAGCATTTTGAGCAAGGGGTATTGCGTCGAAAACAAAAGTTTCTGCCTTTATGGCGTTCGGTGCTTTGGGTGATACCTTGTTGCCTGCATCGTCTATATGTTGAACTTTTTTTAATGCCCCATGGTAAGGTAACCTGTCTGTTTGGGTTTGGGTGGCATTGGTAACGCGACTTACAAAGTTTCTGTTTATAAGGTGTATGGCTATGTTTCCCAGATGGTAGGCCATTTTTCCATTTCTGGTCTTTTGTTGAGCAAGCTCTGGAGGAATATCGCTGTATTCTAAGACCTGTAATTTTTCGCTTAAATTTACAAAAGTACCTACTTTTTCATCGGGACTATTTTTTTGAACTGCTTTAGAGGACATTTCTGCCCTACTCCATTCATGCATTCCAATAAAAGTTGGATCCAGGCAATATACTAAAGGATTATCTACCTGAAAGTAACTTAAGTATTCAATCCCTTCATCTTCCATTATTTTCAAGGCTCCGGAATCTAATAAGGCTTTAAAAGAGCCCCCATGGCCATTTGGGCTCATCGAAATTTTGTTTTTTTCGCTGAGCAAGATTTTACCATTTAGGTCAAAAACGGGCATCAT
>CAXBQX010000080.1:0-7147 GCA_963978365.1 uncultured Opitutales bacterium | reverse complement strand
AATGGGATGGGAGTTTACCTGTAAATGAGTGATGAATTGAACGCAGATCCAAGAGGTGCATTTCCCAGATTGTGGGCGAAGCATGATCCCAGCATTCGGGCATTTGTTCGTGCCTCCTTGCCGGATCCACATGATCTCGCTGAGGTGATGCAGAATGTCAGTGTCATTGCTTGGAAAAAGTTCTCTGATCTAGAGGATGCAGAGAATGGATTTGGGCCTTGGGCATCTGTGATTGCCCGATACGAGATCCTGAAATTTAGGCGTACCAAGGCGAGGGACCGCCTGGTGCTCGATGAAGATGTGGCCGATAAACTCCTCGACGAACCCTCAGATAGTTTTTCTACACGGTCGGAATGGTTGCTGTATTTAAGCACCTGTTTAAAGAAACTGAAGAAGGATCATCAAAGTCTTCTGCGGGAAGCTTATGCATCTGATATCCCAATCAAGAAACTGGCGGAGCAGAGGAATAAAAAGCCCAATGCTGTTTACCAGACACTGTCGCGTTTGAGGTCTGCTTTGGCTGATTGTATCGAGAAGGAAATGTCAACGAAAGGTGCCCAGTGAAGAACAAACACGATAAACTTTTTTACAAATATCTGGATGGCATTCTTTCGGAAGAGGAAAAGTTAGAACTCAACAATCTTTTGCGGGAAGATGATGAGGCATGTGAAAGGTTGAAACTCTTAGCCACCGTTTCAGAAGGTTTAAGCGAGTATTCCTACAACCCTCAAAAAAATGAAACCAAGCTGTCCTTAAAATATGTTCCTTGGCTCATAAGTGTGGCGGCATCGATTGTGGCGGTGCTTTCCTTTTTGAGACCCGAAGCAATACCTGACTCCCCCAAAACAGGGGTCTCTACCCCTCAAACTCCTTTTTATGCTTTGCTGGTTGATCAGGCCGGGGCGGGGTTTGCGGAGGGTGCAGGTCCAGACCAAGTCAGATTCAATAAGGGACTTTACCAATTGGATGATGGGGTCATTCATTTGAGGTTTAGCAATGGAGTGGACACTGTGATGAGAGCACCAGCTACTTTTGCGATTAGGAATGACTATAACATCCGATTGGATCACGGTGATGTATGGGCAATTGTTCCTCCAGGTGCCGAAGGTTTTACCATTTCCTCTCCCAGTATCGATTATGAGGATCGTGGCACTGAATTTGCCATTTCGGTGGATGCCGCAAGTGGATCAAGTACTTTACATGTGATCGATGGCCAGGTCGATGCCAGGAACCCGAAATCTAATGAACTCCTGTCTTCCGTATTTGAGGGGCAATCCACCGAATTTTCGGAGGGGGAATTAATTCCAGTTGAAACTCCTGACCTAAGCAAATTTCCCAGCCCCAATTCAATCGGGTATTTGCGCTGGCAAGAACAGCTTAGCTTTTACACCAATCAATCGGATGAACTGATCGGTTATTTTCCCTTTTTTGAAGAGCCTCACTTGAAGAACTATTCAACCAACCCAATTGTCGGTGATGGCGAGATTCATGGTGCGAGATGGGTAACGGGGCGCTGGCCTGGCAAAAAGGCCCTGTTGTTCGATCGTGATGATGATTATGTGGAATTTAATATAACCCATGAATTTGATGAATTATCGATGTCGACCTGGATCAATATTGATCGTTTTGATAAAACCCTAACCTCTGTTTTTGTTTCCAACGACTGGGATGTTCCAGGAGATTTCTTCTGGCAAATGACCCGGTATGGGCAAATTTGGATGGGCTATCATGGTGGAAATCGAATTAATAAAACAAATACCCAAGTTATTCCAACAGACCAATGGATCCATCTCTCAGGCTCGGTATCAATTCCTCAAAAACGAGTGAAATTATATATAAACGGAGAAATGATGAGTTATGCCGATCTCGATCCTTCTTCCTTCAATAAAATGGTTCCAGGGATGTGCAGAATGGGCAACTGGCATACCACGAATATAAATGAAGGGAATAAGGTGCGTGCACTATGCGGAAAGATAGACCAGTTTGCGATCTGGCAAAAAGAACTTTCTCAGGAAGAGGTTGAGGATTTGGTTGAATTAGGGAAACCAAGCGTTCTTTGGGCGATGAGTTCTCAATGATATTCCCTTAGTGCTATTTCTTTAGAGTTAACATGTCTCTATTTGTGTTTTTAGACGATTTTTAACAATGAATACCATGCGTTTCGTTTACTTTTCTTTATTATTATTTCCATGCATTCTCTTAGCCGAAGAGAAAGTGGATTTTAATACCCAGATCAAATCCATCCTTTCCAATAAGTGTATTGCTTGTCACGGGCCGGATGAAGAAAATCGTGAGGCTGGGCTAAGATTGGATACTTTCGAGGGAGCGACTAAAGATTTGGGAGATTACTTTGCCATTGTTCCTGGCGATCCCGAGGAGAGCGAAATGATTTTCCGGATGGGTCTCGATCCTGATGATAAGGAGATCATGCCTCCAGAGGGCAGGGGAGACCCCCTTACGGAAGAGGAGCTCGAATTATTTTCGAAATGGATTGAGCAGGGAGCAGAGTATGACAAACACTGGTCATACAAACAACCAAAGCGTACGGAAACTCCTGATGGAGTTCATCCGGTGGATTATTTTGTGAGGGAGCGTTTGGAGGAAGAAGGTTTGGAACCAGCGAGCCCGGCAGACAAAAATACTTTAATTCGCAGAGTCTTCTCGACCTCATTGGCTTACCACCCACTCCGGCAGAAGTGGATGCATTTGTTCAGGACTCTTCGCCGCAGGCTTATGAGAAGGTGGTGGATGATTTGCTCTCCCGTTCCACTTTTGGAGAACACTGGGCAAGAATGTGGCTCGATCTTGCCCGCTATGCAGACTCCGCAGGATATGCCGATGATGTGCCCCGTACCATCTGGGCATACCGGGATTATGTGATCCGTGCTCTCAATGACAATGTGCCCTTCGACCAGTTCACCATTGATCAGTTGGCGGGCGATCTTTTGCCCAACCCAACGGAGGACCAATTAATTGCCACGGCCTTTCATCGGAATACCCAGACCAACAACGAGGGAGGAACCAATGACGAAGAGTTTCGTAATGTTGCGGTAGTTGACCGGGTAAACACCACTTTTGCCACCTGGATGGGTACGACCATGGCCTGTGCCCAGTGCCATACCCACAAATACGACCCCATTACCCATGAGGAGTACTTTCAGGTCTTTGACATTCTAAACCAAACCGAGGATTCGGACAAAAAGGACGAGCGTCCGGTCTACTCCATTTTTTCTGACCATCAGAAAAAGAGACAATCGGACCTGAAGAATCAGATATCCGAATTGGAGAGATCTCTGAAGCCATCTACTGAGAATGAGCTCTTGCTGGCAGAAATGAAAAAATGGGAAGTTGAGCAAAAGCAAACCAAGTGGGATGCCTTGGTTCCCACAAAAGGAACCGCACAATCAGGTGCAGATTTAAATATATCTGAGGACGGAACCGTTTTTGTATCGGGTGCTAAAAAGCCATTGGAAGAATATGAACTCTCCGCAGTTTCATCGCTGGATAAAATCACTGCGGTTAGAATTGATCTTCTCAAGGACGCTCGATTGCCTCACAACGGCCCAAGCCGAATACACAACATGGTTCTCAATGAACTGATTCTTAATTCCTTTGGTGATGCGGCAGAGAAAGGTAGCGCCAAGCGTGGTCGTTTTGTGCGTTTGGAACTACCCGGCAAGCACAAGCTTTTACATATCGCAGAAGTGCAGGCTTTTGTGGGGGACGAGAATGTTGCTCTTAAGGGCAAGGCTACCCAGAGTTCCACCGACTATGGCGGGGATGCCCAATTGGCGATCGATGGAAATGTGGACGGGAATTACAATTCCAAGAGTGTTACCCACACCGCTAACTCGGATGAAGAGCCATGGTTGGAGATTGATTTAGGCAAGGAGTATGACCTTACGAAAATTGCCGTTTGGAACCGTACCGACAATAAACTGTATGCCCGGCTGGATGGGTTCCGCCTACAGGTATTGGACGAAGAGAGGATAATTCTCTGGGAGAAGACTTATGACAAGGCTCCCCAAAGAGAGGCTGTTGAATCATTGGACGGAGCCACTACTGCCCGCTTTGCCCGAGCCACCGCCAGTTATGAGCAAAATAATTTCACTGTGGATGAAGCGATTGATGGGAAGCAGGATCAGGAATCCGGCTGGGCAATTGCTGGCGGGCAGGGTAGGGACCACTACGCAATATTTGAGCTAAAAGATCCATTGCCCGGTGGAGTGCTCAATTTCCGCCTTGTTCAGAATTACCCCAACCATGCAATTGGCAAGTTTCGTTTGTCTGTAACCAATGCGAAAAATCCAGCCTCGGCCTTTTCCCAATCTCTCACCTCGATTCTGGAAAAGCCCACCGAAAAGAGATCACCGCAGGAACAGAAGCAACTCTTGGATTATTTTGTCAAGCAAGGGCCAGCCACCCAGCGAATCAGGGAACAGATCGCATCTCTTCGCAATCAGCTAAACCAGATCAAGCCTTCCGCAACCGTGCCCATGATGAAGGAAGTGGTGGATGCAAACCGACGGGAATCGTACATCCATTTACGTGGGTCCTACCTGAGCAAGGGACCTACTGTGCATGCGGGTTTTCCTTCTGCCTTAGCTCCCAAATTGAAAAATATTGATACCCCAACCAGGCTTGATCTTGCGAAATGGTTAATGCAGGAGGACAACCCCTTGACTCCTCGGGTAACTGCTAATCGGTTCTGGGAAAAAATATTTGGAATCGGATTGGTGGCTACGAGTGAAGAGTTTGGTGCTCAGGGGGAGTTGCCCAGCCATCCAAAACTTCTCGACTGGTTGGCCACCGAAATTGTGGCAATGGATTGGGATGTGAAAGCATTTCTTAAATTATTGGTTACCTCGGATACCTACCGTCAGAATTCACATGTTACCAGTGAGATGGCAGCGATGGATCCGAATAACCGCTTGCTTGCCCGCGGGCCCCGCTTGCGGTTGTCTGCCGAAATGGTGCGCGATCAGGCGTTATCTGTTGCCGGTCTGCTCAGTCCCAAAATGTATGGCCCCCCGGTGAAACCTCCGCAGCCCAATATGGGCCTGAAGGCTGCCTTTGGTAGTGGGATTGATTGGAAAACCAGCGAGGGAGAAGATCGCTACCGTCGTGGGATTTACACCACCTGGCGCCGCTCCAACCCCTACCCATCGATGGCTACCTTTGATGCTCCAAATAGAGAAGTATGTACTGTCCGACGTGACCGCACCAATACTCCACTACAGGCTTTAGTAACTTTAAACGACCCTGTCTATGTGGAAGCTGCTCAATCGCTTGCCCGTACCATGAAGACAAGAGGTAATAGCCCAGCTGAGCAGCTGGAAAAAGGTTTTGAGATCTGCCTATCACGCACACCAAGCAAGAAGGAACTTGATCGCTTGGTTGCTCTTTATGAGGAAGTTCGAAGCGATTACTCCAAAAACTTGGACCTTGCCCGCAAGATGGCCACCGATCCAATCGGACCGGCCCCTAAAGATTCTAACCTTGCGGACCTTGCGGCTTTAACTGTTGCAGGAAACATCATGCTCAACCTCGATGAAATGATGATGAAGCGATGAAAAGAGTGAGGAGTGAAAAGTGAAGGGTGAAAGGAGTGCTCCAAAAAATGATCTCAAAGAAAGAAGCTTCGAATTTGCCAAGCGGATCGTATTGCTTTGTCAAAAATTGGAAAAAAGTTCTGGGGCTGTTCGGACGATTTCAAATCAGCTTTTACGCTCGGATACATCGATTGGGGCAAATATTGAGGAGGCAAACGGGAGTCAGTCCAAGGCAGATTTCACTGCTAAGATGTACATTTCTTGTAAAGAAGCCAGAGAGACGAATTATTGGCTTCGTTTGTTAATTGAAACGGAAATGATTCCTAAAAAACAACTCACCAACCTCTTGGATGAATCCAGCCAACTCATCGCCATTCTAACTTCGGTCGTCAAAAAATCTTCCCAGCCTTTCCCGCAATAATTTCTCTCTCTTCACTCTTCAATTTTCACTCTTTTATACCAATGGATCCAATACTAGAAAAAATTCAGCTTAATACTCGAAGGCACTTCCTCAAAAATTGTGGCGTAGGTCTGGGCATGGGGGCTCTAGCTCAATTAATGTCGCCTGATGCCTTTGGTCTAACCGCTCCACAAAACCCGCTTCTTCCGCGTGCTCCCCATTTCTCGCCTAAGGCGAAGCGGGTCATTTATTTGCACCTGACCGGTTCTCCCCCGCATCTCGATATGTGGGACTACAAACCAGAATTGGAAAAGCGCACCGATCAAGAATGCCCGGACGAATTCATCAAGGGAAAGATGTTCGCCTTCACTTCCGGAACCCCAAAGTTAATGGGTTCACCCAGAAAATTTGCCCAGTATGGGAAGTCGGGCATGTGGATGTCCGATGCCATCCCGCACATGCATGAGGTAGCCGATGATCTTTGTGTGATCAACTCCATGCACACTACCCAGTTCAACCACGCCCCTGCGGAACTTTTCGTGCACACCGGCTTTCAGCAACCCGGGCGTCCATCCTTTGGTGCCTGGACCACTTATGGTTTGGGTTCTGAAAACCAGGACCTGCCTGGATATGTGGTTTTAATCTCCAGCGGTACCCAGCCCAACGGAGGGAAAAATTCTTACAGTGCTGGGTTTATTCCCTCGGTCTACCAGGGCGTGCAGTGTCGCTCCAAGGGGGACCCAGTTCTTTATGTGTCCGACCCTCCGGGGATGACCCGTGGGTTGAGGCGTTCCAGTCTCGATGCACTTCGGGATCTGAATAACCAGGCTGCCCAAAAATTTGCCCACCCAGAAACCCTTACCCGTATTGCCCAGTACGAACTGGCATACCGGATGCAGGCCTCGGTGCCTGATGTGATGGACATTAAGAAAGAGTCCAAGGCCACGCTTGAGTCTTATGGGGCTGTGCCGGGAGAATCCAGCTTTGCCAACAATTGCCTTCTCGCCCGTCGCCTTGCCGAAAAGGGGGTACGCTTCGTTCAGTTATTCGATTGGGGCTGGGACTTTCACGGTACTCGTGAAGACACCTCGATTAACAAGTCAGGTGGTCTGCTCAAGAAATGTGCCACCATGGACAAGCCGGTCGCCGCATTGATCAAAGATCTAAAGCAGCGTGGACTCTTTGACGATACCTT
>CAXBQX010000079.1:0-7211 GCA_963978365.1 uncultured Opitutales bacterium | reverse complement strand
CTACCATGCCCGATTGGGCTGGTTGTATTCCTCGGCGGCGAGTGAAGCTAGTGTATGGTTGTGGAAAGAGAACTTTGGGTGGTTGTGGACCAAGGAGGAGGTCTACCCATACATGTGGAGCGATCAGACGGGGAACTGGATTTATATTTACCCTGGGAAAATAGGCGAGCCACTGAAGATTTTCGATTACTCTACGCAATCCTACCAGTAGCTTACACCTAGCCTTCTCCAAGGGATGGCAAAGCGATAATTGACTTTGAGCACAAAATCAAGAGGATGGTAGCTTTTAAATTTTTCTATTCTGATGTCGAACAAAGAACCAACCCAAGACCCAAAAGCAAACGAAGTTCCTGCTGAAGATCAGCCTGATGGATTGACTGCTGAGCAGGCGGCTGAAGCCCGTCCGTATGATGAAATGGAGGCATGGAAGAAAAGCAAGAATACCTTGTTTTCCGTTCTTGGGGTCATCGCCTTAGGGGTGGCAATTTCTTCCTTCTACCAAAACTCCCAAAATGAGGAAGCCGCAGAACGAAGCCTACGTTTTATAAATGCAAGTGTAGGTGAAGTGGGTTCAGAGGAAAAATTTCTCTCCTTCGCCGAAGATTATGACGATACTTTGGGTGGTGTTGCCCAATACCGGGCTGCATCTATCCAGTATGGAGATGGGCGGTTTGCAGAATCTGCAGATACCTTTCTATCAGCTGCGAAGCGCTTACAGGGCGACCCATTGGTTGGGCGAGCCAAGATTGGTCACGCAGTTTCGCTGATCAAAGATGGCAAGGCGGATGAAGGGCGTTCCGCTTTGCAAGCGATTGCTGGTGATGGTTCTCTTTTGAATGCGGATCGATTTGAAGCCCGCTATCTCTTAGGAGTAAATGCGCTGAGCACAGAAGATCAGGATGGGTTTGAGGCTCAGCAAAAAGCATTGGGTGAAAAGGAGGAGGCTGCAGATTATTTGACCCGCCTGGTTGAATTTCAAAAAATACACAAGTTGTACAAGCAGGCCAAGTCCTTGCCAGATATCAATTTGGCTAAGGGTGCTGAATACCTCGCTGAAAAAAGAAAAGGCAAGGGAGTAAAAGAAACCGAGAGTGGGTTACTGTACCAAGTGATCAAGGATGGCAATGGAACCAGCCCCTTGGCTGAGGATGAAGTGGAAGTGCATTACCATGGTACCCTGATTACTGGAGATGTTTTTGATTCGTCCATCGATCGTGGAGAGCCGGCAAAGTTTCGTGTGGATCGGGTGATCGCAGGTTGGACGGAAGCCCTGCAGCTTATGAAAGTGGGTGCTAAGTGGAAATTGTTTATCCCTGCTGATCTTGCCTACGGAAAACAAGGGAACAACTCCATCGGTCCAAATGAAGCATTAACTTTTGAGGTGGAACTTTTAGGGATCACTCCTCCGATTGTGGAGCCAGAATTGCCTGATTTAAATGATTCCGAGCCTTTGCCTGCTGTCTTCCCAGAAGACTTAAATAGTACCGAAGTAAATTCTTCCAAGTAAGACACTTCCTCGTTTTACCTGCCTTGGTGCATGCCAAGGCTCAATGACTAGGCGTGAATGGATTGGCGGATTTCTTGGGCTTTTTCTTTTCCGCAAAGGTGCTCAACCAAGAATAGACCAAATTCAATCGCAGTGCCTGCTCCTCTCGATGTAATCAAATTACCATCTTTGATTACATCGAGATCCAAGAGTTCGGGAAGTTCTTCTAGGGTGCTTCCATGGGCAGTATACTGAGCAGTTTTCAGCAGTCCGGCATCTTTCAGTAATAAGGGAGCTGCGCAGATTGCTCCAATAGGGCGTGAAAGACTGGAAAACTGCTGAATTAAAGAAATAAACTCTTCGTTTTTACGAAGCTCAAATACACCTGGGCCACCGGGGATAAGCAGGAGATCAAAATGATCGATTTTTGTTTCGGAAAGAAGCTGGTCGGCTCGCAAAACGATTCCTGAGCGTCCACAGATGTCCAGTTGGTGATCACAGGCGGCGATGACAACCTCGACCTCGGCACGCCTAAGAAGATCGATGGGGCAGGTGGCCTCGATTTCCTCGAAACCATGAAATAAAGGAACGAGGACTTGAGGGATCATAAGGTTTGTGGATCAGGCAGCTTTCGCTTTTTTGGGCTTGGACTCCTTTTTGGTTTCTTTCTTGGGAGAAGAACTTTTGTCCGAACTTCCAGAGTCTGTGGAAGAAGAACTCTCTTTGGGTTCTCCTCCGGATTTTTTCTTATAATCTGTTTCGTAAAATCCGGTTCCCTTAAAAATAAGTCCGGCACCCAATCCGAGCAGTCGCTTGGCTTTGCGTTTTTTGCATTTTGGACAGCTTTGGACCGGTGAATCATTCATCGATTGAAAGAGTTCCCATTCGTGGCCACAAGCACCGCATTGATAATCATAAGTTGGCATGGTCGACTATTTTAAACTGAGATTTTTAACAAGTCAGGAAAAATTCTTCATTCTTAAAACACCCGCATAGGCAATTAATATCCAGGCTCCGATGAAGAACGAAAGTCCATAAATCGGTAATGCGAGTAGAAAAATTCCCCAAAAAGCAACGATGGGCAAAGCGAGGGGCTTCCAACCGTGAATCACTTGCTGAGTGATTCGGCGAAATTGTAAGGCATCCTGAAATTCCTCATTTTTTAGATATGCCATGAACGCAGACAAGAAAAACATCGGTGCGAAGAAGCCGGTTATGGCTAGCGGTAGGTAAGCGACCACCCCCAGTAATCCAAAGGTGAGAAAATAAAGAACCAGGCTGAGTATCCATCCAAGAATCAATGGAGTCCCCACAAACAGAACCAATAGGGCAAATACGCGAAGCCCTCCCAAAAATAATTCGGGCCAATTCATTTCGGACCACTCGGGCAGATCTAAAGACTGTGTCCTTCTGAGCCTGCGCCCATATATGAGTAAATACCCAAGGGCAAAAATGTTGAGCCCAGGAATAAACGACAAACCACCTCCGAGAAGAACTTTCGGAATCCATCCCGGACGACTGAGTAATCGGGTACACACCGCTTCCAAACTTGGCATAGCTTCCATATCGTGACATGCTTTGCATTTCCCGCAAGCTATGATTTTTTCTGAAAAGCTAAAAAAATACCAAGAACTGGTTGAGATGCGTTTAAAGACAGACCTGCCTTCTTCTTCGGAAAGGCCTTCCCGCTTGCATGAAGCCATGAATTACAGCCTGGGAGTGGGGGGGAAGCGTTTACGCCCCGTCCTCGTACTTGCAGCTTATGATCTTTTTCCAGGTGAGCTTGATCCCATGCACGCAGCTCTTGCGGTAGAAATGATCCACACCTACAGCTTAATTCACGATGATTTGCCTGCGATGGACAACTCCGACTTACGCAGGGGTTCCCCGAGTTGTCATCGTGCCTATGATGAAGCCACAGCTATCTTGGCAGGGGATGCCTTGATTCCAGGAGCATTTGAATTGCTCGCTCATGGCTATGCAAAATACCCTGAACTGGGAATGAAGCTAGTCGCTGTTTTAGCCAATGCTTCCGGTAGTAAAAAACTGGTTGGTGGGCAGATGGAGGATTTGTTGGCAGAGGGGAAAGCGCCAGATTCTGATACGCTGACTTTTGTACATGCCAATAAAACAGCTGCCATGATAGAGGCATCTCTGGTGATGGGTTTCTTGATGGGGGCCAAAGGAAATGAACCGGATCGATTGGATTTAGTCTCCAAGGCAGGTCAATCCTTGGGACTAGCCTTTCAGGCGGTGGATGACCTTCTTGATGTGACTTCGACTACCGAGAAACTGGGCAAGAATGCTGCTCACGATGATGAGGCAAACAAGATGACTTGGGTCAACATGGTCGGTCTGGAAAAAGCGAGGCAGTTGGCCAAAGAGCATACCGACCGGGCTTTAAAAAGTATTGAGGCTGTTGGCGGAGATAATCAATTTTTACTCGATCTTTTTGAGTACATGCTTTGTCGGGATTATTGACGGATATGCATTCATTCGGTGAGGGTTTGAGCTCCAAAGATTGGCGGGAGCGCCTCGTTGTTTCCCGAGATTTGGGTACTGGTTTTGCTGCCCCCGGTGGTGAATTTACCCGGGCTTTGTTTGAGTGGAGTTTATTGCCAGGGGGGCATTTTTTGAAAAGCCTGTTGCATGGCAGAAGGGTGGTCGAACTGGGTGCAGGGATGATGCCGTTTGGGTATGCGTTGGCCTCGGAAGCGGGTGCAAAAAACTTTGTCGCGGTGGAGCCTTTTTATGCTGACCGTCAGGAAATTGCTCAGGCTGCATATGTGGAGGAGAGTATCGATGACTCTTCAAGAATTCCACGAAAAGTGGAGAGCAGTGATATGTTGGCTTATTTGGAAAAGGAGCCGGATAATCTTTTAACCATTCTCGCTTGCGGAATCGAAGACTGCATTTTACCAGGGGCAGATTATCGAAAGCGGGTAGAGGGAGAGATTGAAAGAACCCTGGAAGAGGATAGTTTCTTTCTTAGTTCGCACAGCGATTTGTACCCGCAGGGACTTTTGCAAATGGAAATCCTTTTTAGCAGGCCATCGGTGCCCAATCTAATGGACCGACTTAGATTGCATGGCAGGAAATCTGCATTTGAAAAGTGGCACGATATCCTGCCACAAGGGGAAGTTACTTAGATTGGGATGCGGCCGCGAGCCGGGCTTTCATAATTAAATACAGTTCCCGGCTAATCCAGGCATCGGTGGCTGCGTAAATTTGCTGAGATGGACTGAGCGGGCTTTTTTGCCAGTTCGAAAGTTGGGCAGACTTGGATAGTCTTTGGGAGAAAAAGATCGCAGTGAGGTTGCGAAGCCCAGTCTGCTCAATTTTTAAGGATTGAGCCAAAGGGGCCAGGTCTTCAAAGCCCGCAGGGTTGAATTCCTCGATTTTCTTCAAATTGTACACATCGTCCTTAATCGCTACTCCCGTTTTTACTATGTTTGGATCCTCTAAAATATCTATCAGTGGACCGAGTTTCATGACCGGATACAGACGAAAGAGAAAGGCTTGGTCGGCGGTGGCTAACTGAAGAAGGGCAGGAGGGTTGTTGGGCCCTCGTTTGAAGTTGGGCTTACATTCAATGTCGAAGCCAAGGACTTTTTGTTTTCGTAGCTTGGTTACAAATTTTTTGAACGATTTATTATCGCTCGCCATTTGAATGGATCCGTAAAAACGAATCAGTGGAAGTTCATTAATTTGGCTTTTTTCTAGCCTGGTGGGCAATTCTCCCTGGTTGGAACTAAGCATGGACATGATGTTGGGCCATCATAGTTCCATAGTTAATCCATCATAGGCAAACAAAACTTCTCTGGGTAAACCTCGGGGCGAGGGTGCACCGGGGATCCCAGGGATAGACTGTCTTACCGCATGTCTTGTGCCCGTAAGGAATTTACGGGTATGTGCGCAGAATTCCGAAATATCTTCGTCGGTTGAGTTGGGGTCGTGGTGAAAGATGGCAAGTTTTTCGACATCCCCTCTGGCTGCTAATTCCACACCCATGACATTGCTCGAATGGCCCCAGTGTTCTCGGTTTCCAATCGATTGAGAGTGGGTGTAAGGAGCATCGAAGATGAGAAGGTTTGCCCCGCGGATAAAATCGAGAAAAGGATAGTCTCTTAAGTGTGCGGCATTGGTATGCTCGCAATCAGTCGAATAAACCATCGAAGCAGAGTGGCTTTCAATTCGATAACCATAGGATATCCCTGGGTGATTCTGCTTAAAGAGAGTAATTTTGGAATCGCAAACCTCTACCACATCTCCCGGATTATGCTCTTCGAAGGAAATCTGGGCTCCAAATGTATCGAAATTAATCGGGAAATAAGGTTCCCTCATCTGCTCGCGAAGCACTTTTTCGACCCCTTTGTGTCCCCCATGAAAAACGATGCGGTTGCTTGGAGCGTAAGCAGGAGCAAAAAATGGTATTCCCTGGATGTGATCATAATGGAAATGGGAAAGAAAGATATGGAAGGTCGCGTTGCTGACTTTTTGGGCCATGAGCTCTTTTCCAAGAATACGCAGGCCAGATCCTCCATCCAGTATGAGGTAATCATCAGAGCCTGTTTCAACCTGCACGCAGGGGGTATTTCCTCCCCAGTGTGATCGTGTCCGAAAATTGAGTTTAGTGGATACAAATTCCCGAATCTGTCTTTCGGAACGAAGCTCATTCCCACGGGCGGCCATTAGGGCGTTGATGATTTTCTTTTCAATTTCTTGTGCCGTTGGAGCGGTAGGGATAGACCCACGGGTGCCTTTAAAATGAACTTTCATAGGGGAAACTCGTTTTTTTACATATGTTGCTTGATTGCAACGATATTTTAAGTTCATTACTCCGTATCAAAAAATACTAGATGTTAGCTTGATGAATCAGCTTTGCATGAGCATTGTAGAGGAATGAGTATCGACGAGAAACTTGCTGTGCCTTTTTATCGTGTAGGGCTCGAGCGCTTAACTTTTACAGAAATCCTTGAGCGTTTTGTTGATCCCTCAAAGAAAAGTGGAAATTTTCATCGCATTTCAGATATGCATGTCAAAATCGGTATGCCCATTAGCTTTCGCACAGATGACGAACTCATTGCGATCGATAAGGGGACTCCGGTCAGCAAGGACGCCATCCTTCACATGCTTGGTATCTTACTTAGCGAAAAACAAATTGCTTTGGTAACCGATGCAGATAAGCCCCAAGATGTCGATACTGCCTTTGAATGGGTGGAGCAGGGGATTAATTTTCGTCTCAATGTTTTTCGGGACCGAGATGGATTGGCTTTCGTGATGAGGGTACTCTCTTCCTCGATTCCAGCGATTGAAAATGTGGGGCTTCCTTCTGAAATGATTTGGAAGGAGATTACCTCTTTGAAAAGGGGGTTGGTTCTCGTCACCGGAGTCACGGGAAGCGGGAAGTCCACAACCATATCATCCCTGATTAACCATGTGAACCTGACCAGGAAATCTCGGATTATTACTTTGGAGGATCCTGTTGAGTTTATTTTTAAAAATGAGAGTTCGATGGTTTCACAAAGGCAAGTGGGGCAGGATGTCCCCAGTTTTTCTGCTGGCTTAAAGAGTGCATTGCGTGAAAACCCAGATGTTATCTTTGTCGGGGAAATTCGTGACACTGAAACCGCCACCCTTGCCCTGAGTGCGGCGGAGACGGGTCACCTCGTTTTTTCCACGCTGCATACCCGTGATGCTAAGGGTGCTTTGAGCAGGATTGTGG
>CAXBQX010000078.1:0-7758 GCA_963978365.1 uncultured Opitutales bacterium | reverse complement strand
AATCTCAGATCAATCTACTGGGGATTTTTCCTTGGTCGGATTTATTGATCCACAAAAATGGGATCTTTCTCAGTGGGACGGTGGAATGGTTCCTGTCATTGAAGGCGGAAAGTTGAAATTTAGCGGTCAGCCAAATTCTTCGGAGAGTGTTGGTATTGCAACGAAAGCAATGCTAGCAATTGATCCTGATGCCAGTGTCGCAGATCCCGAAAGCCCAGAGCCGCATAGCATTTTAGAATTTGTAAAATCTCAAAATATAAAAGGTATTGAGCTTACATTTTCTATTCCGTCTAATTCGCCAAACCTTTTGGGATTTGGGCTTTTTGCCGTTGATTACAACGCTATGTTTGGTGCATCTAATGAAGAAGAGGAGGCGGCTGCACTTCGGTTCGATTTGGATTTATGGAATGAAAATGGCAGTTCGGCCGAAATAGGGTTTTATGTAAAAGACCCGGTGACTGATGCCGAAATATCGGCTTACAGATCTATTGATTTTGATACTCCATACCGAGTAGCATTCGTTCGAGAGGATACTTCAGTAAGTTTTTACTTAAATGATGAAATGATAGGCTCTTATCCTTACGAGGATAGAGGCGAGCACTTTATTGTTCGTGCGATGAATGAAGTAAACCAACCTTTCACTACCTACCTTGAAAATGTACGGGTTCTTCGCTACAGCGATAGCGAAGTGGACGACTTTGAAAAAATCTATGTTTCAGGCGGCGACATTTCCTACCCGTATTACAATTTTAGTAATGAGGAAGGTCCAATCGATCTCTCAACCTATGAGTTTGAGGCAGGGGAGGACTACCGTTTTATCGCAGTCGAGGGTTTTACCCCGCATGCCTTTGCGATTGGGTCGGC
Source organism: uncultured Opitutales bacterium (assembly GCA_963978365.1). GTDB lineage: Bacteria > Verrucomicrobiota > Verrucomicrobiia > Opitutales > Seribacteraceae > Chordibacter. The sequence continues at coordinate 6,894 of CAXBQX010000078.1, read as the reverse complement.
TCCATCTGCTTCTTCTTCTTATGTGAGTGGTGGTCCACTTGAGGCTGTAGGAGATGAACTTACACTATCCATTCCTTCAAATTTTGATACATCGACAGAGAGCCTTGCTTTCTACTGCGTGGCTCATCCAACAACTATGAATGGGTATTTGCGTGTTCTTAAGAAGGAATTTGAAGATATCACTCCAGTACCAGTGGAGCAGGTGGTTTCATTTGTGGAGGCCGTAAAGTCTTCCACTACTGGGTTGGCGGATGTGGACCCGGTATGGGCAAATAAGATGTTGGATGTGATCGATGAAGACCGCTTTGTCTATGAGGTTGGATTAAATAATATGCTCAATCTCTATTTTGATCAGAATGGTGGCTATTTGCATGCAGCCAATGATTATTCCGAAGAGCGCTTGTTTATACCAAACTCAGAAATCGCTCAGTCGATTAAAGATCTGATTGCCAGTGAATTACCAGGATCAAAAATTATCGATTTTGAGAGCGAGCGTTCGGTGCTTGAGCTGCCTAACCATAGCAATGAAGTGTTCTTCGCAATCGTTGAAAATAACGAAAGCGAAATGTTTGAAGTGGTTATCAATGGTAGTGGGGATGAGGTTATTATAGTCATGCCTTTTGAAGATTACATCCCTTGGCGCCCCGTTGAATTGCCAGAGGTGGCGGTTGAGTACCTTGCAGAAAAGTATGTTTACGAAGATGGTTATCCCATGAATTATTGGGAGGACCAACGCCCAACTCCCGATGGGAACTCTATGGAGTTTGTCGCATACCTGGAAGATGGCAGAGAAGTCATTTTTGATGAAAATGGTACTTTCAATCGAGAGTTTAACCCATGGGACAGGGAAGAAGATGCAAAATTAGCCTTTAAAAATAGTCGCTCCGCGTGGGGATCCGATCTAGCTGTTACCAACTTTTCCGAAGGTGCAACTACGGGCAATGATCCAGCCTATGTTCATATCGAGAAATTAGATCTTGGTTCAGCTGAAGAATCTCAACAAGCAGATGAGTATTTCGGGGGAGGAAACTGGGACGACATGGTCTATCGTATCTCCTTAGTCAATTCAGACTTAAGTGAAGACGCTAACCTTTCGATTGATGATTTAGAGTTAGCTAACACTGTCCTTGCGGCAGGCACACCATTGAAGCTCACCTTTACCTACGAGATGGGTGAACCCCGCTACATCTTAGTAAGTGGTGCAAAGATTAAGGGATTTAAGCGTACCTGGCCGGAGTGGGACCGCCCGGGTTCCTTTACCATACTTGCAGAGACTGTGGATGCAGTTTCCACGAGCGATGGTGATTTGGCTTCCACATTTGGAATGGTTGTGGTCATGGGAGGGGAACGCTTTTACAACGGTGCGATCTTTCAGGCAAATGTACCTGTCTTAGACTTAAAACCTTCGGAATTCATTGCTCCTTATGAGCAGGTAGCTGCTTTCTCCCTGGGTGCAGATGTATCTTCCGATGTGAATGTATCTGCATATCTACCTCGCGACTTATTGGAATGGAATTTTGGTATATCTGAACCCCACCGTGTAAAAGCTGGCTTGATGGATGAAAATGGTTCCCTTCTTTTTATTAATGGCAGTGGTGCGGATGAAGAGGGTGCCCAATTCACAGGGGGTGGTTTTACCCGCATTATCCATAAAGGTCATGAACCAGATTATCAAACCTACCCACAGGAGGGTGGGGATGATGATTACAAGTTGGGTGATCACGATTCCGATGAGGGCTTTATCGATGAGGATGAAGATGTCGAAGAAGGTGTGGTCAAATCCAGGTTTGATTTTAATGCGGATGGCTTTGGAGATTCTCTTCTGGAAGTAAGATTTTTTGCCAATTCATTTCCTGCAGAGGTTGGATTTGGTGACCCTTACGAAGATCCCTACAAGGACTTAAACAAAGAAAATATGGGTTCGATTAGCGGTTCCGTACTGGATGAAAGCGGACAACCAATCCCGGAATTTGGACTTTGGTTCTTCCAGGCACCAGATGGACTGGATGGTCCACGGGAACCCGCATTTTTTATCCTTGATTCTAATTTTTCTACGGGTGCTTATGAGGCATACCTGCCCGAAGGTGATTACTATGTCGAAGCCTGGGCATATAATCCTGATACCGGAACCCCTTACAGACCCCAAGTTTCAGGATCCAGTTTCGCGATCGATGTCAACAGTTCCCACACCTTAGATTTTGCTTTAGAGCAAGATTTTGTAGTTTCCCATGAGTATGGACAGGTCAGTTCAAGCCTAAGTGTTTCCGGTCTTGGAAGCGATGATAGGCTTGATATCTCCATAGAACTGTATCCAGTCGAACAAAATGGCAGCAGGATTACCGACTATCCTACCGGGTGGTTATGGGTTGAGCCAAATGGTGAAATCAGTGGGGAAGCTCCTTCGGGGCGCTACGAAGTCGTATTATTCTCTTACGATAATTCTGTTCGTTTGAGTGGAGGACCTATCTTTTGGGATATCACCGCCAATCAACCCAATGAATTCAATGCCTTAGAAGCTACTAAGGCACAGCCTTTGGTAGTAAGTGGTGTAGTTTATGACGCAAATACGAGTGCTGGTATTTGGGCGGATATTGTTTTCGTTGATCCTTCCGATGAGTATCGGGAGTTTTGGCCTCAATGGGAACCTGTAGAATTTGAAGATCCTGACTCGTATGTGGAAGGCTCATACAAGGTTAAAATCCCGGCCGGCACATACAAAATAAAAGCCATGCGTTGGGATGGTCTGTATCAATCGGAGTACTACACAAATGATGGCGTAGGCACGACAGATTTTTCATTGGCTGAACCTGTAAACATCAATTCCGACCTTACTGATATCGATTTTAATTTGAATGAATCTCCTGCAGCACAAGTGCAGGTCCGGATTGTGGATGCCAATACATCTAATGCTGTCGACTTTGCTTGGTTTGCCTTCTTTGATGCGGAGGATGAGTACGGCCCAGTCGTCTATCCTCATGTATTAGAGGATGATGGAAATTATTCCCTAAAATTACCTGGAGGAAATTATAAGGTTATGGTGGAAGCAGGTGGGTATGAACCAAAGTTTCTTACTAGTGATGCAGATGGTACTTATACTTGGGACTCTGCAGATTGGTCTTCCGCAGCCTCCTTAAGACTGTCTGAAGGTGACTCCATTCATTTACCGCTGGCAGAATTAAATGCCTTCGCTCAGGAAGATCACGAAAGGTATGCGTTTGAGTGGTTCGATAAAGACTCAAATATTACTTTTGGTACCATATCTGGAAAGGTAGTAACTACCAAAGGAAACGCTGTGCCTAAAGCACGCATCGTAGCACATACCGATGACTACTTATTTTGGTTCGATCACTTCGAGACTAAAGTGGATGGTACTTATGAGTTAAATAATCTGCCAAAAGGAAATTGGATTGTTTTTGCTGAACCTCCTTTTGAGTCGGAAGAATACTTAGGGTATCAATCCTCCAAACCCAACTGGGACTCCCCGATAGCAGTCGATGCCAACTCAACAACTGATATCAAACTTACTCTTCAGGGATCCAATGTTTCGGGCCGTATTATGTATCCCAAGAAAAATGAGGATAACGGTCGAGTTAGCTTGGTCGGTCTAGAACATGCTTTTCTTTGGGTCTTCCAAGATGAAAACGAGACGGGTGAGCCAAACTACAATCATGTGGAGGGTGAAGCCTTTGTCTTCAATGAAGCCTACGGTGAAACCAACGAGGATGGTTTCTTTGCTCTCTCCTTACCTGAGGCAGGAAAATACTCTATGAGGATCGAGTTGCCCGGTAACCTTGCGAATCTTGCTTTGGCTCCTGTTCATTTCGAATTGAAGAACCCTGCAAAGGAAATGCGCTTGGGTAATGCGATTCGCATTGATTGGTCTAAAGCAGAAGCTCGTGCGACCTCTTACAAATTGGAAAGGAAGCTCAGTTCAGCGAGTGTCTACACGACATTGGATGATAATATCTCTGGAAGCGTTAAGTCCTATGTGGATTACACAGTCGTCCCCGGTGCTACTTATGATTACAAGCTTACTTCTGTTACTACCAATGGTACCAAAGCGATTGGAGATAGTTCCTATAAAGTTTCCAAACCCTTCATTTATTTGGCACCTCCAAGTAAAACCATTTCTGGTCAAATTCGGGACGATTTAAATGCGACAATTACTGGAGCCGAAGTAGTTGCGTGGAGAATGGATGGAGAGGGTTGGGCAAATACATTTACCGATACTTCTGGAAGCTACGAATTAAGTGTGGGTCCTGGAAAGTGGGAAGTTACGGTTTATCGTCCATGGGATCAAAATGTAAATTGGTCCTATGAAAAAGCACCCAAGACGGTTACCTTTGCCAATACCTCCAGCAAGACAACTAAAACTGTTAATTTCTCAGTCAATCGAATGGGAGATGGTAAAGTTGTCGGTACGATAGATATACCTGGTGGCATCACTGATGCTGCCTCTTCTATCTGGATCGATGTCTTTAGCCCAGATGGTATTGGTAACTGGGCAAATCCAGAATCAAATGGTTCCTTTTCTATCCCACTCAAACCTGGTCAGTACGAATTATCCGTTTGGCTGGATCCCGATAAGTTCAAAGGATACGGCAGCCCTGAGCCTCAATTCATTCGTATCGGTAAAACTGAAGTTAGTGTGGGTACAATTTCACTCCGCGAATTCAATTCCACTATAAGTGGTGTAATTGCCACATCCAGTGGCTCTCCTTTGGGCAATGCTGAGGTTTGGGCATGGAGTGAGACAGGTGGGTGGACAAGTGATGTCACCGATACCACTGGAGCCTTTGAACTCAAGGTTGCTCCAGGAAGATGGGAGGTAGGGTTTAATCCTCCGATTCCTGCCGACGGATCCGAATCTCCCTACCTACTGGAACCACCCAAGAGGGTTAAAGTTGGTGACGGTGTCAAAACCTTGAACTTTACTGTACGCAAAGCTGCATCAAAAGTGGAAGGTGTTGTCTATGGACCCAGTGGTGCTCCCGTGGCCGACTTGAATGCATGGGCTTATGCTCGGGAGGCAGATGATGGTAATAACAGCGATGAGTTCTTTAATGTACTTGCAGAAGTGGCTCTCTCTCCCCGCGGAACCTTTTCTTTCCCTGGGTTGCCTGGAGCCTACACGGTTGGTCTTTGGATACCCCCAGGAAGTGATTATGCACAACCAGATGAGCAAACACTCACACTTTCCGATGCAGGCGTTTTGACTGACGAAAACGGAACTGAGATGGATAAGATCGAGTTCACCTTAGCAAAGGTAGATTCCTATGTTACGGGAAGCTTAATTGATAAGGATACCAACCAATCTATTTCTGGTTTGGTTGGTGAAGTATACGCAATGCGTACCGATGGAGATGGCTGGCAGTATGCACCTATCGAAACAAACGGTACTTATTCCATGCTTTTACCTCCAGGTAATTGGGTGGTGGAGTATTATCTGGAGTACGATGATCAGAACCGTAATTATCCAAAAGCATCTGCTCAACCTTTGGAGGTGAGTGTGCAGCAGGGTGCAACCGTTGAAGGAAACTTTGTTCTTTCAGCTGCTGGTGCTTCGATATCAGGTTCTGTCGTCTATGATTCGAATAGTTCGACCGTTTCTGAATCCACTCTCTATGTTTGGGCCTACCGTGAAGGCTCTGCATCTTTACCCGAATACTGGGATGAAGTAGAAACAGATGATAATGGTTCCTTTACCATATCTGTTCTGCAGGGGGGTAAATATGAAGTCGGTGTGATTCTTTCTAATGATTTGCGCGAGGATGGTTACCTTGAGCCTGCTATTCAAAAGTTCAAAATGTCTACTTCCACCAAAACAGGATTGGAGTTCCGTTTAGCCCAACCTGCTCAAGATAATTACTTGAGTGGTACGGTTGTTGATGGTTCCGGAAACGAACTCGCAGGTGCTTATGTATATGCTTGGACTTATGATGGCAGAGAGAGTTCTGTATATGCTGACAGCAATGGAGATTTCAACATGACTGTACCCAGCGGTGCATTATGGAAACTCGGTGCAGAATACAGTGAATTCGATGCTAATGATGACGAAATTCTATATCTTCCTGAGAATGATGCAGAGGCAGATTTAAGAAAGAATGAATTTGTTTCAGGTATTTCGATTGTTCTTACCCGTCCTGAGTTTGAAGTTCCAGACGGGATTAGTATCACCTTTGATCCGAGTAAGGATTTTGTGACCACTCTTCCCGACGGTACAGAAATCACTATCCCTGGCGGAGCGGCTAATGTCTCATCCGATGTTCAGACAATAAGATTGGTTGTTACTCCCACTGCAAAAGGTTTGGATAAGAGCGGAACGGATAAACCGGCAGACTATGCTTATTCGATGGAGCTTTTTGATGATAAAGGAAAAGAGATCGAAGGAAACTTTAAGAAAGATGTTGTGATTCGTATCCCTGTGGATGTGGATTCATTCCGCAAGAAGGGCATAGACTTGGATACGCTTGAAGGGATGTATTATTCCCCAACCAAGAAAGCATGGGCGAAAGCAAAGACCAGTACTTTTGACCAGCAAAGCGGAAAGCTTACCATGACCACAGACCACTTCACGGTGAATTCATTGGTCGGACAAACCGCCCAATCAGACTTAGTTTCAGATGCCAATACATCATCTCTTACTGGGTATGATAATTGGTATCAGTCCTCTTGGTTAGGCTCTTTCTTCGATGCCTCTGCCGATAAGCCAGACTGGATATTCCATGTGGAAGAAAAGCTCGGTTGGATGTGGGTAAAAACGGATGCAGCGGGGAATTATTGGTTTAATCACACCAGCCGAGGTTGGTTATGGACAGGTGCAGATTATTTTGTTGAAGGTGATGATACTAAATCTCACTTCTATTCATTTAGTCTAGGGCGCTGGCTCTACTT
>CAXBQX010000077.1:0-7902 GCA_963978365.1 uncultured Opitutales bacterium | reverse complement strand
CCATCGAGGTGAGATCGTGCTCACTTATGGCTGAAGACCGAGATTCCCCACTTTTGCAAGCGTGTGAACTCTTGCATAATACCTGGGGGGATATAAAGCCACACGCCTGTTTAATTTGTGGTTCTGGATGGGGTGAAATTGTAGAAGGGTTATCTCCTGTATCATCGATTTCCTATGAGCAAATCCATGGGATGGGTCGAACCATGGTGGAAGGACACAAAGGAAATCTTTGGCTGGCAAAGCCCGAAGGGAAGGAAGTTCTTATTTTTCAGGGTAGAAGGCATTTTTACGAAGGAGCAGGGTGGAAGCCAGTTATTTTCCCCGTACTCCTTGCCCATGAAATGGGCATTCGCTCCGTTGTACTGACCAATGCGGCCGGAGGCATAAGCGAGGACTTAGCGGCGGGGGATTTGATGGTGATTTCCGACCACCTCAACTTCATGGGAAATAATCCCTTGATTGGGGAGGTTCCACATCCCCAGATTCCTCGCTTCCCCGATCAGTCCAAAGTTTACAACCCTTACCTAAAGGATCAAATACACCACGCTGCCAAGGCAATTGGAGAGGATATCAAGGAAGGTATTTATCTTGCTCTGTCTGGGCCTACTTTTGAGACTCCTGCAGAGATCCGGGCCTTTGCCAAACTGGGAGCCGATGCCGTGGGGATGTCCACCGTGCCCGAAGCCATGGTAGCTAATGGACTGGGTATGAAAGTGGCGGCCATTTCCTGCATATCCAACCTGGCCGCAGGGCGATCTGCCCAAGCCCTCAGTCATAAAGATGTTCAAAAGACATCGGAAGAAGTACTGCCTAAGATGACATCCCTGCTCGCCCATCTGCTACCCGCTCTCGCAGAGGGCTAGCCTATCTTCAGAGAAAACGGGTTTGGTCTTCCCCATGGGGTAAAGAGCAGCTTTCTTTTTTTCCAAACCAGCGGTATCGAACCGATGCTATGATTCCGTAGATCAAATCCCTTAGAGGCTTCGGTATAATCAGCAGAAGGAAAAGTAAATTCCATGGAAAGCTCAATTTTCCGGCGATTCGCAGACAAGCGGAGGATCGATCATGAGCCCGGTTGTTTTCGATCAGGATCAATCCATTCAGATAGTTTGGGGTGTATCCATACTTTTGAAGGAGAGATTTACCTGAGTCGGACTGTAAAGGCGCAAACTTCAACTCTGCAGCTCTCTCTCTTTTAAGGATAAAGCGAACCGCTCCGTCACAGAGGTGACACACCCCATCAAAGAGCACGATTCCCTTTCCATTATCTACCTGCATGATTCATGATATCTATATTTCAACTTATCCCGTGGTTACAAACAATTATGGGAATTGTGAACTTTTCCCATTCGACTAGACGCTGGGTTCTTTGTAATCAAAAAGCATGGATCATCACGAATTGGAAAACGGCACCAAGCTTTCCCTAGATTTTAAGAAACTTGCCAAAGTGGCTGCCTGCGGGGAGGATCTCATCCCTGCAGTTGCTCAGGATGCAGACACCGGAGAAGTGCTGATTGTTGGCTATGCCAACCAACTTGCCTTGGATACTGCTTTTAAAGAGGGTATGGCCACCTTTTGGAGCTCAAGCAGGAACGAGCTGTGGATCAAAGGGAAGACCTCCGGGGATTACCTTGAAATCGTGGAGGTTCGGGTAAATTGCGAGCAAAACTCCGTGCTTTATCGGGTGAAACCCAAAGGGCAGGGGGCCTGCCATGTTAAGGATGAGCAAGGGACTGCCCGAACGGGTTGCTACTATCGGAAAATCGTCGATTCCAAGACACTCGAAAAGATCAAAGCCTAATCCAGACCTAGCTGCACTGGTTCGGCACTATTCTCAGGTAAATTAGGTTCAGGGTTAATTGTCTTGGGGGAATTGTAACCCAAGACGAAAGATTTTTGGATAGAGCCAGTGATTAAAGAGGTTGAGCGGATCAAATCACCCGATACCCGAACTGCTATGATTCCCCGTTTAGACAAAGGTTCGGATATATTTTGAGTGAGTGCCTCTTTGTATTTTCCATTTCGCATAAGGTACCCATTAACTGACAAGTTTTGTGTACTTTGACCTGAGTGGAATAATCTGGATTTTCCAGATTGTATGCTCATTTTCATCTCTCCAGCCTTAAAAAAAGTAGATTCGTTGGCAAAGGATTGAAGTAAAAAACTACCCATTGGTACGAGACTTTCAGCAAAGGGAAGGCCATGGGATGTAAGTTTTCCATCTTTCAACCTTCGGATCAAAATGATTTGTTCAAAATCACCTCGGCCGTCGCGAGAAAATTCATGTTCAAAAACCGGTTCTCGGTCCTGATTATAAAAACGAATTGGGCTATCCCCATAATAACAGAACTTTTTGGTCATCCTAAAGGAGCCGACCCGGATCGAATAACGAGTTGCATTTTCATCCTCAGTGTTTCCCCAAGGGGCATAAGTTAAGTCCTCTGAGCCACCTCCCTCAAAAATAATTGTATGAAAGAATGCAGGGCCAGAAGTTTCAGGAGATTCCTCCAATGAAAATAAACTCTGACCGAACGAGCATAGGAAAATTAAAAGCCACTGGCTTAAGGTTTTCATAAACTAGAAATGATCTCTTTTCTAAGAAAGGCTGGATTAAACTTCATCTTCTCGTAGCCAACGGAATCGAATAATTTTAAATTTTCGACCAAATCTTTGATTTATACCAAGGTAGGAAATTTGGGCAGAAGAAGACGAATCTTCTTCCTGGCTATCCATTTGTAATTTTAAATCTGAAAGCATGCCATCACGGTAGTCTTTTTCTTTTCCTAATTCCCCTACGCCAGGAAGATCTGGTCGCGGTTGAGTATCTCCATTTCGGTTGAGGTCGATCCAATGCTCGCCAAGTCCATCATCCCAATAACCATTTAGGTTCGTATCCTTGATAGGCTCATGGGGGCGGTGGTGAGGCGCGTCTATATCTGGTTTTACATAATCGGGTGTTCTCTGCACCACCAGTTCTGCCCATGATTTTGCTCTCGTATCTTTATTCGTCTCCCCCATAACGCGAATGATAAACGTATCAGATCGGGCCGAAGTTACAGGCATCAGAGGGCTGAGCAGATCCGATTGCATAACCCAACCAGGCTTATTAGCACCGGTGGCAAGGTGCTCAACCGCTAACAGGTTTTCAGGAGCTTCCCCAAAGTTTGTACTAGGATAAGTGATCGTATCATCCCGAATCGAATCAATTCTCCCATCACCATTGACATCACCGACAGGAACTAGCTTGGTTTGAGTCTTCGAGCCCACTCCCCATGTGCGAGGCACTGTTTTATCTGGCTTCAAGAAGAAGAACCTTTCGCGAGTGTCTTCAGGATTTACTTCGCTAAGTAAAGATAAGGCTGAGGCTTTTATCCCAAAGGATGAATCAAATAATAATTGGTTGTTTAGATCATACCTAAACTGAGGGATTTCGGGAATCCAGTCATTCGTGCTCCAAGATAAACCCTCATCATTGAGCCCGGCTTCAGCGATCGCAGATTGGATCGCCCCACGAAGACCCTGAGCAGTGTATCGATCTTCATCATAATTACTCCAATCCTCCAAGTCATACTGAACAAAATTTACCCGCGTGCCTCTCGCTTTACTTGGATCACTATCCATAGGCCCAAGGGCCAACCTACGGTTTACAAAATCACTGAAGGAGAGAAAGGGGCCTCGGAGTTTAACTTGCTTCACCAGCGCCTTGGCGAGTGATTCAATTTCGGCATCAGTTAAAACTCTTAATTTATTCCAATCATTCGCATCGGGTTCTTCCAATAAGCGGATGACTGGAGTCTCCTCGGATGCTACATTGGCATTTTCTACAGCTAAGCCACGAAGGCTCGAAAGTTGGGCAACCCAAGCATCCACAGATGTAGAGTTAATATTAAAAGCTCCATCTAAGAGTAGATCCCCGGCAAGCGTATGATAGCGATAGTCCGAGTCTTTTGTCGTAGAAAAGCCCTTTTCTTTACTCCTTAACCCGAAAGAAGTTTGAGCCGTCTCCCATGAGTTATTTCTCAGGTAAGCAACCAATCGATGGTTTCCGACTAATTCTAAATTGGAAGAAAGGTCTGCTGGCGTTTGATTTTCATGATCCCAAAGGAGAGGTCTAAATCTCTGTCCGATTAAGTTTGTATCCTCTTTAGAAAAATCATTGGCACTGGTTGAGCCGCTTAAGAAAAATCCATCACACAAGGCCCGATTTTGATAATAGGAGTGATCAATCGTGGTGTTTTGGTGATTTAGTTGGTCTGCCCCATCCCTTCTCCAAGGAGCAAAGCCTTGAGAGGAATCAATATTCCAACCTATAAAATTGGTTAATCCTTTTTGAAGAGCCAGAAAATCCCCTAATAAATTTTTGTAAAAAGCAATAGCTTCTTCTTCTGAAACCATATTCCCTTCGACGCTAGTCAAACCCCCTTCGCTATGAGGTCTTTTTTCAATATTTTGGACCCTTCCCCAACTACGATGTCTGGCCACCTGAGTACTGGCATAAGAATTACCCAAAGAATAACTGGGCCCATGCAGATAATTATTCAGATTGGCATGTCGATATTGAAAAATAGATAAAATTTTACCTTTTGGTATTTCAAATAATACAGCATGGGTAGAATCAGAAAACTTATTGGTATATGGAGCCGAAGTAGTGGTTATTTCACTAAAGAACCCAATCCTTTCCTGCCCCCAAGAGGATGATACTTTTGGCTCAATTAATTCCGGGTTGTCATTCTCATCGAAATTATAGCTTGGGTTTTTGATGGTAAAACCGAGTGCATTCGCTCGAGTATTTGGATCAGTCAAATTATTGATATTAGGTAGCGGGTCATCAGGTGTTGTAGATGGAGGAGCATAGAAATCAGGAGTAGATTTAGGAAAACTTGGACTGTAGTCCCCTGAAGTGGTATTAAAGGCAAATAAATTTCCATTAACCGTGTAAGAAAATGCACTTTGAGGCGGAGTCAGTGCTAACTGTGGAGGGTTTGCATAAATAGAGGGCTTAAAAACTTTGCTTCCTTTAAGCCAGCTCCCCTGGCCATGCTGAGTACTATGAACCAATGCTCGGGTGTTGAATTCAACCAGTGGGATTCTTTCCATATCCAAATCTCCTGGCATTTTCAGAGATACTTCCCAACCCAGACCAAACAAATTTTCTTGATAATTCCCTTGGGCAGATTCTTCCAAATTTTGTTTAAGATATTTATTCGTACTAAACTTAACATCACTACCTCTATCCAGATCGACCGCTTTTGGTTCGGTAAGGCGAGTGAGTTCTTGGCTTGAGACAGCGTTGGGTGGTCCTTTCCATAAAGTAAAGGACTTAGGTTCTGTAAACCCTGCAGCAGGCAAGCTTGATTTAATTCCCTGAGGATCATAATTTTCTGCGGTATTTCTTAGATAGCCAGCCATCCCGCCCATTTTAAAAAGAAAAGCACAGGCGTCCTTATCCAAAGAAAACCCAGAGTCCCAAACATATCCTTTCTCTACTTTAACCGAAGTTTTTCTGGTTAAATTGATTAACTCAGGCGGATCTGGATTGGCACCAACGGGTTGGTTTGATTGAACATCGCTACCGCTGGAGGATGAAAAGGCGGCAAAGGTCACAACTTCCCCTGGGCCCAAAACAACCGAAGACGAAGGATCACTTTCGTTTACAACCTTTAATGAGAGATTATCAAAAGAAATTTGTTTTTTCTTAAGGCTATGAAAAGTAAAGGTATAATCACCTACCCCATCCTTTGGGTTTTCATGATAAAATCGATTCCCATCCATTTTGATGCCATACATCGAATCTGGGGGTATTCGATTATTCCAACTCGTTTGATCAATATTTTGGTCAAACGGAGGATTCCCTCCTTTTAAGAACTGGTCAATTAAAGCCGGTTCATATTCAGCACCATCAATTTGATTAGATCCTGATTTAAAATTATAAAGCCCCCAAGGCTCCCTCCAGTTTTTGATATATCCAGACAAGTAAGGACGATATGCCGTGCTTATGTCAGAATCTTTTAATTCAAAAGTACTGTTAAAATCACCATAAATATAAGCCCACCACTTACGGTATAAGTCGTACTCTTTGAAATCCACTTGGGTAACACTACACTCAAAGGGTGCAGGTTGCTCTTTTTCATCACAAAAAGGAATTTCTACATACAAATCATTCAAAACCAAGTTTTCATTGTATGGGTTCCAGAGAGTTATGGATGGATAGATTCCTAGGCAGAAGTTGCCTGGATCATCTGTGGCGACTGGAGAGATCGATAACCTAGCTTTAACAAAAACGGGAAGAATTGAATGGTTTTTGGGTTCTGGCCTGATTTTTCTGACAGAAGAACTGAAACAATTAAAAAAAGGATAGGCAGCACGAGCATTAGAAAACGCTCCCCTTGGGCTATTGGGAGCCCTGCGCCCAAAAATTAATGCATTGTCTCCAACGGTTCTAGGAAATTGGTCGGGTGCCTGCATTTCCAAGAACCCAGCATTCACTTCTAAATTATGGTAATCTGCAAGTACAGACCATGGAGAACCGGCGAGCAAAGCGTCGGGGTCATCTACAGTTGCATCATTGGCGGAAACAAACCACTGATTCCTCATTGTATTTGGCTCGAGTGGTATATTTTTCATCGCTCTGACCCGATCCCTGAAAATAAAATTATCTGCAAAATCCTTTTTCCACGCCTCACTAGTCTCTTGGTTAAGAGAAAATGCCAAGCTAAGATCCCTCTTCAATCCACCTGTTCGAACATCAGTTAAGACTCCAAAGGAGTCTGTGGTTATGGAATGATAATGAGGATTTACTACAGAAACCTGTGAGGCACTATCTTGCTCAAGCAAATCTATCGCACTTTGCGAAGAGATTAAGTCTTTTCGCTGCTCATCGTCTATTTTGGAACCAGGTGTAAAATCGAAGCCATAGCCACCTCTTTGGATATTTGGTTCAGAAGCAACCTTGAGTTTATTTGTAGTCTCCAAGAGCTGTGTTATCGTGCCATCATCTTCCAACCGAAAAGGCTCCATTACATTGATTTTGGTTTTTACCCCCTCATCCCCAACCCAGTAGGCATAACTACCGTTTCTCATCATCCAATCAATATCAGCATCCTCATCTCTTTGATCTTTATGGAGATGCAAAGCTGTTTTTTTCACTTTCACTGGTTCAGCAACTAAATAATCTGTCCAGGATTTTGCGTGATCTGGATTTTCTGGATCATATTCCTCATCGAGTACAGGATGCTTTAAAAGCCATGTGGTTTGATCCGATCCAGTCGGTTGATTTACACCCGATGGGTCTTCCAATGCGACCAACGGGTGATGATAAGATTGAGCAGCATCTAATTTTTCCACCACTACTTTTTTGTGATCTACCCATGGGTTATCATCTTCACCATAAGTACCACCTTGGGGATTATTGAGAATGCGCTTCCCTTCATCATCAATAATGATCCCATCTGGAACTTCTATAAATTCATTGATTACCTGCCCCTTCATAATCCCGAGTTTCCTTCCCCATCCTTCATTCCCGCTTACTAACCAAGCCTGCTCAACAGCAGGGTGAGGGTCATAACTGGAATCATAGGACCAGGATTTAGTGAGAGCTTTGCCATCATCTCTATTTTCCGGAAGGGGAGGTGTAGCTAACTTATTTTCTGCCCATCCTCCACGCTGCTTCCAGACCCCAGTCCATTGACGTTGCCCAAGTTCAATTTTATTGGTTCCTGCACCATACAATTTAGGGCTAGTATCAGATGATTGATTGATTGGATACCCCTGCAGCAAGTAATCTTTCTCGGACTCGATCCGATCATCATAAATATCCGCTGTGGTGCTCACCCTCATATCAGGACCGAGATGTTTTTGAATCTCTCCGATGGCAATCATCATGCCCATGCGGGCATGTGCTTT
>CAXBQX010000076.1:0-8071 GCA_963978365.1 uncultured Opitutales bacterium | reverse complement strand
TCTGGATTAGCCATCACATGATACCCATATTTGAGCTCTATTATGTCGCCTAGCAATGGGAGTGGAGAATTATTTTCCTCATAAAAGTAGTCACTGGGTATTTCGAAACTTAATGTTCCGTTTGTGATTGTTTGGTTTTCGATGGGCGTTTGATCATTACTTTCCATATCCTCCTGTACCGGTTCCGATTCTTCGGATGGAGGGCAGGGCAGGGGTTGCTGTGACTTTCTATTTTGGTAGGTATTTACAATGGCTCTGTATATTTCGAATTCTTCTTTATCGGAGAGATAAGGAAACTCCCAGAGAAACCACACGCTTTCGGGGTTCTGGTTGCCTAAAGATGCCCAATCATTTCGCCTCTCATCGGTGGTTATATCCAAAAGAATATAATAATAATTCATGCTTTCTGAATGTATGGAAACTCCACAAAATCCGCTCTCTGTTTTAAACTTTTCTACCACCATGTCGGTAGGTGGAATATCATTTTCATTTTGGACCACCCAGGCTTGGTAGGACGCTCTTTGTTCAAGATTGGAATAAAGTAGTTTGCTGTAACTGACTGCATCGTCCGTGAATTTAGATTCTTGCATAACAACTTTGTCGCTAAAAACTGGAATGTCTAGAGGTCTCCAATGTTTATTTAGCCAAACTAGCCAGTTCCAAGTTGTTGGGATCATAATTTTGTCGTATTCACGACTTGTCCTGAGGAATTCGTATAGGTCTTCGCTTTCCAATTCCACATTCTCAGGAGACGGAGGAAATTCCTGATCAAGGTTTTCAAGTTCTTTAATTGGAGCAGGCGAAGTAGTTTCGGGTAGAAAATCGGATAGAATAATCTTCTGGGGATTTATGGCAGATGAAAAATTCGCAGAATTTACAACGCTCAGGGCATGATCCAAATCCTGCTCCGGGCCTTTAATGGAAAGGTGCAACCATGGTTGATGGTCTGAATCAGTGAACTTTTCTTTCCAATCCGGATCGGAAAGATCTAGGTGGATTTCAAAATTCTCTGAATTTTTGATCAAAAAACCATCCTTCATCTTTGTGGTTTTGAATCTTTCTCCCCCTTTTTTTTGAAAATACTTATCAAAATCTTCCGTTATCATTGATGCACCATCTTCCGATGAAGTCTTAACATAGTGAGCAAAAATATTATATTGTGTCCGCATTGGGAATACTAATCCCGGTGCGAAAAAGTTGATACTTTCATATTCACCGTAAACATTTGGGCCCACCTCTGCGTAAGGATGAATAATTTTAAATTTCCTATCTTTGGCAAATTGAACACTAAAGGGGCCGTCCTCCTGGCGTGCATCAAGTTCAATAGGATTGGAGATTAAATCATCTATCTTTGAAACCGCTTGGTTTTCAATTGATTGATCTTCCTGCTCAAATCCGGTTTTTGAATACTCCAAGCTATTCGCAAGCTCCAAGGCTTTATCAAGACCAAGTTCATCCGTGTGCAGATGAAGAAGCCTGGACATACTTGCCTCTTCAAGCTTACTGACAATATGATACATTTGAAAAGCTTCATCGTTTATGTCAAAATCGGTTTTCTCAAAGACATAGGCTTTCTGGCCGGATTTGAGAGTTCGTTCATCGATTTGTTTATATTTTTCATTTGCAGATATCAGCCAATCCTGGGGCAAGTACCAAGGTTTATTTTGTCCAATGAAATATAGAATCTCAAAAAATCTTACAGGGTCATCTGGGTCGTAAAGATAGGGAATTAAAGATGGATTGCTTTCCGCAGTTTGGTTGATCAGAGGGTTGTCAATTTCTAGTGGTGAAGCGTCGAATACCACGAGATTAATGTGTTGCGATAACGGCTGATCATTGGAGTCATAGATGGTTAGATCATTCAAAACGACAATTAATTCAGAATTCAATACATCCATGCTATGATCTTTAGTCACGTTTTCTGGCAGAACATATCGTATTGGACCAAAAGTAATCGGACTTCTTAACTCGTCTGATGTGGCGTACAAAATACAAAATACACTTGATGTCAGGAATGTAATTAATTGAGTAAATCTATTCACTAAATCAGTCATAAAATTAAATAATTTACTATTCAATCTGCAAATTCTATAGGGCAGGAAGAGCATTAAGCACTTAATCGTTTAGGTTGAACTACTGTATGTGAAAAACCTTATCTCCCCAGTCGAAACAGGCGATTTCCTTGCCGTTACGGGCGATCAAATATCCATTAACTAGGGCAGGTCCGTTCCAGCATCGGGCATCGCTGAGAAGGGGGGCGGAAAAGACCTCGCGGAAATTTTCCGGGTTGGCATCGACCACACTGAGCACGCCGGTGTTTCCAAGGATGAGCAGTTGTTCACCGCATAAGAGGATGCGCCCATAGCCGTATTTTTTCCCGCGCCACTTTAATTGGCCGGTGCCTGCCTCCAAGCAGACGAGCAGGTTTTCACTGAATCCATACAGGTATCCGTCCTTGAGCACTGGGTTGGAGAATTTTGCCTTCAGGTCCTTCGATGTCCACTGTGACTCAAGCAGGTAGGCACCGGTTTCGGGTGCCCGGGAGAGGGCGATGCATTCCGCACCCTTACCGTAGCCTGCTGCCAGTAGGAAGGAATTACCAGATAGAGCGATGGGTTGAACAATCTGGGCATTGTTTAAAAAGATTTTCCATGGGTGCTCCCACCGGGTCATACCGGTGTGTGGATCGAGGGAGACAATCTTTCCGGTAACTGCGGTGATTAAGTGATCCTCTCCGAGAAGAGTGAGAATGGAGGGAGAAAGGTAGACTCCTCGGCCGGTCAATTGGGACTGCCAAAGCAATTCTCTAGATTGGGCGGAGTAGGACTTAACCGCCCCACTTTCACCACCAGGGTTTACGATTACCTGGTTTTTCCAGATCAGGGGAGAGGCGGAAATTCCCCACTCCGGAAAATCGTATCCCTCCTCAATGACCGTAGTTTTCCAAATCGTTCTTCCATCGTCGGGGTCGACACAGGCAAGCACGCCGTTGGAGAAAAGAGAGTAGATCTTTCCATTCGCCAGGGTGGGGGTGGAGCGCGGGCCTTCCCCGCTCATCATGTCGTCCCAGCGGGTGTTTTCGCTCACCTCCCAAAGATCGCTGCCGTCGCTCAGGTGGCGGGCAGTGAGGCATTCACGATCACCTCTTTGTTCAAGGGTGATGACCTGCTGGCCGTGGGTGATGATGGAGGAGTGACCCGCCCCGCAGGCTTTGTTCCATCGAGGTGTGGGCAATCCGGCAAAGGGTTTGTGGTCGGGTGGGACAGGAACATGACCATCTCTTTGGGGGCCACGGAACTGCGACCAGTCACCAGTGATTTTCCTGAGGGGCTCTGCTTCTGCGGAGGAAGAATTTGCTGGTATCTCACCGGACGAGGCCAGACCGATATGGGGAACCATACCCCCACGCCACTCCATTTGCACGCAGGCGGAAAGGGAGAGAACCAGACTGGTTGCGACTGCCCGTAAAAAGAAAGGCACCGAGGAAGAAAGAAGTTGAAAAAGGGGCTTAGCCGGCGAGGGCGTCTTCGATTGCCTTAATCAGTTTCTTGGAGGAAGGAGAGGTCATGCTGCCGAAACGGTCAATGGGTTGCCCGTCCTTACCGATCAGAATCTTAGTAAAGTTCCACTTTACATTTCCCTTGAGTGGACCGTTCTCTCCGATGATGGATTCATAGAGCGGGTGGCGGTTCTCCCCATTGACCTCGATCTTGGAATACATCGGAAAGGTAACCCCAAACTTGAGCGAACAAAACTCTTTGATCTCCGCCTCGCTGCCCGGTTCCTGTCCGCCAAACTGGTTGCAGGGAAAACCACAGATCACCAGACCCTTGTCCTTGTACTGCTGGTGGAGTTCCTCCAGTCCCTTGTATTGGCGGGTGAAACCGCACTTCGATGCCACATTGACGAGTAAGAGCACCTTACCTTTGTGGGCAGATAGGCTGGTTTTTTCTCCATCGATATCGAGGAGTTCGTGATCATATACAGTGGCTGCGGATGCGGTGCTCATAATGGATGCAAGGAGGAGGGGGATGAATTTCATGGGTTTTCGATGGGTTGGTTCGTTTCAGATTCTTGGATGCTCAATCGGATGGGCAAGTGAATTTCCGATCTTTTTAAAAACCAGGGAATGTAAGGGCCATCCCAGTAGACTGCATAGGGTTCTCCGGCAGGTTCGTAGGTTGTCTGCTCATCGATCCATCGGAACAGACGGTCCCGGTTTTCGCGGAAGTTTTCCTCGTCGTAACTGCCCCGTATCCCAATGGCGAGCACCTGCATCGGTTCGAGTTCTTTCACGGTGACCGAATCTGTGGTGGGTCTGGATTTATTGGCATCCTTTCCACCGACGAAGAAGCGCATCCTGCCCGGTTCGATCTCCGCTTCCACCGGAGTGGTCATGGAGAGATCATGCTTAGAGATGTAGCGAAAGAGGGTGCGGAAGAGTCCGTTATTTTCGGAAAAATAGGATTGGCCAGCATTTGCTTCCAGGGCGGTGCGGGCAGGGAGTTGCAAAACTTTGATTTCCCCGACCGGGGTTTTTTCATGCATCGCTTCAAATCCCATCAGGTTGAGGGTGAAGAGCAGAAACGGAAGAGCAAAGATAAATTTGTTATACACGATTTATAGATCGTCCAAAACCTGCCTTTGGATCAATCGCAAAGAGAAGGCTAGCGAATAATTCGAAAGGTCAGGTTGATTCTTGGACCTATTGGTTTGGCGGTTCGGGGGATCTCGTGCATCCAGTGGTGCTGGGTTGGTCCCTTCATTAATAAAAAACTACCATGTTGGAGAAGGATCTCCGCCTTGTGCCCATTCACTTTGTATTGTTTGTGCCGGAGTTTAAACTTTCTTGCGGTTCCCAGGCTGACCGAGCCGATCACCGGGTTTTGACCCAGTTCCTTCTCGTCATCACTGTGCCAGGCGACCCGGTCTTTTCCGTCCCGGTAATAATTGATCAGCACGGAATTAAAGGTTACGCACGCCTGCTTTTCGATCGCCTGTTTAATTTCCAGTAAATCTTCGGTCCACGGCTTGGGGTTCATGTGGATGCCGGAATAGGCATAAGATTTTCCGGGGTCCCCGTACCAGGCCTCCAGGCGGGGGACCAGGCTTTCTTTGCCGTAGAAGCGGATGGTGTTTTGGGTCCATTCAATCTTTTCCTTCAGGTCTGGGAGCAAGCGGTCTGCGGTTCCCTTGGCGAAAAATTGGGAATAGTAGTGAAGGTCGGCATCGGGAAGATCGAAACGCTCGACATCCTCCGCGAAGAGGGATTGCTGGCTCACGGTTGGTGGGGTAGGCGGAAAAGAAAGAGGGTGCTCGGTTCGATGATAGACAGATTGAGCGTTTGATCGAGGTTTTCGATGCTCATGCCGTCGGCTTTGCCAAGTTTCTGCTCATTTATCTGCAAAGCACCTGAAACAACCTGGATCCATGCATGGGGCAAAGCGGCAGATGGTTCGATGAAGAGGGAGGAACCTGCTTCTGCCTGCCCAAAAGAAAAAGTGGCGTCCTGACGGATGGGGGTGGATCCATTCTCCCCATCCCCAGAAAAGAGCAGAGTCCATCCATTGTGGCACTCTCGTCCGGCAAGTTTCTTTTCCGCATAGCGGGGGTCACCGCCCGATTCGTTCGGAAGCATCCAGATTTGATAGAGCTCAGTACGGTTTTCTTTGGAGGGATTGAACTCGCTATGAGTCAGGCCCGATCCGGCACTCATGTATTGCAAGTCGCCCGGACGGATGACGGAGCCATTACCCATGCTGTCCCGGTGCTCCAGTTCGCCGGAAATTACGTAGGTAAAGATCTCCGCGTCCTTGTGGGGATGAGTGGGGAAACCACCGCCTGGTTCAATGATATCGTTATTCATCACGATCAGGGAATGAAAACCGCAGTGCTCCGGATCGTAATAATTGGCGAAGGAGAAGGAAAAATTGGCATGCAACCAGCCATGATCAGCGTTTCCCCGTTGGGATGCTCTTCTTACTTTTATGTTCACATATTCAAACTTACTGTGTTCTTAAATGCATTTCACTTTTTAAGTGAAGTAATTTTCCAGAGATCGGTGCAAGTTAACCAGCCTATTTCTAGACTAGCAAAGGTTCAAAGTAGTTAATGAGATTCTAAAGGGGAATTTATCTATTGGCCAAGCTGATACAATGATTGAACCTCACTCGCAGTTAAAGCACGATCATAAATACGAACATCGTCGAAAGCACCAACAAATCTAGTTGCAGAATCATGACCATTGTGCCACCAGTGTGCTCCTAATGCCCCTTTTTTGTACCTGGGTTTAACCTTAGCCCCAAGCTCGGTTAAGCCATCTGGGGGCTTAAAATACAATAACTCCCCATCCTTGGACGATGGATCTTTTTTTCTTTTAGCCCACCAATGGGATGTACTTGGACTGGGGGATTCCTCTCTGAGAACTTCCAATCCGTTCAAGTAGCCAATTTTGGAGCTCCTGTCATAAGTTACTGTGTAATGATTCCAGTCTTCCCAAACTATCTTTTCTTGAAAAGATTGATCCTCGCCAAAGTCAAACAGATGGCCTCCCCATGAGGGATGTGGCGCATGAAGGATGTTACAAATCGTTCCGTAAAAAATATAAGCATGACCAGAGCCAAAATATACTTCATCTTCCCTGACCCATAATGAAAAGGTAAAAGCTCCATTTTCGAGCTCTTCAAGATAAGGAAGCATAACATGTCCACCCTCCATGCTAATTTGCTTAGCAACTCCAACCACCCTAATCGCTTTTCCTACTTTGCCATCAATAAAGGAAATTTCATTTTTTGGCTGAGCATGATTTCCATTTCCAGAAGAATCATTAGCATCCGAATCAAAAGTCCACCAAGCTACGAGTCCATTATTGATAGTCTTTTGGGAAGATTTTTCTTCATCTAGACAGCTAGATAAAACAAAGAGAGTGATTAGGGTATAAATGTACTTCATTTTATCGATCATGGTTATCGGAAATGAACATTGTCAATGTATTTCTAATTTGTTGATAGTATCGATTTTAAAGGAGATTTTGACTGATTTTAAGCCAAATCAATAGGCCAAAGTTAGAGTTTAATTCTCATCAATTTTAAATGCATTAAACTTTTTCCCGCATTTATAAAAAGACCCTAAGTGTTTACTTGGCGAAAGAGAAAGTGAAATTTGCATGCAACCAGCCGTGATCTGCAGTTCCGCGGTCCTGGGCTTTTCGAATCTTATATTTCATCGTAAGATATTCTATTCTCTATTTGAGTGCTGCCCAAATAGAATGGATAAAAGTTTCAGTCTATCCGTTGAGAAGCACAGCAAGATTCTCGGATTCAGCATCTATGTGCATTCGTACCGTTTCCCGAGCAACTTGATAATCTTCTTCTGTTATTCGATTTCTTTTAAGAAATCTATCGGGCAGGGCTTCGGAAAGGGCCGAGCCACTGTTCCCAAATTTAAGTTCCTTGACCATGTGATTAGCCAGTATCACAAGATCGATCATCTTATGTATATCAGGATCTTCCACATTAAGCCTGGAACTCTTGCTAAAAGTATGGTGCCAACGAGTGGTATTTTCGACGACGGAGGAAATGCCCCATTTTTCAACAATCATGGATCCAATGAGATCGTGTTGAATGTGGCCTAGGGCTTTTTCTGAAAACCAAAGACTCGTTTTATTCTTAATAGAAAACTTAACTTCTCTAAGGAATTCCTTCTTTAAAAATTTAATTTTAATCACTTTCCCTAGGTCGTGTAAAAGTCCACATGCGTAGGCTTGTTCTGAAAATTCGCAATCGAATCTTTCGGATAAAACGGAGCAGGCAATGGCAACCCCACAACTATGCAACCAAAGGCCCTCCAATTTGAAACGATCTTCTCCATCTCCATCCAAAAAAGTATCGAGTACTGAAGTGGAAAGAAGGGTCTTTCTTACATTCTGAGTGCCAATTCGTAGCACAGCATCATTCATGTCAGTAATGCGGTCGGTTCTTCCCTGACGATACTCCACCGAATTTGCAATTTTTAGGATTTTTGAAAAAATCGACTGATCCTTTCGGATGATATCACAAAGGGCAAAACTTGC
>CAXBQX010000075.1:0-8192 GCA_963978365.1 uncultured Opitutales bacterium | reverse complement strand
ATATTGTTCTCTGGGTTATTCATACTCACCCGAAATGAATCAGGGATTGATACCGCAAAAACAGATAAATCAGGATTTTTACCCAGTCCAAACCTTGAGCTTATTTGGAGGGAGTCTGCATCTCCATCAAAATCAATAACAGGTAAGTTGTTGAGGGCATTTTCAATCAAAGCCGGCCTTTTTAAGAGCTCACTTTGTGAAAATTCATTTTCATTGGCTCGATCTTTCCATTTCTTGACGAACTGCGTGTTGATTGTGGTTGAATCATTGGCATCAAACCATGCCTCTAGACTCCCTTCATCACCAGGGGACCAAACTGGGGGCTCACTGAAGTATGGGTGGGAGGGGTCCAATGTGACCATTTGTTTCCATCTGTGAGTCAGGTATCCCTCAACTTTTTGCCTTTCTTCCTCTGATAGGACCTTGTTAAAGGCAATAAATTCACCGATTTCACTGGTTGAGTACCCATTGGATGTGCCACTGCCACCAAATTGAAGGTACCTAGGGAAGTGATTATCGTTTACTGTATTAGAACCCTGTGGGTATTGGGTGATATTTTGAAGGTCTAACCACACATTTGCAGTATCAGCTGAACCATCCACATCAACTGCAATTAAATGAAATGCGTCGTTGGCACTTTCAGTGAAAACACCAGTTGGAGGATCTTTGGAAATAGTAAGGTTTGCAGATACCGATATGCTTTCTGAACTTTCGTATTCACGTGTGTATATCAAGACGGTTGAACCATTTCGACTGCTCCAGAATGTATCAAAAAACTCTGAGTTAATCGCACTAACAATCCCATTTATGCCCTCGGTAATATCATCAGAGATTGCGGTGTAAGTCGCAGTTGCTCCACCATGCGTAAGGGAGAAAACCTCTCCGTTTGTGATCGAGCCATTGCTTAGATTAATTGTGTGGGTTTCCCTGTCCCGTGTGCTGACAGCTCCTCCCAAAAATGTATATCCAATCCGTTGGTATCCAAAGCCAAACAACCAAGTGTTTTTTGCGGATCTATCCGAGATGACAAAATTGTTTTTGTACCATTCTTCCTCATCGGCTGCATAGCGTGCGACTGCAAACATGGTAAAATCCCCTGTGCTGGTATCCCATTTCTTTTCTGAGTAAAGTGCATCTCCACCCGCTTTCTTATCTGATTTGGATTGGGCTGCAGATTCAAAGTGAACCACTTTAAGCCCCGTCCCGTATCCATATTCAGCTAATTTGGGATGGCCCTGGGCCACCATGTCGTACCCATTGCCACTTTTATCCCTCCACTCGGCTACATCCTGATCGCTTAAGGTGATACTTGAGCTATCGTTGGCGTCCAAATGAAAGACAACTTCCTGCACAACCGAGGGGTTCCATGGAATGGGGTCGGGGACTTGAGTGGGGTCGTAATCAACCCCATTTTCTGCACTTGTATCCAACCACAATTCCAACCCTGGATAATCATTTGGAGAAAATTCGCCCGGTTTCAAGATACCTCTGCCTGGGTTGATCAATTGCCCGGTTAAGGATGCCGTCGATTGGCGTAGATTCGCTGTGCCTAAGTTGATGGCGATTGGTCCACTGGTCGATCCCGTAAAACCTACCCGAGTCGCACCTTTGGTAACAATTTCTCCAAAGGTTGGGCCTTCTGCATTCCATGGATGAGAGGAGGGTAGGGCAATTCCCCACTTATGTGCTAAATACCCTTCGATCAGGAGCCTGTCCGACTCCTCAATTTCTCCCTCTAAAAAGAGGAGCTCACCTACCTGAGCATTGGAAAATTCGACTTGTTGATTCTGTCGGGTCCATGCACCCAGTGAAATATTTAAAGGAGTAAACCACGTGTTATTGGAACCATTGGGTGCACCTTCTTGATAATTACCCGGTACAGCATCATTCCAAACATATGCTGTTGGGTCAGCAGATTCATTTAATCCTTGGTGAACTAATTCAAAGAGGTGGAAATTATAGTCATTATCGAAACCTTGATCTACCCAGCCGAGAAAATAGTATCGGCCGATTTTTCCGCCGTGAAGGCCCATCAGCCAATTATCCCAGTTTCGATTATTCGTGGAGGTCGAGGTGATGACTCGACCATTCACTCCTTGAGTATACCTCGCTATGGCAAAGGCTGAGTAACCAGTGTTCCTCCAGGATGTGGGAATAGAATTGGGTTCGTTTTGTAACCAGTCATTTCCATCAAAGTCCACTACTGCGATCCCCTGATGCCCATCATGGACAATTTTCGGATTATTGGAATCTGGGCTGGTCAGAGGAATACCTAAGTCTTTTTCCTGCTCCACCTCATTTTCCGATTTTCTCGCCTTATTTTTCCACTGATCTACGGGAGTGCCTTCTGGATCAACGACCAGTTCCGGGTTGTTGTTGGCACTCAGGTCATTGGCATCAAACCAAAGGAAGAGCGAGCCGGGTAAATCGTCCGGAACCGGGATTCGATTGATAATGGTTTCTTTACCGGTCCATTGGGAACCCGCAAGATTTTGGGCCAGTAAGCGAACATAATAACGTTTGTCAGCATCCAGGCCTTTCATCTGAAAAGTCCCGGGCCCGAATCCCTGCTTGCCCAGATCGAGGCGGTACTGCCAATCATATAAATTGGTCCCCCGGTCTTCGGAGTCTGCCACAGCGATGACATTGGGTTCATCGCCCCCCGTTGCACTGATATTGTAATGAAGTGTGAGGGTGGGGGTGGTGTCGCTGATTACATCATCGAGCGAGATCACAGGTAAGCCAGCCGTAACCTCCAGAGTTATGGTTTGCTTGGCAATAGACTGATCCAGGTAATACGCCTCCAGTTCAATTGGATAGGTGCCGGCTTGTACGGGAGTGCCAGATAGGTTTCCATCCGCAGGGTTGATGCCCATGCCACCAGGCAAGCCTGTGGCCAAAAAAGCAAGAGGGGATCCGGTCGCATTTACAAAAAGCTCAAAATAAGATTCTGCCGGTGTTTCAAAGGAGAGATCAGGCAGAAGAAAAGAGTTCTCTCCCTCGATATCCCCAATCAATGGGAAACCAGAGCTTTGGGATTGGTTTTGATAGGATGCGAGGATCCAGTCGGGGGAACGGGTTTGGTCTGCCAGACGAATCTCGTCTAAAGCGAGTGGAAGTGTACTTAGACCAAACCTCCAGGGGGCAGCACTGCTATTGAGCGGAAAGGCATTTTTGCCCAGAGTTTCAGCGGCAATCTGGTTGCCATTGAGGTAGATTTCCAGCTGATTCGTATCACCATCTACCTGCGTGAAAAGATGCATCCACTGCTGGGGAGAGAGGGACGAGTTTCCGTCTGCCTGTACGCTATTTCCGCTGACTTTTCTATGGGTGGCTTGGGGTTGTAGACCAAGTAGGTTAAGCCTTTCTGTGGGGCCGTCCTGAAAGAGGGTGACCGAGCTGATTCGGTCGCTTAAGTTCCCGTCAAAAGTAAGGTGGTACAACTTATTTTGGTCTGGGTTTGCTGGATCAATCAGTGTCCAGTCCGGGAGTGATGCATCATCTGATTTCACTTCCAATCGAAGGCGGGTACTAATTTCTCCAGTCGGTACTCCGTGAGCCAGCAAGAGGTTGTAGGCTTTTCCTTCTTCCAAAGCTAAGGGTTGAGAGATGGGTAAGTCGGACCGGCAAATATCAGACCCGCTGGAAAAGGAACCACTTCGGTTTTGATCAAACCACAAGGAGGCAAAGTCATTTTCATCGACAACAATCTTAAACTGGTAGGAAGCGGATACCTGTGGAGTAAAACGGGTCATCAGTGCAGTCATGAATCCACTGGTGCGGGTAATCCCTATATCCATTGCCTTGAAATCATCGGCCGAGGAAAAGTCCAGGCCTTGGTTATTGGGACCATTGCGAACAATTCTACCACCGTCTGGTTCGAGGCTTAGAAAGGTATCTGGAGAGGAGTCGAAGAAGGATTCCTCTGGAGCACGGTCATACCCAAGGATGTAAAAGGTCTCATTAATTCTATCTTCTGGAGTACCATCCAGAAATACCCAACCGGAGAAAGAATAACTGCCCAGTGCCAGGTTTTCGAGGGATGGATTGGTGGGGGCACTTAAATAATGATCGGGTTCTCCAAATAATTGCCTCCCCGCACCTGCCACGCCGGATAACTGGGTGATGCCATTTAAATCGGTTAAGTGGTTTCGATACGAGGATGAGTCCGACAAGATAACCGACTCAGAAGTGGGGCGCATGTGCCAGACTCCGCGATAACCGGAACTCCAGACACCTCCATTGATTGAGTAGGAAGGGGGAGATTCAGCCAGGCTTGGATTTCCCCAGTAGGCGGAAAAAACAGTGCTGCTTATGAGGCTGGGTACTTTGACCCAAACGACCAAACGGTTGGCGGCCAAGTCGAAGGTTTCAATTTCGTATTCGTACTCCTTTCCGCTGTCATCAAAAAAGCGGAGGTCGTTGCCTGTGGAGGATGCAAACTGCCTTAGGTTGAACCCGGTGATGGAACCGTTCATTTCGATCAGCAGAGGGAAATCAATCAGGGTGGTGCTACCGGAGTAATGGGCACAATCAAATTCCATCTGCTTGGAAAATGCAGAGGGGTCGAATACACTCATGGGTAAATTTTTGGTTACTTTACCAAACTCGTTTTCAAGGATGATTGTCACCTGGTATTGACCATCCTGCACCGGGCTTCCACTAATCTCTCCAGTTCCCGTATTGATGGATAGCCCGGCTGGTAGACCCACCGCAGAGAAGCTTCCTTCGTTTGCAGGGAAGCTGGAGATGGTCGATGAAAAGGTTTTACCCACGAAGGACTGCAGTTTGGTAGCAGATAAAATAACCGGTGGGCCTTTGACCTTCCCCACTGAAAGATAGTCGGAGCCATCAGGCTTTTGGTTTTCATAGGAAGCTTTAATTCTTTCGGGTTCCTCCAGGTTGGTTGAAATTCTTACTTCATCAATCATACCTTCCCAGGGGAAAGCACCGTTCGTTTCCGAACCAATCCGAAAAGCTTCCACGGATGCACCAAATGGGAGCGAAACACCTGATTGGGTGAGGACAAGGTTTCCATCCTGGTAGATCGAAGACTTTCCTGAAAGTAAATCCAGTTGGATGGTCCAATAAATCCACTGATCGTTGAAGGATGAAAGCGGATGGGCGGTATCATGTACACTGCCCCCACTACCCGTCATCCAATGAAGGGCACCATCTTCCCCAGGTAGCTGAATCTTCATGTGGGTACCCACTGCGGAGGATGCGTGAAGAAGTGTTTGATCTTTTAATTCACCCCCGGAAACGAATGCCCAGAAAGACAGGCTCACTTGCTCGGTGCCTTCTGGTAGATATGCGGATTTAGGTAATTCAATATAATTAGATGAAGATATCGTGGAGAATGCATCCCCTATTACACCATTCACCCAAGAGTTGGCAGGAGAATAGATTTCTCCATGGTACCCCGTGGCCGAGTCTCTAAATACCTTGCCGAAAAGCTCATCCATTTTCCATACCGCCCGGTAACCCTGCCATAACGAGCCGTCTGCAGAGTAGGAGGGGCGCTCCTTGGCGGCCGGGTTTCCCCAAATCGCTAACAAGGAACTGCCTTGCTTCAGTTCAGGTAATAAAACCCAAAAATAAGAACTGCCTTCCGGATTCCATTCGATCACTTCGTAAGCCAATTCTCTGGATTTATCAGAGCTGAGGAAACGAAGATCCTTTCCATAGGCATCTGAAAACTGATCGTAGTGAAATCCATCCATCGAGGTATTCAGTTCTACCAATAAGGGGAATTGTTTTACGGTCACGGCTTCCGTGTACCCGGTTACATTGAGTTCCAGTTGATATTTCCATGCATCAAAATCGGTCACGATGAATTCGATCTCTTTCTGATAAGTACCCGCAGTATTGGTAGCCTCCAGGAAGCCAATGAAACTGCCCTTCGTGGAGGTGGTTCCATGAATGACTCCGGATTCTTGGTTCACTTCCAATCCGGCAGGTAAACCACTGGCATCAAATGAAATGGCTGGGCGATTGGTAAGGATCGAAAAGTTGTGTTCCTCGCCCAAGCTTAGGAAGTATGGATTTTGGAGTAGAATTTCTGGCCGGTTTTCAAAGAAGGGTGGGCTTGTCTTGTAGGAATGAGTTCCGGGGAGTTGTTCTGCGATTCCCCATTTATGGGCCAGATAGCCTTCCATTTCTGCAACCCGGGTGTTGGAAATTGCCTGATCAAAAAGGATCAGTTCTGCGAGATCGAACTTTCCATAATTCCCGATCCCTGCTTCGTCTCTCGCCCCCAAAATCAGGTCTTTATTGCCAGAATCAAGCACCGCACCTGGATCATGCAAATCGAAAGCTTGATTCCCACGGATACGGAGAAGGAGTTTATCCACAGTTTTACGAATTCCAAAAATACTGAATTGATCTGGCCATGAATAAGTAGATGAATATTCATCCACTCCGCTTGGTCCTCTCATTCCAATTGTGGGAGAGCCATTGCTTCGGAAAATCCATCCTGTGTTATCCGTCCAGCCCTTGCTCAGTAGGGTGTCTCCGGATTGAATACTTGGGGTCCGAATCACCAGAAAGAGGGTACCCTCGTTGTCGATATCCAAGTCTGCATCCAAAGCGGTGTTGTAGTCCGGTATTCTCAGGTACTGGCCTTCGCCATCAAAGCTCAACGCACTCTTACCATTGAGTTCTGAATAGAGTAATTTTGGGCCGTTTCCGTTTCCAGCATGTCGGGAGCCTCCGGACTTATCCCTCCATTCATCCACTGTTCCCCCAAAAGGTTCATTTTCTACATTACCATCTCCATTGATATCGGCAGCATCCAACCAAAGGAGCATATCCACATCAGTCCAACTATCCTTGGAAAAAGTAAATGTGCTTGCGTTGAAGGTGCCCAACTCTGCGGACCAATTTGAGCCGGCATCATTTACAGCAAGAAAACGGTAGTAATAAGTTTTACCTAGTTCCAGTCCTGTTAGGGAGTGATTGAATGTGCCCATTTCACGCACCCCGAGCTCGACTTTGTGATCCCAGGTACTGGCAGAAGATGCATTGGTTTCTGGATTCAGCCCACCATCTTCATCGCCCCAATACAAATACACCAGAGGTGCCTGGCCTCCGCTATGTACGGTTTGGCTCAGATCCCCATCAAAAATGGACGCAATTTCCTCATTACTCAGGGCACGCTCATAAATCCTCAAGTCATCGACAATCCCATCAAAGAAATCGAAGTCTTTGGGGGCACTCACCGGTGGGGAAGTTTTGTACTCGTGATTCTCAGATAACTTGTCTTGAAGAGACCACTTGTGAGCTAAGTATCCCTCTAACTCTAGGTGCTGAGTTCGGGTTAATACATTTTCGAGAACAATGAATTCTGAGTAATTAGTTTGGATACTACCCCAAGTACCCGCTTTTCCTCCGATGGTTAACGGATTTGTCGTGGAGTGAATACTTCCCGTATCATTCGACTGGTCAATTACAGTCGTGCCATTGATGAGGGCCTGTCTTTTTCCTGCAACCCCATCATAAGTCAGAACAAGGAGCATGGGGTCATGAACTAGGTTTGAATATGAAGAACTAATTTCAGCCCTATCTCCTCCGGTCGTGCCATTGACCCGAAATCCATATATGGGAGGATTTAGGTCTGGTCGTCTGCTCATGAAATGCCAGGAACTATTGGATGGATCATTGAGTCCACCACTTTTACCAAACCAAAATCTCCAGGTATTTATGGATTTCTCTTCCAATACTGCATAGACAGAAAGTTTGGTCCACCCGTCAAATTCCTCGCTACTGTTTTGAACCGTCATCTGGGTATTGTAATCAAAAAACAGAGTGGGTAATTCATTAAACCCAAATGGTTGCCAGACCGGAGTTCCATCGGTGGACAGTGCATCGTGTCCGTTTCCACTAAGGTCTTTCCATACGGCAATGTTGTCGCCTTCCGTAGATGCAATCGTAGTGGCTTCTGCATCAATAAATACGGTGTGTCCATAACGGGCATCCAGCCAAAGTTGTAAGCCTTCCAGATCAATTGGGTTAAATGGATCCATACCCAGACGATTCCCGCCCAGGATGTGAAAGGATCGGTTTAAATCTGCAGGCACATTGCCTTGCTGGGATGCAACGAAATCTCCATCGGAATAGAACTTGGTTTGTCCATCCTCCTCGATGGTAATGGCGAGGTGCTGCCATTCATTCAATTTCCATAATGAGTCCAC
>CAXBQX010000074.1:0-8724 GCA_963978365.1 uncultured Opitutales bacterium | reverse complement strand
TGAAGTATTGATTCGTCTTGGGATACGATTTCCAATCCAGAAACATTCTGGTCAGACAAACTCAATAAATTGGAACCGTTTGTGGAATTATCGTCGGGCAGTTGATTTCCAGCGAGTCCTTCAAGGTCTAAGCTTTGGACTTCCTGAGAAATTTTTAAGCAGGTCAGTAAATAAGACACCAAATCGGATGAAAGAAATTTTTCTGATTTGCTCTCCTTAAAAAGAAGTCCTGAAAGTCTGGACAAATATATGTTGGGATGATCTCGTTTTGCCCGGACAATTTCGACTAACGAGTCCTCTACATCTTCTTCTATCTGACCTTGCTTTACCAATCCGAAAAACCAAGAAACCGAAGAGCTTATTTCTGGGGGAAGTGGCTTAGTGGGGTTTTTAACCATGAGGGAGCTTACCCATTCGCTTTCTTCTAAAATTGCGTCACAGACAATAGATACGGCATCGCCCTCAGCATAAATAAATATATTTTCGGCGAAATTTGGATGCTGGGACTTCAGGTAATTGACCTGAGTTAAGAGCTCGCTGGATGATTTAGGATCCAGTAAAACGCAAGCAAACCCATGGTTGAGCAAGAAAGAAAAAGGCCCTTCCAACTTGGCAAACTCTGATTCGTATAGATTACGTGGCCCTTGTGGAATCAGGTGTAAGAAAAGGGCATTAGAAAACGGGACTGGAAGGCCCTCCCTGCGAGCCAGGCCAAACTCAACATCAAGAGGATTTGCCGGTCGTTTCATTCCTGGCACAACCACCCCTTTGACAATTCCTAAATCGACCAATTCAAAATTTCTAAGTGGGTTAACCTCCTTCAAAAGGTAGTTGTAATATCTGTCCCGGACGGGTCGGTTAAAGCTGGTTATCTTTTGGGCATACTCGAATTCTAAATCCAAAGGTTTTTGCATTCCGCCAAAAAAACTAGAGCCGCTTGGGGGAGAGATCGAATGATCTGTGGGAATCGTTTTGAAAACAGGATTTAATTTCGCATGACTTGGTTCTCCCCAGGCAAACTGAAGTCTCCATTGAGCGTAGGGCTCAACGAGTCGAAAACACGCTCCCTCAATCAGATAGAGAGAGAGGCCAAATATCGCAAAAGTGAGGATATAGTTTACAACTTTCTGGATCATCACCGTCTACGCAGGGTTTTTCTCTATCAGTTCTGCGATGCTCTCCACATCTTCGACTTTTTCGCTATCCTCTGACGCGTCTGGCGTAGGTACGCCATCTTCATCTACATCAGTAGGTTGAGCCTGCTCTTCCTCAATAATGGATGGCTCAGAAGCAGGTTGTTCCTCAGTTTCATTGGGCTCGGATGCAGTCTCTTCTTCCGATACCCCGCTTTCCTCATCTAGTGATTCTGGGGTATTTTCATCGGCATCTTCCTCTACAGTAGAATCAACTTCATTGGAGGTTTCAGGAGGATTTGCTTCCTCTTTGTTTGTTACTTCCTTAGGTGCATCTTCCTTAGCCGAAGATATGTCAGTGGGAGCATCCTCTTTTTCCTCAACTGATTCTGCAATCTTTTCCCCAACAGACCGAACAACTGTTGGTCGAGAAACTGGCTCCTTTGAAGATTTTTTCAAGGTTTTCACGGGTTTCTTCTTCATGGCATACCAAATGGAGAAGATCCCGATCAGATAGGTAACCACCGTAAATCCAAATATCGCATTCTTTTCTCTATGTAAGATGATTTCATGGCCGCTAAACAAGGTAAGCCAAAAAAGAGTAAGAATAGAAAAAAGAAGGATAGAGACAGCAAAGCTGAGGGACTTTAACTGCCAGGAGAGCCTAGGTAAATAACTTAGAATAATCAGGAAAATGGATCCGATTCCGACCCCTGCAGTTACGACCAATTTGATGGTATGAATTTTTAAACCAGGATCGGCATCCCCTGAAAGCATGAGAAATTCAGTTATATAAAAGCCAGCGAATTTGAAGCTGAGAACCGCTTCTATCAGGTGATTCAATTTGAACAGTCCGTACTTCAGTGCGGACCAAAGGAAGACCAAGATCAATAGACCAACGGTTCCTGTGGTAAAAAAAAGCGTTTTGCTAAGGGCATGCATGGGCTGCGTAAAAGCTAGTGATGCTTTGAAAAGATAAAGCTTATGGCAAGAGAATCTTTTGCTTTAAACACTCTGGTTAGCTTAATAAATTAATTCCTGAACTGAATGAGTAAATTATCCCAGTGCATTTGCTTGCCAGAATAAGAAAAACCCCACAAGACGCATCTTCCACTCGGTAGAAATCCTTCAAAGGAGAAACTACCTTCGCTGAAGGAAGTCAGCTCCGACTCAGGGGCAATTTTATAATGAATCGTGGTTTTTTTTGATAATGGATCGTTGGATGTTTCCAGTTGAACCCTCATCCATTGATTGGAGAGCCAATTAGTATTGTACACAGAAAGGGGCTCCTCGTTCTTACTAAAACTGATTTCTTGCGAACTTGGATTTATTCTGAAAGCTAACCCCCTCATCCCTCCCAGGGCTCCTGCAAAAACATTATGTCTTCTGCTTTTAAAAGCTCCAAGACAGGAGAAAGATAAGCGGACTGATTCTCCCTTAAGCCTGGGACCGAAGAGAAAGCCATGCTCGCCTACTGGGTTTGCGGAGAGGGATAGGCACTTCCTTCCCTCTTTGGAAACCACTCGAAAATCGCCATCCAAAACAAAAAAGTCTTCGGGGGTACTGCCTTCCAATGACTGATCAAAGTTTTCTTCATATACCGTGGTCCACTCCTCTGCTCCTTCTGCCTTTGTATGAACAAGGGCGAAAGTGATTCCTAGAATTAAATAAGATGAGATGGCCTGTTTCAATTTATGTTTATTCATTCTTTAACGAATCAAATGGTTTCTGTCTCAATCCCAGAAAAATACTTCCCCGAAGACAAAGCCAAGCAAAGATCAGCAGGGTCAGTACAAATCCCCCAATCGCCACATAAGAAATATCGTTTATTTTTTTGATCAAAGAAGGAACGAGCCCCATGAATCCAGCACCCACGCCCAGAATAATTCCAAAAAATACGACTTGAACATTTTCTGTGTAATAAATTTTCTTTAGTTGATGGAAGGAATAACCAAGGGCCGACAAGATTGCTTGTTCTTCCCTCCGCTCCCAAAGGTTTCGAAGCACCACCACAAATAATCCAACGGTACCCAGAAGCACCCCGAGTGCACCCAGTGCCTGAAAGATTGAAAGGTAAGTGTTCTCCACTTGCTTTAACTTTTTTAACCGGTCTAGCGTACTTTCACTTCTTAGGCCATAATTGAGCAGACGGTCTTCAAGATGAGCCACTGCCAAACTCTCTTTGCCTTCTCCTCCGATCCAAAATTGTTGGTAGCCCCCACGGTGCGGAAAGTTCCTAAGCCAGTCTTTTTCTGAA
This sequence comes from uncultured Opitutales bacterium, assembly GCA_963978365.1. GTDB lineage: Bacteria > Verrucomicrobiota > Verrucomicrobiia > Opitutales > Seribacteraceae > Chordibacter. The sequence goes on along the minus strand of CAXBQX010000074.1, from coordinate 5,334 downwards.
ATATATAACGCTCCCTGCAAAAAGCTTCCTTGGACCACTGCACATATCTCCACTTCAAACTTTTCTCCTTTTCCGTCCAAGTAGGGAATCCGGTCCCCTACCCGTTTTTTGAGGGACCAAAGCAAAGTGTTCTGATCCACCACTGCGGGCACAATTCGGCTAGGGTAAGGCTTCTGTAAATCAGACCAGTCACCCTCCACAAACTTAAATCTTCCCAAGATGGAATGGACATCCAACCCATATAAAGGGGGTGATGTAGATTGGTGTAAATTGAGGCAACTCGCATCGTCCCCACCATGACTTCGTAAGGGAATAATTTCGATATCTTCCAACAAACTCGGATTCAGGTCAAAAAGTTCGGCTGCTTCTGCACCTAAAAGATCATCATACAGGGGTAAGCTCGTATGAATAATATGGGAAAACCCTCCAGTTCCAGAAATCCTGATTTTGGAAGTATTGAGCGGGTCTTGTCTAAATGCACCTGCTCCAAGCACCAGAAAAGTTCCCACCGCAAGCAGGCCCGCTGTCGCAATTTTTCTGCCTGAACGAAAGTCTAACCTTACTAAAAGATCATCATTCTTTTTAGGGGCACGAGCACGACTAAACCTTACCATCCGCAGGACTCCAGCAGCTAAGCACATTGCTCCAATCCCAAAGTAACTGGGTCCAGGAAAAGTATCCGAAATGATTGAGTACCCAAGTAGGACAAGTGCACAGACCCAAAGAAGTCCTTCGACCCACAGATTGATTGAAAAAGGAATCATCTTTCCCCGTCGCTGGGAGGATAACCGAATAAACTCACCCGATTGCAATAATTCTGTCGGTGATTTTTTAAGCTGCCTACGACTCACAAAGGTAAGAGTAAGAACTCCCATTAAAAAGGAGCCCAAAACTCCCCCAATCACCGATTCCCAGCTCGGGGAATACATTAGGGTCGTTTGGGCAACCGCTGCCCCCCAAATATCGTTGAGCATCCAAAGGATTGCATGACCAAAAAACCAGGACCACCCCACACCCATGAGGGTTCCGCCCAAACAGACAAACCCAGCTTCCATCCAACAGATTAATCTAATTCTTTTTTGGGTATAGCCTAAAGATCGGAGTAAACCAACCTGGCGGTTTCTCTGCTCTAAGGAAAAACCAAAAAGCATCGCACTTAATGAAAACCCCGCGAGAATAACAAAAAAACCAAAGCCCATAAATAACTGACTAAAATCAACGGGTCCCTGAATGGCTCTTTCTGAATCCAACTTGAGGTCGACTCTTCGCAATCCAAAATCATTGGGGCTTAGCTTATGCAAAAGAGCTTGTCGAAGAGACTCTACCCTATCCTCCCCTTCAATTCGTAAGCCCGTTACCTTTCCCCAACGATTGCCCCACATCTCTTGAGCCGTATCCAAAGAAATGAAGGCTTTGGGCGTTCCTCGGTAATGATCCCAGTAATCCTCATCCTGCCTTCGAATCGTATGTTTGATCGGAATGCCCGTATCCCATTCCCCGCAATTTTCGGCATCCAATAAGCCTGGGAAATTAGGTGTCCAATCACTCTCCTGACCGGGCAGAACAGGATCGGGCATGGATAGAATCTTGGCTACCCTGAAAGTTCGATTCTCTTCGATTAAGCGACGCCTCTCGCCAACTATAAAATACTCCAAGCTTATGGAATCTCCAAGGCTCAGGTTAAGGTCTTCGGCTGCCCACTTGTTCACTGCAATCTCATCGCTTTTCCATTCCTTGCCCAGCACTCCTTTTTCTTCTGGATCAACTCCGGTAACCATGGAGTACGGAATCATGGATGCATCGTTATGGCCATGGCTTGTTGGCATTCGTATCGCATTGACCAAGTAAGTGAGCTCTCCCCGCAAATTCTCATCCACCTCTTTTGCTGACTCCACCAGTGGGTCCGCCAAAAAAACACTCCTACTCCTTAGGTTCCATAAGTTTGGCTGGGTCAGTTTTTTCAGGCTCAGCCCCGCATCTCCAAGGGTCCAGCAATTGCGGATCGCCTCTTCCACTAGAGAAATTGAGCCCGCTTCTGCATCAGCAAGGATGAGGTTACAAAAATCAGACCTACCCTTCTCTGGGTCAAAGCTTACAAACATATCCTCCTGCAACATGCTCAATGGAACAAAAAGGGTTCGAGCTTCACTCATCGATGCACGCAATGAAAAACTGCCAAGGGCACTAGGCTCAATGGCTCCCAGCAAAGGTCGGTTCCAGGATATAAACCGGGAGTCTCTTTCACCCGACAATGGTGCATCCCTGGAAAAAAGGCTGGGCTCTTCAACTCTCAAAATCAACCGCGATGCATGATCCATTTTTAATTCATTCGATAAGCCTGGGCTCGCCCAGAACCCCGATTCGTTCAAGTCTGGTAAGCCACTCTGCACATCCGCAAAATCAAAGAATCTTGAGTCGACTCCAAGAACGGTTACCCCGTTTGCCCGCTTTTTACCATCTGGGGAAGAAACCATGCCCTGGGTTAAGAGCACTGGAGCCAACTTGCCCGTCGTCTTAAGGTTTATGGACCGCTGAACCCGGTCCACCAAGTCCGAATAAAAATAACCTTCTTCCGACAGAAATACATGGGATACAGATCCCGTTCGATCCCTTGCCTGTTTGGCTAAGGTTGCCTCTATCGAATCTCCGATACAAAGAGCTGAAAGAAGGAGCATGGTCGCCACGGATAGGCCTAAGCAAGTGCCCAAATGTTGCCTTCTCGAATATTTGAGATTGGCGAAGATAATTCGCCAAATACTCATAAGTTCATCTCTTCAAGCTTACCATCCTTCAAGGCCCAAACCAGATCCATTTTCTTGGCCAATTCCGTGGAATGAGTAACCACCAGCAAAGTGGTTTCGAAATCTTGATTCAATTGCAGCAATAGATCGATCAACACCTTGGCATTTTGCTGATCCAATGCACCGGTAGGCTCATCTGCCAGTAGAATCTGGGGCTGATTAATCAGGGCACGGGCAACCGCGACCCGCTGTCTTTCCCCTCCCGATAATTCTCCAGGCAAATGATTGGCCCGGTGAGAAAGTCCCACTTTTTTGAGCAAATCATTGGCCCGATCTTCGAGGTCTTGGTTCTTTATATTGGAATGACCAGCCAAAGCTGGGATCATAATATTTTGCACAGCAGTTAGTGCGGGCAAAAGATGGTGTGACTGAAAAATGTACCCGATCCTGAGGTTACGAAATCTTGCAGATTCTTCCTCGGTAAAAGAACTGATCTTTTTGCCATCGATGAGGATATCCCCACGAGTGGGTCGATCGATTGCTCCAATCAAGTTGAGCAGAGTGCTTTTACCACTTCCAGAGGGTCCAACAATGGCCAATGATTTTCCTCTTTCCACAGATAAGCTAAGATTGGAAAATACTTGAACCGCATTTCTATCCGGACCCTCCGAATACTCCTTGGTCAGGTTTTGGATTTGAATAAAATCTTTCATACAGAATGACTGGCATGATCGGTGGATTCACGCACCCATCGATTCGCTTTCATTTCATACCGGGGAAGTGTACCTTTTTCCACAGATACCACTGGGATCCGGAGGGAATAAGCATCCTGTAGTGCACTTGCTAATTCATGGGCATCGGACTCCCCGCATTCTGCACGAATTGATATCTCATTCATTTCTCGTATTAGTGTCACCAGTACTTGATATTCACTCACACTGGGAAATTTTCGAATGATCGCATCCACTCCCGAGGGGTAGAGATTTACCCCGCGCACCACGATCATATCATCGACCCGGCCAAGAATACCACCCGACAAATCAAAGGAGGGAAGCCCGCTTTCATCCACTCCAGATGACACCCGGACCAAATCACCGGTGCGATATCGTAAGACCGGAGAGCCCTCTCGGCCTAGCGGAGTCAGGACGAGTTCGCCCATTTCCCCGGGTTTTACAGGGCAGCTGGTTTTCGGGTCAATGACCTCAGGATGGTAGGAATCCAGCAAAACCCTCAATCCTCCTCCGCTCCCTGGGGTCTCATAGGCAACGGGACCAACCTCGGTCATCCCATAATGGTCGTAGATCAAAGAGTCCTTTCCCCAGGCTTCATCCACCGAACGACGAACCGCCTGAATACTGCCCCCGCACTCTCCGGCTACAATGATTTTTTTGAGTGAATTTTTGGTTAAATCGATCCCGATCTCCTTTGCGGTTTCAATCATGCGCATGGCATAGGTTGGTGTACAAAATAGATACTCCACTTTATTTTCCAATACCGACCGCAAGCGGGATTCAGTCGACTGCCCACCACCAGGTATACATATGCACCCTCTTTGAACCGTTGCTTCATAAGCTGTCCAAAACCCTAGAAATGGGCCAAAGGAAAAGGCAAAGAAACAAGAGGCTCCAGTTCGTACCCCGGCATGTTCCAAAATAGAATCCCAATTTCCCAGCATCCAATCCCAGTCCTTTGCTGTATCCATCCAAGAGATTGCCTCTCCACTGGTTCCACTGGTCCTGGAATACCGAATGTACTGTTCCTGGTTAAAGGTCAGGTTAGATCCCCAAGGTGGATATGCCAATCGGTCGCTCTCTAATTCAGCTTTGGTGGTCAATGGGCAAGCTTCGGAAAAATCGTCAAAACTTTTCCATGTTTTCCATTCACCTAACGCGGGAAATCGTTTTTTTTGGAATGAATTGCTGCGATGAATTTTTCCTAACTTTTCCTGAAAGTCTGACCATCTTTTGGACTCCCAGTCCGAAATCTTATTTGATTGATGATTCATCGTCGTGGACATCTTATCCACTCAAATTTTTTAATCAGGACTGCGGACCTTTTGCCACTACTTCAGGCTTGGGCGGCTTAGGGGCATGCTTGGTGATCATGTACCCGCCGATCGCAGCCAATGCAATGCCCAAAACAAACGGCCATCGCACATAAGACCAGTTCCCCTCTTTGGTTGTACTGACCAAGGCATTGACCATAGGAGCACCCGCAAAAATGATCGACATGATCACCGGTACATATGCGGGGCTGGGCATTTTACCAAAAGCAAGCAGCACTCCCAACGCACCAATGGCGCCAAGGGTTCCCGCAATCAGGGACCACTGCCAACCTTTGGTTGGATAAGTCCAAAACGCAATGTTTCCTCCTTTGAGTTTGAGAATAATTAATGGGGCCACCACTGCAGTCAGAAAGTAAGCGAGCCCAACCCATAAAAAAGCCATGATTCGACCGTTTTCCTTATCCGCCATATTGCTCGATCCTATGTGCATACAAACGCCATAAGTCCCCCAGCAAACCACGGTTAATAAAGCAAAAGATAAATAGTGCATAAGGTGCAGTCTTTAGAAGCAAACAACCTCAGGCAAAC
>CAXBQX010000073.1:0-8789 GCA_963978365.1 uncultured Opitutales bacterium | reverse complement strand
AAGAGAGTGCCCGAGGTGGGACTTGAACCCACACTCACTAGGTGAAACGGATTTTAAGTCCGCAGCGTCTACCATTCCGCCACTCGGGCATTCGTAGGTTATTCCTAGCAAGGTTAGTCCAAGGAATCGACAAAATATTTTGGTTTCTTGGGATGCTCCGAATATTTCCCGTTTTTAAACGCTAAAATTCAAAAAATCTAGTTCTTGCATTCGTAAATCTACTATGCTTCAAAAGTAATATGAATGAGAGAGTTTTATTTGTTGATGATGAAGAATCCATCCTGAAAGGAATAAAACTAAACCTAGGGAGAGCTTTTGCCGTTACCGTTGCCAATGGCCCTTATGAGGCGATTGAAACCATTAATGAACAAGGCCACTTTCCGGTGGTTGTGTCGGATATGCGTATGCCGAAGATGGATGGGGCCACCCTGTTGAGAACCATTAAGGAAAATAATCCGGATACGATGTGTATTTTACTCACGGGACACGCAGATTTTGAATTTGGTGGAGCAGAAGCCATCCAATCCGGGTTGCTGTTTAAAATCCTCAATAAGCCCTGCCCGCCCGACAAACTTAAAACCACCATTCAAGCTGCCCTCAATGCTAAGGGTGGGAACCAACCCGAAGAGAAAGCACCCGACTTCGTGCTCTAACTGAGGTCTTTAATCTCCTTTTGCTCCGCTACGAACTTGTTGCCAGGATACATAAGTGAGGTAACAACCTAGGAGAAACATGACCACGGATGTCCCTCCGATCAGGGAGTTATAACCATTTGACCAAACCATCCAAGCGAGGGCAAGCATGGGCATAAAAATCATTAAAATAGCAGGCCAGAGAGCAAACCCATAAGCAATCCCTCGAACCCGCAGGAAAACAACCAAAGTAAGCAATGCAAAGGCAGCCAACAACTGATTGGTTGCTCCAAAGAGTGGCCAAATCGCTTTCCACACAGGTTGCATACTTCCATCCGGGCCCGGAAAGGATTGGAATACCAAAAGTGCTGGCAATAAAAGAGCTCCCAATGTTCCAAGATAACGGCTCCACTGGTTTCTCCAATCGAAGAGTTCCTCGATCAGGAAACGGGTCAATCGGGTGCAGGTATCCAAAGTGGTCAGCAGAAAAGTACTAATTGCAAGCATCGCAAATTCCACTCCCAAGGAGAGAGGTATACCGACCGCACTAAAAAACTTAGAAGCACCCATTGCAAAAATGCCAACCGGGGTACCTCCGCTTTCACGCTCCCCAACGCTTAAAATAGCCACACATGCTAATGCAAAGACTGCGAGGATTCCCTCCAAAAGCATGGACCCGTAGGTAACCTTTTGGTTATCGCTCTCCTTTCTGATTTGTTTGGAGGTAGTACCACTCGCGACAATGCTGTGAAAACCACTACAGGCTCCACAGGCTACGGTGATAAAAAGAAAAGGTACCAACATACCCAACTTTTCTGACTCCCACCCAATAAAAATGGGTAATTCCATCGACTCTCCAGCGAACAACATTCCTATCGCCCCGACCCCTAAAATTGCATAGAGAAAGCCGGCACTTAAAAAATCCCGGGGTTGTAAAAGAATCCCAACCGGAAGAACAGCCGCACAAAAGCAGTAGATAAGGATTAGAGAAATCCAAACCTCTTTTTGCAAGGGTAAGAAAGGAAAATAATGGCCAATTAAAAGCCCCAAAAAAGTGAGCGGGAAAAAAATCAATGCAAGCTTACCTAAGGAAAACCTGCCTGCCCGGAGTAAGAAGCCGAAAAGAACGGCGACCAGAATAAACCATCCGGATGCAGATGCCACAGCTGGTTGCTTGGTAAAGGTGGAGGCAGTAAGATCTAAAAAAACAATGATAACATAGACCAAAGCGAGCAGAACAAAGATCAGGAAAAGCTTACCCGCACGCCCTCCGACCAAAGAGGTCATCACATCTGCAATCGATCGCCCGCCCTGGCGAAGAGACATAAATGCACTTCCGAAATCGTGAACACCACCCACAAAAATAGCTCCCACTAAAATCCACACCCAGGTGGGCCCCCACCCGAAATAGGTAGCGGCAAGAATAGGCCCAACTATGGGACCCGCACCCGCGATGGATGAAAAATGATGCCCAAAAAGAACGGAAGCCCGGGTGGGAGAATAATCCACACCATCTTCTTTTTGAATAGCGGGAGTATCTAGATCATCGTTTACACCACAACGACCGCTTAAAAAGGACCCATATATACGATAGGCCAGAAAAAAGATTACACTACTGCTGATTAGAATGGTTGGAAGCATATTTTATTATGGATGACATAATTCAAGGGGTAGGCAAAGGCTCAATTTAAAAGGTCGACGAGGCGTAACTCATATCCAAAAAAAAGCTTCCCTTCGGGCAAAGGGAAGCTCTTTAAATTTAAAACTTGGCGAAATTGGAAGTTAGGTTACGAAGGTCAAAACTTCTCTTTTTCAATCTTTCCTGAATCAGAAACGGACCAAGTGAATTATAAAGGTCAGGTCGATGGGGGGTATCGGGGATTGGTCAATACAAAGCACGGTCGCCACCTGAATGGATCGAGCACGATTAACCTTTTAGTAAACCATTTGAAAATATGATTCCACCACTCCGTTTCTGAATGGTTTAGATGATTTCCCCAGTTCTTGGAATTGAACATAATTTCATTTCCTTTCTTTGTGTTGTTAGTTGGAACGCTTCTCCCGCAGAAACGTTTTAAAGTTAGACGACAAAAAGTGAAAATAGGTACAAGAACAGATGAAATTATGACCTAAAAGAGACGAAGAAGTTACAGCGAGTTTTGGTTTAACTCGCAAATGCCGGTATGGCGTTGTGCTTTCCTCCACATCTTAACTGAACCCATTGCCTGGAGAGATGCAAATTTTTGATCGATTTATTTTTGAGCTACCTTTAACAAGCCGAAATGAAAAAATGGCTACCTAAACTCGCTTTGCTACCCTTTAGCTTTTTCTTTTTGGGGTGCAGTCCATCCGCAAATGAAGTTGTTGATGAATGGCAAACGCAGGGTTGGAGGATTGAAAAAATTCATGGCCAGCAAGGGGAGATCAAAAGACATGGAAAACTGATGAGTGAACAAGCCCAAGCGATCGAAGCGTCCTGGATCGAGAATGGTACCCGTAAAACCAAACTTTACCCTCAGGTAAATTACAACTTTGTGGTGCTTCGGTTTTTTAAAAAAGATGGTGATGAATTTGTGGTGGTGATGAAAAAAAGGAAATAAAAAAGGCGATGGTTTTTCAACCATCGCCTTTTAAATTTAAGAAAACCGAAACGACTAGGCGGACAATGCCTGCTTGGTTGTTTTGATAATCGCTGCAGCGATACGGTAAGGATCCCCGTTCGAAGCGGGTCTGCGGTCTTCCAATCGACCTTTCCAGCCATCCTGGATCGTGCCCACAGGGATACGGATCGATGCACCACGGTCTGATACTCCGTAGCTGAACTTATCAATAGACTGGGTTTCATGAAGACCAGTAAGGCGCTGATGGTTGTCTGCACCATAGACAGAGATGTGACGGTCAATATTCTTACCAAACTCTTCGCAGATTTGCTTAAAGAGGGCTTCCCCACCTTGGTCGCGCATTGCTCCGTTGGAGAAGTTGGCATGCATACCAGAACCATTCCAATCCCCTTTCACAGGTTTTGGATGAAGGTCGATAGCGATATCATAAGACTCGGCGGTACGCTCAAGAAGGTAGCGAGCAAGCCAGATTTGGTCACCAGCACTCTTGGCACCCTTGGCGAAAATTTGGTATTCCCACTGACCCATCATCACTTCCGCGTTGATACCTTCCACATTGAGGCCAGCTTCCAAGCAGAGATGTAAATGTTCGTCTACCAATTCACGCCCTTTAGTATTACGGGCACCAACAGAGGTGTAATAAGGACCTTGGGGGGCTGGGTAACCTTCTTTAGGGAAACCGAGGGGACGGCCCGTCTCGAGATCAATAAGGGTATACTCCTGCTCAAAACCGAACCAAAAGTCATCGTCATCATCATCGATGGTTGCACGACCATTGGATTCGTGAGGGGTACCATCTGGGTTAAGAACCTCACACATGACCAACCATCCGTTGCCACCGAAACGGTCTGGATCTTCAATAATATATACAGGTTGTAGTAAACAATCGGAAGAACCACCTTCGGCTTGCTCGGTGGAAGAACCGTCGAAACACCATTGTTTGGCGTCTTCTACCTTACCGCTGAAGTTATCAACGATCATCGTTTTACTGCGCAGACTCTGGGTTGGTTTATAACCATCGAGCCAAATGTATTCTAGCTTGTGCTTACTCATATAATTAAGGGTTTAAGGACTGATAATAGACTGAATGTCTAAAAGACAATCGCAAGAACTTTAGCAAATGAAATGCCAATCCTCATTTCGAGCTAAAAGTGTAAAAGAATTGAACGCCCTCAATACCAAGTTGGGGAAACTCAATATGTAAAAGGGAAATTCTAGTTTCGCCAGGGCTTTTCGGGTGCATCTGCCAAAAGCTTCATCTCATCGCTGATTCCCGATATGGCAGACTTCCAGCATTTGGCTTTATCATTCATTTGCTCGAAAAGATCTAAATTAAGATTCGAAACTACCCAGGAATCTAGTTTCAATTCATCTTCGAGCTGACCAGGTGACCAACCCGAATGACCAAGGAAGCAGGCAATATGGATATTTTCATTCTCTTTCCTTAAGGACTCGGCTTTGTTGATATCGATCCCAAAGTATAATCGAAAAGAGTCCGAGGTGTCCCTCCAGTCCCAGGCTGCAATGATTAGTTTTTCCCGCTCCACAGGCCCACCATCGTAAACTTCGGCCTGACCAAGAGCAAAGTGCTTGAATTGGTCGTCCAGTTGGATCAACTTTTTGCCCAGAGGGCGGTTTAAGATCACGCCCAATGTTCCATCTTCATCTGAATGGTTGGACAAGAAAACAATACTTCTGCAAAAGTTTGGATCCTGCAGAGATGGATGGGAAAGCAGAATACTGCCTGATAAAGATGCGGGCTGCTTAAATCTGGAAGTAATATTCAAGAGATTTAATCTACCCAGAACCGGGTAGTAAAATCAAGCAAAGCTGAAAGAAAATTAGTTTCCTGCGTTTGCAGGAACCGAAGATGTAGATTCTACCTTACTTTTCCTGGAAAGTTCGGAAGAAGACTTATCCTCCTTAGCGTCTTCCTTCAGTTCTCCAGGCACCTCGGGCGGCTGCATCACTTCAGCATCGCCCCACTGCTCTTCATAAAGGGCTTTGAGGTGGGCAAACACTTCGACGATGGATTCATCCTCTTCGATTTCTAGTAACTTAAGTATTAATTCTTTATTGCTTCGAAGTTGCAACCTCTTGCCCAAAGTTTCCATTCCGCGGTAACTATTGATTACATCTCTTGCCTCGTCTTGCTTGGCCAAAATCCTTTTTGCTTCTCTGTATGTTATTCCCATTTTTCAATCTTTGTTAGAAGTTAATTCCATAAAACAAAAAGTTTAGAATTCTAAACTCAATGTTTTGCCATCCATATTCATACCCTTACTCAGGTTGGACGCAGATTCGATTAAAAAATGAAGAAATATGATTTTTTTTATTCACAAGCAGACATGCAAAAAAAAGACGGCCCCCGAAAAGGCCGTCTTTTGAATGAAATTGGGTCGAGAATTTACTGAGACACCACATTAACCATCGCTTGAAGGATGGTGTTCCATGTGGATGGGTTTTCAAGGGTTGCATTGGGAAACATACAGCCATCCCAGCAAATGTGTTTAATCCCACGATCCTGGAAGTCCTTCAGCCAATAACTTGAGCATCGAGCGATATCTAATTTTCCGTTGGGATCATCTGCCGGGCAGTGCTTACCGGTTTTATCGTGAGAACCTGCACCATGGACCTGCCCATCGTTTTGAGCTACATGGAAATCGATTGTCCAGGGTCTGAGTTTGTCGGTCATTTTCTCATAAGCGGCATAAAACTCATCATCCGAGTAACCATCATGAAGCAGTGCATGCTCAGGGGCATTGTAGCCCATTAGATAGAGATAGGTATGAGCTAAGTCTGCCTGAAAACCGAGAGTTTCTGGCATACCTACACCTTCGAGCAGATCGAGGACATCCTTCCAACTGTGCATACCCGCCCAGCAAATCTCACCTTCCACTGCAAGGCGTTCTCCATGATCAGATGCAATGGCTGCAGCTTTTTTGAAAGTATCAATGATACGGGCGGTCCCTTCACCTGGATTAGCTTTCCATTGTTCCACACCAAATTCTGCGGAATCGATCCGGATTACACCACCCTTGCGAACCCCGTGATCGTTGAACACCTTGGCAATGCGGCAGGCAACTTTTACCGCGTCGAGGAATTTTCCCTGCTGTTCGTCCGTCCCCATCGCAGAATCTCCAACCGTGCCCGGCCAGACTGGGGCAACCAGAGACCCGACATCAAAACCACGACCGGCAATTAAATCGGCCGTCTCTTTTAATTGATCATCGCTGGCTTCTGGATCGGTATGAGGATGAAAGAGAAAGCAATCAACACCATCAAACTTGCGGCCATTGACTTCTGCATTGGCAGTAAGATCGAGCATGCGCTCCAGGCTGAAGGGAGGTTCTTCGCCTTCGCCTTCGCCTTTACCGACAAGACCGGGCCACATTGCATTATGAAGTTTTAGAGAAGAGAGACTCATATTCGAATGAATTAGGGGTTAAGATTTACAAAAAGGGCATTTGTTCAAGAATCCCTCTTGGATTCAAGAAAAAAAGCGGTTCTTGTGTAAGTTAAAGAACAAACTTCATCCAAATAAATTTGCGAAAATGCAGATGTTGGTAGAGCCTGAATTTATGAATAGAAAAATTACTGCATTAATCGCCCTTATCACAAGCCTTAGCCTTTCCAGTTTCTTTTCTCTTTCAGCAAATGAAAAGAGTGCGGATGATTCGGACCTGTTCCCCAGTAAAATGCTCGATAGCACGGGCAAAAGTGTATCCTCCGATGTTCTAGATGGAAAGATTGTGGGGATTTATTTCTCGGCTCAATGGTGCCCCCCCTGTCGTCACTTCACCCCCAGCTTGGTTGAATTTAGAAATAAAAACTCCAAGGATTTCGAAGTTGTTTTTGTATCCTCGGACCGATCCCCTGAGGACCAACTTAAGTACATGGAAAAATATGGAATGAAGTGGTACACCCTGCCCCACGGTTCCGATGCAGCCAAAAAGCTTTCGAAGAAATATGAAGTGCGCGGAATCCCATCTCTGGTGATCGTCGATTCAAAAGGAAATACCATCACCAAAAATGGACGGGGCGATGTTTCTAAAGACCCCACGGGTGCCCTAGCCAGTTGGCAGAAAAAATCTTAATTTTTTAAAAAGTTCAGCGGATTATTCTGCCCAAGAGGCAGAAGATGGATTACTCTGCAAAATGTGATCAGGGTAGATTATTGTGTAATTGGTGGCGGGATTGTAGGCTTAGCCACAGCTTTTCGTTTAAGTAAACATTTTCCTGGGCAATCCATTGCCGTTGTCGAGAAAGAGGAAAAACTAGCCGAGCACCAAACGGGCCGAAACTCTGGTGTTCTCCATTCCGGAATCTATTACAAGCCCGGATCACTCAAGGCAAAAAACTGCCGACTCGGAAAGTTGGCGATGGAACGATTCTGTGCAGAGCATGGGATCGATTACGAGCTTTGCGGCAAGGTAATTGTAGCCACTCATGAAGACGAGAGAGATCGTCTGAATGGAATTTACCAAAGAGGGCAGGCAAACGGGGTAAACTGCGAATTGATCCCCAAGGAAAAACTGCGGGAAATTGAACCCCATGCCGCAGGCATTGCCGCGATCCATGTACCTGAGTGCGGGATTGTCAACTATCGCCAGGTCTGTGAACGGTTGGGCGACCTGCTCACCCAAGAGGACAGGCACCAAATTCTGCTCGGCGAGAAAGTGGTGGGCATTGAAAAAGGAGCGGGTGAAATTGTAGTGCAAACGAACAACCAATCCATCCACTGCCAAAAACTTATTAATTGTGCAGGTCTGCACTCGGACCGGATTACTCAATTGGGCGGGCAGTCTCCGGATGCCAAGATTATCCCATTCAAAGGGGAGTATTATTTTCTATCCAAGGATGCAGAAAAGCTCTGCAATCACTTGATCTACCCGGTACCCGACCCAAAATTCCCCTTCCTTGGCGTGCATTTCACCCGAATGATCGAGGGAGGAGTGGAGTGCGGGCCCAATGCGGTGCTTGCCTTTGGACGGGAGGCCTATGAGAAATTCGAGTTTTCTGCGAAAGACTTTATTGAATCGGTCACCTACCCTGGCTTCCAGATCATGGCGATGAAGCACTGGAAGATGGGATGGGGTGAGATGTGGCGCTCCTTTTCTAAGCAAGCTTTTGTGAAAGCCCTGCAAAGACTGGTGCCGGCAATCGAGGCAGAACATCTCTCCCCCGCCCCTGCTGGTATCCGTGCCCAGGCGGTGGCCAAAACAGGTGGGTTAGTGGACGACTTCCTCATTCAGAAAAATGATCGCATCATCAATGTGTGCAATGCACCCTCCCCCGCCGCCACTGCATCATTAAACATTGCGGAGGAAATTATTCAAAACTTCTAGCAGGTGCTTCTTAACAGATAAATTTGGGGGGCCATATGGAATTCTCGTTGAATACCTGATGAGTCCTTGGCATTAAGAATCGTTCCTATGGTTTATAAATATATCAATACGAGTATTGCCTTTTTCATGCTTGCAGGTGCAACTGCATCTGTTCTCTTCGGAAAGAATCCAGAAACCCTCAGCGAGAT
>CAXBQX010000072.1:0-9003 GCA_963978365.1 uncultured Opitutales bacterium | reverse complement strand
ACCCGGTCCCCCTTTTTGACACCCCGCGATTTCAAGACATTAGCAAATTTACAGACCTGCTCGTGCAACTGGCGGTAAGTAATGGTGGCATCCTCTCCCGGTTCATTCCCCTCCCAAATGATCGCTGTTTTATCGGGTCTCTCTTCCAGATGGCGGTCCACACAGTTGTAACAGGCATTGGTCTTTGCTCCGCTGTACCACTCTACCGAGATCGGGCCGTTGCGGCGGTCGTAGTTAAAAGATCGTACCTGATCCCACTTTTTAAACCAGTGAAAATCCTCCGCAATTTCCGCCCAAAACCCATCCGGATCCGCAAGGCTCCGGTCGTACATTGCCTGGTATTCCTCATGGGTCTTAAGGTAGGCAACCTCAGATGCGGCTTTTGGGGGATGGACAAGTTCGCTGGCGGAAGAATCAGTCATGGCGTGAATTCGGGCTGGTTAAGTTAAATTTAGGATCAAAAGAATAGGATTTTTTGAAGTTAGGAAATTGCCCAATGCTTGTCGATGCGCTTTTGATGGATTCCTGTACCATGCTCACCAGCGACCTTCAGTTTGACCTCCCCACATCTCTGATCGCTCAGTCTCCCAGCGATCAAAGGGATGGCTCACGCTTGCTGGTTTATAACCGGCAAAATGATTCCATTTCCCACCATCATTTTCACGAATTGCCTAATCTGCTTCCACCCCAGCTTGCCATCCTCAGAAATGATGTAGCCGTACTCAAAGCCCGCCTTCCCGGAAAGCGCCCGACGGGCGGAGCGGTTGAATGTTTATTACTCCGCCCGGCAGACCCGCCCGAAACCACCTGGCGATGCTTGCTCAAACCGGGCGGCAAAACCGCACGGGCAGGAAGTTTTGGACTGGATGGAGAATACCAAGCCGAGGTTCTGGAATCTTTACCCTCCGGAGAATACCTCGTGCGATTCAACCTACCGAAAGATAAGGATGCCCCCAGCCTTGCCCAGCGCATCGGTTCGCTGCCTCTTCCTCCCTATGTTCGGCGTCCCGCCGACACGGCCGATGAGGAACGCTACCAGACGGTCTATGCCAAGGATGATAAACGGAGTGCAGTGGCCGCCCCTACCGCCGGGTTGCACTTTACCGATCAAATTTTGGACAAGTTACTGGCAGACGGACATAAGGTACACGACCTCACTCTTTCCGTGGGCTTGGGTACATTCCGTCCGATCGAGACCGAGAAAGTGGAAGACCACCCCATGCATGCCGAGGAGTATTTTCTTTCTCCACAGACCAAGGCTGTCTTGCGGGATCCTTCTGTTAAGCGATTGGCCATTGGCACCACCTGTGTACGGGCGATCGAGCACTACCTGAGTACCGAAGACCCACATCCCTCGGAACCAACCCGTGCCGATGCCAGGCTATTCATTCGCCCGCCCTATACCTTTCTAGGGGTCGATCATTTACTGACCAACTTCCACCTCCCCGGCTCCACCCTGCTCTGCCTGGTCTCAGCCTTTCTCACTCCAGGATCGCCAGAAGGGCTTGATCGGCTCAAAGAGCTATACAAAGAAGCAATCGATAAAAAATACCGCTTCTTTTCTTATGGAGATGCCATGCTGATCCTTTAATGTTCGGAAAGTTGACAGAACGCGCGTAATTGCGTACTTTCTATTCATGACCTCCATCACCGCCACGCAGGCACGAAAAAATCTCTATTCCTTGGTTGATCAGGCAAATGAATCTCACGAACCTATTCAAATCACCGGTAAGCGTGGAAATGCGGTATTGCTGGCTGAGTCGGATTGGCGGGCAATACAGGAAACCCTCCATCTGCAATCCATTCCCGGCATGGTTGATTCGATCCAGCACGCCCGCAGAGAGGGAATTGAAAAAGCGAGTGATGTGCTGGATTGGTGACTGAATACCGGGTAGTTTTTTCCCGGCAAGCCCAGCGGGATGCCAAAAAGTTGGCCCGAAGCAATTTAAAGAAATCCGCTCAGAAACTAATTGAGCTACTTCAAAGAAACCCATTTCAAAACCCACCTCCTTATGAAAGCCTGGTTGGGGAGCTACGGGGTTGCCATTCACGGCGGATCAATATCCAGCACCGCTTGGTCTATGAGGTATTCGAGGAAGAAAAGACAGTACTCGTTTTAAGAATGTGGACTCATTACGAATAAATTTCTTCTCCCCACCCCCTTTTCCCATTGCCCTCTCCATACCTGCTCTTTTGCATACCCCTTTTATGAAATTGATTCTACTTCTGCTTCCCCTCTTCCCCCTTAGCTTACTCGCCAGTCAGCCCAATGTGGTTTTCATTCTGGTGGACGATCTCGGTGCCCGTGACCTCACCAATGAAGGGTCCACTTTTTATGAAACACCCAATATCGACCGTATCGCCCACGAGGGGATGAAGTTTACCCGGGGCTATGCCACCTGTCAGGTATGCAGCCCCTCCCGGGCGAGCATCCTTACCGGCAAATATCCAACCAATCATGGAATTACCCAATACATCGGAGGAGCATCAGGCGAAGCACACCGGAGCAAAGGACGGAACGACAGCCACCTCCCTCCCGAATATGAAAGAAATTTACGGGCGTCTGAAATCACCCTCGCAGAAGCGATGCGGGATGCCGGTTATAAAACCTTCTTTGCCGGAAAGTGGCACCTGGGCAGCAAAGGTTCCTGGCCCACCGATCATGGATTTGATATCAACCAAGGTGGTTGGGATGTGGGTGGCCCGAGGGGTGGATTCTTTTCACCCTACAACAACCCAAATTTAAAAGACGGACCCAATGGAGAATCCCTAACCATCCGGCTCGGGCAGGAAACCGCAGACTTTATTGAATCACAAAAAGGCTCCAAGCAACCCTTCCTTGCCTACCTCTCTTATTACACCGTACACGCCCCCATTCAAACCACCGAAGCCCTCTATAAAAAGTACCGGGACAAGGCGAAAAAGATGGGGTTGGACAAAGCCGATGAGCGTTACCTCTTCGACCGCCGGCTCAATGTCCGCCAGGTGCAGGACAACCCCATCTATGCCGGAATGATGGAACAGCTTGACCAATCTGTGGGCCTGGTGCTCGCCAAATTGGACGAATTGGGCATCGCGGATAACACCATCGTCTGCTTCACCTCCGACAACGGGGGCGTATCCTCGGGCGATGCCTATGCCACCTCCAACCTCCCCCTGCGCGGAGGCAAGGGGCGCCAGTGGGAAGGCGGCATCCGTGAACCCTATTACATCAAAGCACCTGGAGTGGCCCAGGCAGGCTCCACCACCGATGTGCTCGCCAGTGGGATCGATTGGTACCCCACCCTGCTCGATCTCTGCGGGATCGAGATCCCCAAGAAACAAAAAGTCGATGGCATCAGTCTGGTGTCTACACTCCGTCAAAAACCCTCACCGGCACGCCCGCTCTTCTGGCACTATCCACACTATGGAAATCAGGGTGGCGAACCCTGCTCCATCATCATGGAAGGAGACTGGAAACTGATTCACTACCTCGAGACGGGGCACGATGAGCTTTACGATTTGGGCAAGGATATCGGGGAGCAAAACGACCTGCTCACCAAGCACCCCAAACTTGCCAAAGAGATGCGGGCCCGGCTTGACCAATGGCTTAAGCAAACCAATGCCAAGTTCCCGGTTCCCGACAAACAGTTCGACTCCGCCAAGCGCGATGCCCGCTGGCAACATATGAAAACCGGCATGAAAGCAGGTCTGGAAAACCGGGCAGCCAACTACTTCAAAATAAATCACATTCCCAGCAAAGACTGGTGGGGAAGCTCAAAAAAGTAAGAGTGAAGATTGAATGGAGAAGAGAGAACTAACTTTTGATTATGAGTGAATTCATTGCCATGAACCGGTTCAAGATCGTGCCCGGCAAAGAATCTGAGTTCGAAGAAATCTGGAAGACCCGCAATACCTACCTCGAAGAGGTTCCCGGATTTGTGCGTTTTAATTTACTGAAAGGCCCAGAGGAGGAAGATCATGTGCTTTATGCCTCCCACACCCTCTGGGCATCCGAAGATGCCTTTATTGCATGGACCAAATCGGAAGCCTTCCGCAAAGCCCACGAAGGTGCCGGAAGCCGTGGGCATTTATATCTTGGGCACCCAAATTTTGAGGGCTTCACCATCGTAGAAGGAGCCAGTGTAAGTTAGGAAAGTTGGAGAAGTGATTTTTAAAAGTGAAATCTCACTTTTTTTTACGACCATAATTTGCCTGAGGTTCCTCAACCAGATCACCTTCTAGGTATTGGTGAATCAATCCAGAGATGAAAGCTTGATAAGGAATGCCCTTCCGTGCGGCAACCTGTTGAATGCCGAATAAATCATGACTGCTTAAGCGGATATTAATTCGTTTATCTTTCTTAAAGGTTTGGCTCCCTGCCTCAGCCAACTGTTTCAATAATTCGGGATCAGGATCCTTAAGTTCCAATTTCCCCTTGGAATAGGCATCAGCTATTTCTTTTTCGTAGTTATCCATTCTTTTTCCTTTCTAGTAAATACTCCTTGGTTGCCTGACGGTGGGGAAATGCTGTTTTTAAAAAAAACTTTTCCCCGTCTTCAATAAAAGGCACAAAAAATATATAGTCATTTACCGGCACGAGAAACACCTTCTGATTAGGATACCTCTCTGGATTCGGGTGGTTTGTAACTTTCCATAACTTACCCTCACTTAGGTGTAAGGCAATTTCCTCAAAAGAAAGATTCCTTTCTTTTTTCAAAAATTCATTTTTTTCAGGACTCCAATCAAACAACATCAATAAAATTAGTGTATGCCTTTTAGGCATCCAGTCAACTACCGAGGATAAAATCTATTTTAAACCTACCGATAACTCTCGCTTGAGTAATCGTAAAACCTGGGAGTTTCTTCTACTTTCCCGGGGTAGAGATACAACCAACCACCCGATTGATGGCTCCAGAGGTAGGGCCAGGCATCCTCCTTGGTCCATAACCACCCAAAGTTCTCTTTCCATAACCATACGCTTTCTTCACTTGCCGGCGAGGAATACAACCAGCCCAATCTTGCATGGTAGAGCCAACCCTTTTCATAGGATATAAAATTTCCAAACCAACCTGAAGTTTTCCACCCACCTGCTCGTTCCTGCACCTCTCCCCACCAGGGCTTGGGGGCTTCCGGAATACGCACTTTACGAACCGGCCCGATTCCATACCCCGCAATATTTTTTGCCCATGCACGAATGTAAAGGAGGGGCTGATATGGGCTTTGGGTTAGTTTTAATTTAAAACTTTCTGGTTCTCCGACTCCTCTAATCCAAAGGACCTTCGATTTTTTGGGATCAATCGATATGCCGGATGAAAGGACAAATCCAAAATCCGTAATTTTTCCGTTTCCGTCCTGCAAAATTCCCCCAGTCAGATCGATCGATCCATCTTCGTTTAGCAAACCATACCCGGTTTGTAGAATGGGCTTATTGGGGTATGAAAATTTGTTATTTGGATCCGTACCCTCGTTAACTTCATCTTCGTTTGTATATCCATCTCCATCCCGATCCTCATCGTAGAAGTCCTCAATCTCGTCGCCATCCATATCCTCCACTACATTAGTGAGGCGAATCATAAACTCCTTCTGGAACGATGTGTTTAAATCGTCTATTACTCGAACTAAGACCGTGTAGTTATGATCATCCATTTCATAGTCCAGCACACGGGTGGTTTTTAAATTACCTGCGGGAGAAAGACGGAAAGGCAGGCTGGAATTATTTTCCGGAGCAATAAGTTTGTATCTTAAGGTGTCTTCTTCATCGGCATCCACGCCAATAAACCGAGCAACCAAATTGCCTATTTCTTGATTTTCGGCAATCTCACCACCATCCATCAATAGATCGGAGGGGGGTTGGTTCACCACTGAATTTGCATCACGCGGATCGGAACCGTATGCCAATTCCTCCGCATTGGTAAACCCGTCGCCATCCATATCGTCATCCAGGTGGTCAGCGGTGCCGTCCTGGTCAAGATCTTCAAACACATCCAACAAGGAGACCGTAAAATTACCTTCCGTTGTCGCGTTGTATTCATCCTTTGCCTGTACAGTTATGGTGTAAGTCGAGGCGTCGGTTTCGTAATCAAAAGTGGTAGCGGTTTTGAGGGTGCCATTGGTATCGAGAGTGAATAGTGAGCGGTTTGGGGAAGTGGAGGAGATGTAAAAAGAAACCTCGCTTGGATAGTTTAGGTCAGTTGCAATAAAGGACCCGATTTCAGAGCCAATTGGTAGGTTTTCAGTAAATTTAATTTGGGTAGTGGAATTAAGTTCACTGGGTGAAATATTCTCCAAGGTTTCCCAGGCAAGTTTCGGATAGGTTACCCCACGGATCATTTTCCACACCCCTGTTTGATTAAAATCCCACCCTGCATTTGCGAATGTTTCCGGGGTTTTCATTTCCGCGGTAGTCTTTCCTCCCGTACGCCCAGTCGCGGCACTGTCCCAAAAAGAACTGTAAATATAGGTACCACCAGAAGCTAAACCAACCAATGGACCACTTTGAGAACTCCCAATTACTCGAGCTATCGAATAAGACTTATCCACTTTACTTTCGGTATAATTTTGGCCCAAAACCCCTCCTATTCTTGAGGATGTACCAGTTACAATTCCACTTGTGTAACAATTCCGAATAAGGGAGTTGCCTTGGCTCATACCAACTAAGCCACCAACTTTTTGACCGGGCGAAGAAACATTTCCATCGAAGAAACAATTTATCACTGCACTGCCTTGTAAATTGCCAACAATTCCACCGACTAAGGTACTACCGCTTACATTTCCATTCTTTATGCCAAGATTGGTAATACTTGCCTGTCTGGCATGCCCAAATAAACCTACTGCGCCCATGTATGTTCTATTTATGGTAAGTCCATAAATGATCTTACCATTACCATTAAATTTTCCTTTGAATTGAGTACCACCCCGCCCTATCGGGTTAAATCCATAACCTGCCGCCCAGTCCTTGGATTCACTCGCATTAATGTCGTTTATAAGAATGAACGACTTTGCCCAGGCACCGGAGTTATGAGACAGCCAATTCAGGTGTGAGAGGGTTTCGATCTGCAAAGGATCTGCATCTGTACCCGCCCCTTTGGAAGGATAGGTTCCCTCATCCATATCCAAAATATTTACAAGAAATGATTTTTCCATTGATGCATTTTTATCGTCCAACACCGCTACTCGGATCGACTTGTTCTTATCCGCCTCGTAATTGAATGTGGCATTGGACTTCAGCACACCACCCTGAGTAAGAGTGAACAAGGAATTCCCCTCAGACCCTTCTCCAGTTACAAGTTGATACCGCAAGGTACCATTCAAGTCGGAATCTGTGGCATTGAACTCACCGATGACTTGGCCCGCTGGTAGGTTTTCAAGAACAGCAAGAACGGCGGTGGAGTTAAGGTCTTTGGGAGCATTGTTCAGATCCCGCAAAGCGAGACGGAAGCCCATATAATCGCTTTTAATTGAATTACCAGTTGAGAGCCTAGATGCGGACCTTAAAAAATCAGGACTTGGGAACCAAGATCCTCCTTTCC
The DNA here is from genome assembly GCA_963978365.1 of uncultured Opitutales bacterium. GTDB lineage: Bacteria > Verrucomicrobiota > Verrucomicrobiia > Opitutales > Seribacteraceae > Chordibacter. Next base: position 1,492 of record CAXBQX010000072.1, on the reverse strand, counting down.
TTACATAGCCACCGCCAGAACCGGGTCCAGTTGGATCAAATATAGCCTCAGAGGAGAAACTTTGAAAAAGATCAGATGTTAACTCAACGACATTTCCATGCATATCAAAAAAGCCCCAAGGGTTTGCGGGGTACTGGCCGACATCCTCGGTTTGATTAGCATCGTTCCCATGGTTCCAATTGGCATCGCTTGCACTAATGGTATCTCCCCACGAATATGCCGTGGTCGTGCCTGCACGGCAGGCATACTCCCACTGGGCTTCAGTTGGCAAAACATAGGCCCAACCCTCAGGCAACTTATCTGCCTGCTGCTCATTCAAGCGGGCAAGGAATACTTGGACATCATCCCATGACACTTGCTCCACCGGACGGTTTGGGTTATTTGACCAGTAGCTTGGAGTGGCATTTAGATTATCATCATTACCCTCCATCACCGCCTCGTACTGTGCCTGAGTGACCTCATATTTGCCCAGGTAAAACCCTTTAGTCAGGGTGACATTGTGCTCTGTCTCAGTAGTACTTCTACCTGTTTCCGTTACCGGACTACCCATGGTAAAAGTGCCCGGTTCCACCCAGATCATTTCCAAGTCATTGGCAGAATCCACAAAGTGGTTCGGGCTCTCCGCACGGTAAAGCAGTTCGATCTCATCCGCAGATAAGGCACGATCGTAGATGCGAATATCGTCGATGGACCCATGATAACCTGTCCCGACCCAAAAGTAATCTACATCGCTCGCAGAGGCAGAAGGTTCAAATTTATCAGTAGCACTTGTCACGCTAACTCCGTTTTTGTAAATTTCCATTACGCCCGTGTTCTGATTCTTGGTAAAACTCCAATACTGCCAACTACCCTTAAACTCGGTAGGAGAACCAGCATAGAATACTCTGTTTTGCCCAGTAGGATTTCCTATATCAAAGACGGCAATGAATCTTTCACCATCTGTTCCACTCCAAGTAAGATGTACATTTATAAGCCTATTAACTTGAGAGTCTCTAGCAATAAACACTTGAGTCGCATTGGGTAAATCATCACCTCCAAATGCCCATAGGCTCAAAGTTCCAGAGCCTCCAGTTGGGTAAGAAGATTTTGAAAGAACTATTTTATCATCCACCCCATCAAAACTGTATGCTTTGCCAGCGACGCCATGGCGGTCGGCACCCAAGGTTGCCCCATTGACGGTTCCGTGGTTTCCATTGCCGGACATATCGGAGGCATTGCCATCGAAGGGATACCAAGCGACGAGGCCTTGTTGTAAAGGTGTGGAACTTGGATCGTTTAAATTGCTACCGGTTGAGGCTTCCAAGGAATCCCGGAATCCATCCCCATCGGTATCCTCATACACATCCAAAAGCGTGACCGTAAAATTCCCCTCGGTGGTGGCGTTTAATTCATCCTTTGCCTGTACAGTGATGGTGTAAGTCGAGGCGTTGGTTTCGTAATCAAAGGTGCTGGCGGTTTTGAGGGTGCCGTTGGTATCGAGGGGAAAGAGAGA
>CAXBQX010000071.1:0-9040 GCA_963978365.1 uncultured Opitutales bacterium | reverse complement strand
GTTTGGTTCTTTTCCGAGTGGAGTGCACTTTTCGCAAGGCAAACCCAAAAAAAGAAAACAAAAAGCTTTTGCATCGGGTCTCCTTACGAGATCCGATCTTGGACATCTTCAGTAATATCCTTTGTTTTCCACCGCATAAAAACTTTGGAAAGAAAGGTTTTGATGGTATTACGACTCGAACGGTTGCATCCGATGAAGCAAAAAAGAATTCCTGTCATGAAATAGGTAGAAGGTTCTGGTACTGCAGAGTAGTAAAGTAAATTATAATTGGGGCCTGTTCCGCCAGTGTCGAATGAACCGTAGTGCCAGTTCATGTAATATTTAATCGCACTATCATCAATGATGACTGTCGGTTGCTGGCCGGTAATTCTCATTAAACTCCATTCTCTGTCCCAATTTTCTGCCGGCACATTATCCGTCCAAATCCCAGGATCAATACCCGTTTGAACACCCGTGCCGGAGTCGTAGGAATAGGCTTGGCCATCCAACAAATATTTCGGGGTATTGAGGCCTTCTGTTGCAGAGGAATTAACATCCGATCCATTGCCATCTAAATTGACCCCACCAAGGATTGGCTTGATACGGATGGTTAAGGTATCCGAGCTGGAAAACCCACTGAAATTAAAATAATCATTCGTGCTTGAACTGTAGAAATCAGCCATTTCCCATTCGTAGGTATAATCTGCTCTTCTTTGCCTAGAAAAACTTCTCGAAGTGAAAGTATTAGTAAAGATGTTCTCATCGTCTGACACACTTGGGGTAATCGAACTAAAAGACTCTTGAGTCTCCGATTCAAAAATATTGTAGTATATCGATGGCTTACTGTAAGAAATTCCTGAATAAACAGGGTATGAAGACAGGACCTGGTTGTAACTCAAAGTTTGAGTGTTTTTTTTATTCCTGCTTTTGCCAGAAGTCATTTCATGATTTTCAATGTGCCTAGCCGAAGAGTTTCGAATAAAAATGCTTGTGTGTGAGGGATAGGTCTCGATTTTACCTGAAATATCTTCCTGATGGGACGACTCGATCCAATCTATATCAACCGGGTTATTGATTGGAGTGGTTGATGTATACTGGAGTGAACTTTTAATCAGATGGGTCAGGGCAAAATTATGATCTAATTCTAGATCTGAAGATTTGCTAGATGGCTTAAGGATAGGCTTTTCTAGCTGGTTGGAAGAGATTGAGATTTTTGCTTTTTTGAATTCGTCAGACATTCTAAAATCTTCAAAGGAGTTATTTAAGTCGTTCAAATTGGTACTCTGCATTTCATAATCAGAATGAAAGGCTTCCTCTTTGAGTTCGATCCATTCGCTATCTTGCTCCAATTCTTCCAATGCGTTTTCGAGCGGGATATTGAACAAATAGTCAGAAGGTATTTGTTCAAGTTGAGGCATCCTGGGGAAATTAAGCGGATGCACATACTGGGCCCATGCCAAAGAAATGGGCACAACCAATCCCAGGAGAGATCCTACTGTAAACTTCCCAATATGAATATGCACTTATTTGATAATTAACACTAATTAATAAAAAGATACAGGTTCTTGTTCTATTTTTACTCCTTTTTTAAAAAAAGGTGGTGCGAAGAACACATTTTTGGTTAAGAAAATACTAAATATTAACGCATATGGTCTGGTATATTATAAAACTCTTTTTAACGGCTGGAATAATTGTAATTATTTCGGAAGTATCCAAGCGCCTTCCCTTACTGGGAAGCTTAATCGCTTCTCTTCCCTTGGTCTCTGTTCTTGGAATGATTTGGATGTATGGAGAAACCAAAGATCTAATCCGAATTGCGGATCATGCGGAGGGAACTTTTTGGTATGTGCTTCCTTCCTTACCTATGTTCTTACTGATGCCTTTTCTTTTGCGCAAAGGCATCTCTTTCCCTGCTGCTTTATCTGCAGGGATTGCCCTTACGGGAGTTCTTTATTTTCTGATGACCAAGGTTTTAGCCAAATTTGGAATGAACTTATAGTCCAAATCTCCACTGCTGATGAATAAACCAATCATCGCATGTGCTCTTCTCGGTGCATCTGCTGTTTTATTGGGGGCGTATGGGGCTCATGGACTGTCCGAAAAGTTTACTGATTTTCCCAGGATGAAAATCGCTTACAACAATGCGGTCGATTACCAGATGTACCATACATTGGTTCTTTTGGTTTTGGGTCTGGCTTCTTATGTTTCCAAAATCAAGTTGCCCGAGTATTTGTGGCGATCTTTTACTGCTTCGATGATGCTTTTTTCCTTTCCTATTTATATTTGGGTTTTGGGAGGTCCTGAATGGGTTCTAAAGTTTACACCTTGGGGTGGTGTAGGCCTCTTCATTTCTTGGTTATTACTGGGCAGGGTTGCTTGGATAAACCGAGATCTAAAATAAAACGATCAGCATGAATAAACTTCTATTTTTTGCCTTTTGGGTACTCACTTTAGTGGTGAGTTATTGGGTTGGTTTAAAATCTGATTCAGGTGGGCAAAATTCACAGGGAGAAGAACTTGCGGAAATAACATCCAGTAAAAAGTTTGATCAAGCCCATCCAGTATCCGCAGACTTTGTTTCCCAAACAAACCCGGTTCGACCGCAGTCCTATAATCTTTCATCAGAAGATGAATTGACTTCAGGGGAAGATGCAATCCCTTCTATTGATAAATCCCAATCACTAGAAGAACGATTGATTTCATCGGATCCGATCAATCGGTTGCAGGCGTTTGCTGAGTTACTCAAGAAGCCAGATTCATCTTCCATTGATTTGGCTTTGCAGGCATATGAGTCCTTGCCTGGTGGGCCTGGGCGGTTCAGTGAATTGAAAATGCTCGCTTTTGCCTGGGGGCAAGTGGATCCGGTTTCTGGTCTTGAGTGGGCAAAGTCCCAACAGCATTGGGACGAACATGTTGCGAGTTCTTCGATCCTGGATGCCTGGGCACGAGAGGATTCTGATTCTGCGATTCAATGGGCGAAAGAAAATTTCAATGGGGAAGAAAACCCATATTTTGTTGGAATTATTCATGGGCTATCGGAATCCAGTCTTCCTCAGGCAACTGATTTGATGACTGAACTTCCTTATGGCAGAGTACGCGGACGGGCGGCTCATATTTTATTTGAAAAGGTCTGGAGCCAAGGCGAGCAGGTTGCGGTTCATTGGGCGGAGCATTTACCAGAAGGTTCTCTGCAAAATTTTGCTTATGGAGAGTTGGGCGAAAAGCTTGCCCGATCGGATATGACCCGGGCGGTTGAATGGCTTGATTCGATGGAGGAGTCGCCAATTAAGGTAGCAGTTTCAGAAGATGTCGCCCGGGAAATGGCGAAACAAAATCCAGAAAAAGCTGGGGTATGGACCCTGAACTTGCCGGAGGGCGATTCCCGGCAAACCGCCTTAGAACAGGTTGCAAAAGTTTGGGCGAAAAAAGACCCTATTGCTACCGCTGGGTGGATTAACCAATTTCCCCAGGGTACCGATACAGATCCTGCAATTGAGCAACTCGTACGCGAGATCGCCCCGAATGACCCTGCCGGAGCCTTGAGTTGGGCAGAGTCCATATCTGATCCGGCGAAAAGAAAGCAGCTCATCGAGCACACTGAAAAGGTAATCAAATCACAAAAATTCCCAGCCAATGATTCACCCCAGTGATTCTTCCCTGTTTGTATTATTCAATAAAAAGTAAGCAGGTCGGGTTGGGTACATTGAAGATTGAACCTCTTTGATAGGTAAGCTTACCGGTTTCCTGATTAATTCGGTGAGATGACACCGTATTGGAATCTTGTCCGGCTGCCACGAGCCAAGTCCCTTTCTGATTGAGAGTAAAATTGCGTGGGAACGCACCCCGGACTGGTTGTTTTTGAATGTTTTGTAACAGGCCGTTGGATCCTGCCTCAAACACGCTAACGGAGTCGTGACCACGGTTTGATGAATAGACCCATTGGCCCGATGGATGCACTCTGATTTCGGCGGCTGAATTGAAGCTTTCACATAGTTTTTCCTCCTCCGTAAGCGTAGGAATACTGGAGATACGGGTGGCTTGACCTTGGGTGGGTTCCCATAAAAAAGTTTCAATGACTAAGCTCAACTCATCGAGTAAATAAATGTATTTTCCGTCCTTAGAAAATTTCATATGCCTCGGGCCACCGCCTGGGAGAGAATCGATCTTGCTATGGGCAATCAATTCTGGGGGATTGTGTTTTATTCGATAGGTTACAATCTGGTCTAGCCCGAGGTCCGGAACCAAGGCGAATTTCCCACAAGGTGAAAAACCACACCAATGAGGATGGGGGCCTTTTTGCCGACTTGGTACGACCCCTGAACCTCCTGCATGTGGATACACATGAACATCCAAAAGTTCACCGGAAGGATTGAGGGAAAAGCACGCAACTGAACCTCCTCCATACTGAGCGGTTAGTAAAAATTGACCACTGGGGTGGACAGCTAGGTGGCAGCCCAAACCATCCGGGCATCCCAGTCTGGTAAATTCATCAAGATTTCCATTCTCATCGAATTGATACCCCACGACTCCAGCTCCTTTTTCCCATTTAGCGACCGCATAGATAATTGGTTTTATTGGGTGGCGGGTGAGAAAGTTTGGAGAGTCTATTTTTGCGGCCAGAATGGGTGCGGTGGCCCGTCCATTCGATTCATTAAAATGAGCTCGGTAAATTCCTTCCGCTCCTTTTCCATTCGTTCCGATGAATAAGAGTGAGTTGCTGGATCCAATAAGCTCTAAATTCAAAAGGTAAAAAAGCAGGGAAATCCAAAACGGATACTTCTTAAAACTTAATTTCATGGGTAAGTCCTTGGTAATTCCGTAGGGGGTTGTCAAGTCATTGGCTTTCCCCAGGCTGACCCTGTTTCATTCTTCTAAGAATTCATTTTTTAGATTGCTGAAAACATGGGCATGTAAATGTTTAGAAGGAGTGATTTGTAAAACTTTTAAGGATAAAGAACGCATTCGGGCAGCCGGCCGGTCGGCTGCTGCTGTATTGGATCGTTTATGCGCCATGGTTGAGCCTGGATTAAGTACCTGGGAAATAGACGAGGCTGGAGGGGAAATCATGAAGGATATGGGTATTCAAAGTGCCTGTAAGGGATACCGCTCAGGCTACCGTGTTTTCCCGTCTTACACCTGTTTGTCTGTAAATGATGAAATTGTTCATGGAATAGGCGTGAAGGACCGGATTCTCAAGGAAGGCGATGTCATCTCTGTGGATGTTTGTATACGGGAAGATGGATTTGTGGGAGATAACTGCCGAACCGTTCCCGTGGGCGAAGTTTCTCCAGAAGTTGCCCGCCTGCTTCGGGTTACTGAGGAGTCCCTTTATGTCGGCTTGGTCCATGCACTTCACAAAAACAGGGTGGGGGATATAGGTAATGCGGTGCAGCGGCATGTGGAGGATGAAGGATTTGCGATTATAACTAACTTTGTGGGACACGGCGTGGGTAGGACCCTTCATGAGGACCCACAAATTCCCAACTATGGGAAACCGGGGACAGGAGTACAGCTCCGTAAGGGAATGGCCATCTGTGTAGAACCCATGGTCAATACCAAGAGTCCGAGGGTTCGGATGGCGAAGGATGGGTGGACCGCCTTGGCCGAAGACCAATTACCCTCGGCTCATTTCGAGCACACCATGTTGGTCGATGAAGGCACTCCTGAGATTGTCACCCTGCCACCTGGGTATCATCATGCAACCAAGTTCTTAAAGGCTAAATTGGAGCAGTTGTCCTTACCTATTGAACTGGATTGGTAACCCCTTTTTAGGATCATGCTCAAAAAATTAGCGGACAGTGTCTTTTCCTTTGATGTGGAATGGATACCCGACCCAAAATCTGCCGAGATTCTTCATGATCTTCCTCCTGCCCCAGGCCCTGGGGAAGAGGCGGCCCATTCTTTTGAAGCCCTCTGGGCCAGTGCCCGGAAGGAAGGGGATGCTCCAGATTCACAACCGTATTTAAAAACCATTTTATGTAGAATTGTTTCGCTTGCCGGTATCCTTCGTGAGCAGGCACCTGGTGGGAAACCCTCTCTGAAACTGATTTCTTTGCCTTTGGACCCGTCCGACCCTCTGAAATCAGATGAAAAAACCATTCTGACGAGTTTTATGAAGTCGGTGGGAAGAAGGAAGCCCCAGTTGGTTGGGTATAATTCCGCCCAATCGGATGTGCCGATTTTGGTGCAACGGGCAATCGTTCATGGTTTGCCTGGTTTTGGATTTTCGGATCGACCTGCCAAGCCCTGGGAGGGGGTGGATTATTTTGATGCCAGAAATTCGGACTACAACCTGGACCTTGCAGATGCGATGGGGCAGTTTCGTGATCGTCCGACCCTGCATCAGGCGGCCACCCTCAGTGGTATCCCAGGTAAATTAGAAGTGAGTGGAGCCTCCGTTTCGCAGATGTGGTTGGACGGGAAGCTTGCTGAAATCGTCGAGTACAATGAATGCGATGCGTTTACCACCCATCTGCTTTGGGCAAGAGTTGCCCATTTTTCCGGATTACTATCCACGGAACAGTACCAAGCGGAGCAGACACTGGTCCGAGAGCTATTGGAATATGAAATTTCACAAAACCGCACCCATTTGCAACGCTTTGTCAAGGAGTGGGATCGTTTACTTTCTTTGACTGGGCAATCTTAGCTTTGGTTCATCCTTGGCTTGTGAGAAACTCAGTTGAACGAGATTCACTACTCCATTAGCCCCATCATTGCTCAATTTAATTAAACCTATATAAACATATTGATGACTTCAGATACTACAGCAGCAGAAGCCTTGGATAAATTAACAGAAACGCGCCAACGGCTTGTGGCAGAAATTCGCAAATCAGTGGTGGGGCAGGATGAAGTGATTGAACAGTTGCTAATCTCTCTGCTTGCCCGTGGGCATTGCCTTTTGACTGGTATACCAGGGCTCGGGAAAACCCTCCTGGTTAAAACCTTGGCAAATTGTTTAACCCTTGGTTTTAAGCGTATCCAGTTTACCCCGGATTTGATGCCCACCGATGTGTTGGGTACGGAGGTTGTGGATGAAGACCCCAATGGTGGAAAGCTGTCTTTTCGTTTTGTACCCGGACCTATTTTCTCGCAGGTCGTTTTGGCGGATGAAATTAACCGGACTCCCCCAAAAACTCAGGCTGCCTTGCTCGAAGCAATGGAGGAAAGACAGGTAACCATTGCGGGAGAAACCAGACCTCTTCAAAGTCCCTTTTTTGTGTTGGCTACCCAAAACCCAATTGAATTGGAGGGCACCTATCCTTTACCGGAAGCCCAATTGGACCGTTTTCTTCTCAATCCTGTGATTCAATACCTTCCCCAAGCCGATGAAATACGGATGGTGGGGGATACCACCGGCCAGGACCGCCCCCAGCCCCAGCCTGTTTTGAGCGGTCCAGAAATTGAAACCTTGCAGTCCCTGACCCGTCAGGTTCCTGCATCCGAGGCTGTACTTTCCTACGCCGTGCGTTTGGTATCTGCTTCCCGTCCAGGGCAACCTGGGTGCGATCCTTGGCTTACGGATCGAATCAAATGGGGTGCAGGCTCGAGGGGGTCTCAGGCTTTGGTGCTCAGTGCGAAAGCCAGAGCCTTGCTCCAGGGCAGGCCCAATGCATCGAGGGAGGATGTCAAAGCGATGGCGAAATCGGCCCTGCGTCACCGGATTTTACCCAGTTTTCTAGCCGAGTCCGAAGGCTTGAGCTCAGACGATTTAATTGACCGGTTGCTTGAGCAGGTTTCCGATTAGGACCCATTCTCTTTAGCCTCTCATTCTTTTTGCTCTGTGGTACAAGATAAAGCGTACCCTCTTTTAGACCCTCTCCATCTTTCCAGGATGGAAGATCTTTGCCTGCTTGCCCGGGTGGTCGTGGAAGGTAATTATTTTGGTCTTCACCGGAGCCGGAAACAAGGGCAGGGGAATGAGTTTTTTCAGTACCGTGCCTATGAACCGGGAGAAGATCTTAAGCGGGTGGATTGGAAGGTGTATGCTAAATCCAATGAACTGGTAAGTAAGACTTATCAGGACTCCACCCATTCAAACCTGATCATAGTATTGGATGCCAGTGCATCGATGTCCTTCCAGGGATCGAACCAAGTTTGTTCCAAGTTCCGTTACGCTCAGATGCTGGCTTCCTGTTTGCTTTATCTTGGACACAGGCAGGGCGATCGTCTGGGATTCTTTGGAGGATCCCAGCAAAAGGTGGATTGGATGTTTCCCTCTGGTGGGCGCGAGAGTTTTAAAAGTATCCTGACCACGATTGGGGGCATCATCCCAGAGGGGGAGGATTTGGGGGATGCTTCGTGGAATCAATTTAAAAGCAAACTTCCCCGCCAGGGTACGGTTGTGGTGATTTCTGATTTTCTTGAGAATGAAAGTCGGTTGGAAGACTACCTCAGTTTTGCATCCTCCCATCACTATGAGTGTATCTGCTTTCAGGTAATCGATCCATTGGAAGAGCTTCTTCCAGATGATGAAGCGGTGCGTTTTATCAATCTCGAGGGGGAGGGTGAGCTGTCGGTCGCTCCCGATCGTATCCGTACTGAGTACCAAGGCCGGGTTGCTGGGCATATAGAAAAACTTGGATTGCTCTTGGCCAAGGCAGGAGCCGAGTTTTGCACCCTGCGCACAAACGAAGACCTGGGGTTTGGAATTCGTCGGTTTTTATCCCTTCGAGAGACCGGTAAATGATTGAATTTGCCCAACCTCTGGCACTTTGGACCGGTCTCCTAATTGGTTTACCAATCCTAGCCCATTTGGCGTATCGCAGGATTGCTCATAAAATTCCGTTCTCCAGTCTGCGTTTTCTTCGTACTTCCACCATTCCCAGGAGTGGTCGAAAAAAACCCAGTGATCTTTTGCTGCTCCTTTTACGGGTCTTGTTATTTGCCTGTTTAACTTTGATTCTGGCGGATCCGTATTGGCAGGATCCCAATCCATTAGACCTCAATCCACAGGGGGAGTCAGAATGCCTTTTTGTAATCGATACCACTCCGAGCATGGCTGGCTGGGGGGGCTGGGAAGAAGCGATTTCCTCAATCCAATCAAGGATGTCGGAGGGGAAGA
>CAXBQX010000070.1:0-9138 GCA_963978365.1 uncultured Opitutales bacterium | reverse complement strand
ATCCCAACCACGGTGGAAAATTTGAATATTGCGCACACCCCGCTGGGCCATCCTTCGTGCATTGAGGCAGGAAGCAGCAAAGGTACCGGGTGTACGGGCATCTTCCCCATAGAGCTCAAAGATCTCCTCCGGTTCATCCTTCATATCCATCAGCTCAGGAATGGATGCCTGCATACGGTAAGCCATCTCATGCTGTTTAATCCGCGAAAGCACCTCGGGATCGGCAAATTCCTGGTAATGGTTTTGGTTGAGGGCAGCGAGGGCATCGAGCTGGGCCCGGCGGTCGCTGCGGGATACCCCCTGAGGGTTTTTTAAATAAAGCACGGGGTTTTCCGCCGCCCGAAAGAGAATGCCCTGGTGGTCCGAGGGCATAAAACCAGTTCCCCACAGACGATTAAAGAGGCTCTGCTGGGCGTGATTGGTCCGGGCGAGCATGACCACATAGTTGGGCAAATTCTCATTCATACTGCCCAATCCATAGCTCAACCAGGAACCGAGGCTGGGACGCCCAGGTATCTGACTGCCTGTTTGGATGTAAGTGATCGCCGGGTCGTGATTGATCGCCTCAGTAAAAGTGCCGTGAACCACACACAGCTCTTTGGTGATTTTGGAGGTGTAGGGAAGAAGGGAGCTGACCCATACCCCTCGGTCATTGTTCTCACATTTAGTGAATTCGTACTTACTGGGGGCAAGAGGGAGGGTTTTCTGCCCCGAGGTCATCCCAGTGATACGCTGCCCGTCGCGGACTTCGGGCGGAAGATCCTTCCCGTATTCTTCGCTTAGGCGGGGCTTGTAGTCCCACATATCGATATGACTGGGGCCCCCGCTCATAAACAGGTAGATCACCCGCTTGGCTGTTGCCTTGTGATGCAGACCCTCGGTGGGGGTGGAACGCCCAAATAAATCGCTATTGAGCAGACTGGCCATGGAAGCCGTACCCAACCCGAGGGCGGACCGGCCAAAAAATTGCCTGCGGTTGATGTGGAAGGAATCGTCGAGAAATAAATCTGCCTGGTTCATAGTCTTGGTCTCCTCTGGTAAATCTTAATAGAGCAAAATGGCCGGGTCACTCGCCAGCATGGTGGCGGCCACCTGCGTCCATGCAGCCACCTCAGTTACAGGTAAGTTTTCATCCACCGGGGCAAGGCCCTGTTCAAGCAACTTACGGGCATCCTCCTCGGACTGGGAAAACCTGCTCTTTGCATTGCCCAGTAGGGTGGACAAAGCGGTGGACTCCACCGTGCTTGGCTTACGCGAAGTAAGCAGGGTGAAAAGGTGCTCGATTCGGGCACTATCCTTTTGCTTATCCCGGAGCAACCGCTCGGCGAGCTTTCGGGCGGTTTCCATCCGTTGGGTCTCGTTGAAGAGTGCAAGGGACTGGAGCGAGGTACTGGTGCGGGAGCGCTGCACACAGCTGGACTCCCGGCTGGGTGCATCAAACAAAGTCATCATCGGATGCGGGGAGGTGCGCTTCCAGTACATGTAGAGACTCCGGCGATATATGCTGTCATCCTCGTCCATCACATAGTTCTTGGTATCGCTATTGGGATGAGACAGAGCGATCCACATACCGGGTGGTTGGTAAGGCTTGAACCCTTCTCCCCCGATCTTGCGGTTTAGCAATCCCGAGGACCAAAGGGAAAGATCGCGCACCACCTCGGCATCGAGCTTGTAGGACGGTCCCCTGCCCCAATATTTATTCTCAGGGTCTGGAAAATCGCTCCGGCGTACAGAGGATTGCTTAAAGGTACGACTGGTGAGTAATTGTTTGAGCAACCGCTTCAGGTCCCATCCATTTTCACGAAAATCCACCGCCAACCAATCGAGCAATTCTGGATGAGTGGGATGTTCCCCCTGCAAACCAAACTCCTCCGGTGTGCGTACCAGTCCTTCGCCAAAGACCATTAACCAGAAACGATTGACCAGCACCCGGGCGGTTAGGGGTTGATCATCCGAAGTGATCCAGTTGGCCAATCCGAGACGGTTCGATGGGCTACTCTCATCCATCTCCCCTAGTACGGAAAAGACCCCAGGGTTCAAAGGCTTTCCGATGGGCTTGTCATATTCTCCCCGTTCAAGGACTTGGGTGACCCGCTTTCGATCCTCGGGCAAATCCCGGGCGATCAGGGTAGTGGTCAGGTAGTTCTTTTCACCCTGAATTCGTTCGTTATTGAGTTGCTGGGCCCGGGCGAGCAGATCGTCTTTGGCGACCACATGCTTTTTCAAAAGCTCGATCTCGGCAATTTGCATGTTCTTTTGATAAACATCGGCCAACTGTGGAAAGGTCAGGCGGAAATGCGAATAGGACTGGTTGTTTTCAAAGAGAATTTCCCTCTTCTGCTTGCGCTCGGTAAAACTGGGCACGTCCCCCTCAGCGATCAGAGTGAATGTTTTGTTATCGGTGGACCCTTCCAACTTGTAAGTTTTTGGATCGCGTCCTGGGTGATCCGCAGCGGATGTTAAACTGATCCCATGAATGACCCCGTTTTGGGTGGAGATAGTAAGCCCGCTGCCATTGCCATCCCGATTCAGGTATATTGTACCTACCCGGTCATCAATGGCGTGTTCGGGCTTTTGCTGCCTTGGATGAAAATTCTGAGAACTTGCCGTCACTTTATTCTCTGGCTTGGATAGGTCTGGGTTCAGTAAGTACGAAAGTTTCGCCAGGCTCTCATCACTCCCCTTGTATTTTCCGGTTGCCCGCACCTCCTTAAGAAAAGCGGCTTCCATGGCCAAAAACTCCTCCCATTTCTTTTTCGAGACCGGATCCTTTGCCACGGTTAAATGATCCCCGTAGACATAGCGGTTCCCATCCATCGAATGCTCTGCGGTGTTATTAAAAAAGGCGAGGAATTCAAAGTATTCATCGTGGGTGATGGGATCGTATTTATGGGTATGGCAACGGGCACAGGTTAAGGATAATCCGAGCAGGGCGGTACCGGTGGTTTCCACCCGGTCAAAATTATTTTTCGACTGAAATTCTTCCGCAATCGCACCCCCCTCCCCTGTGGTTGGGTTGAGCCGGACATATCCGGTGGCAATTTTTTGGTCCTCGGTTGGGTTGGGCAAAAGATCGCCGGCAAGTTGCCATTGGATAAATTCATCGAATGGTTGGTTGTCATTGAGAGCACGCACCACCCAGTCGCGGTAAGGATAAATCCCCCGGCGGTTATCGAGGTGAAGACCGTGGGTATCCCCATAGCGCACCGCATCCAACCAGGACCGGGCCACATGTTCCCCATAATCGTGGCGAGCCAGCAGACGGTCGAGGTACCGCTCATATGCCCCTTCCTGCTTGTCCTTTAAAAAAGTATCCAAATCCGCAGGTTCAGGAGGCAATCCATTGAGGATGAGCGAGGCCCGCCTCGCCAGAGTTGCCCGATCCGCCTCCTTGGCAAAACCAGTTCCTTGGCTCTTCAAATCTTGCTCGATGTAATGATCGACCGGGTTACCCGACAGCCCCACTTCTCCTTTAGTCGGTGGGACGAAGGACCAGTGCTGGGCATACTCAGCACCGGACACCACCCACTGGCGAATCAGCTCCTTCTCCTTGGCAGAGAGGGTCTTGCCAAAGTCCTCAGGAGGCATGGGGTCTTCCTCATCAATGATACGGTACAGCAGCTCGCTTTCCTCCAAATCATTGGGATCGATGGCATGGTAACCACCCAGATCTTTCTTGGCCAGTTCTTCCAGATCCAAACGCACAAGATCCTTCTTTTTTGTATCAGGACCATGGCAGGCATAACACCTGTCCGATAAAATGGGCAAGACCTCGCGGGCAAAGTCAATGGAAGCCGTATCTTTGGCGCCTAAACCAACGACTCCACAAAGTGAAATCATAACAAAAATTGTACGAAACAACATATAAGTACTTTCTAATTTGAACACCTCTGTAAAGGCAACCCATCAAACGATCTTTTGTTCAATTTCAATAGACAACCTGCACCCATTAAATCCATAACTTCACACTCCCAAACATCCCCTAATTTGACTGTTTTAAGGGTCGTTTACTCTGAATTCTACTTCTGAAGCATGCATGGGGATTCAGTAAACAATTAGGCCAAAAAAAAGTCGGCCACTTGCCCAAGTGACCGACTGATTTGTGTTTTTGTGAGACTAACAACCAATGAAGGTAGGCTCACTGCCCTATGTATTCCAAACTACATGACCCTGCCTTTTTAGCAAAACATTTAATGTAACAATTTGGTAAAATAAGAAAACTTATAGGATGTATTTAAAATATTTATTATATTTTATCTGTTTTTGGTATATATTTACTTTTTTATTTATTCATAGAAAAAATTAACGGCAAAAACACACAAGAGGTTACAGCCATCAGGCAGGGCAATTGGTAGGGATTCAATCTAATGCCTGACCAATTCAATCCCTTGATCAGTGATCTTAATTTTACCTTGTTTATAGAGCCCGCCAATTGCCTGTTTAAAAACTTTCTTACTCACCTGAAATTCTTTTTTGATCAATTCCGGAGAGCTTTTATCTCCCAAGGGAGATTTCCCCCCTGCCCCTTTGAGATATCGTAAAATTTTGTCCGATGTGGCATGAACATGCCTACCCTTATCGGGCTGCAAGGAAACATCAATTCTGCCATCTTCGCGGATGGCGGTGATATACCCCTTAATCTTTTGCCCTTCGGTGTACCGATCATAAATCTGATCGGCATAGACCAACCCGGAAAACTCACCATTGATCGCCACCTTCATGCCCAAATCGGTAAAATCAATAATTTCCAAATCCACCTCTTCCCATCTGTGGAAATCATCTGGTTCTGCAAATTCGGTTAAATACTCAAAGCTCGTTTTCATGTGAATTTAGCAAAACGGAATCATCAAGCCCCCAGCACAGCCATCATTACCATGACATAAACAAAATAGCCAAACCACGCCCCGCTGAGGAGACAGGCAAGAGCGGTGAATATTCGGGTGGCAGTCCAGCCCAACCCTCGACTCATCCAAAAGAAAGAACCACTGCTGGGGAAACACACCAGGCAGGCAAGTAACTGAATCATATGAAATGGATTTTGCGGGCGGCCCAAATTTTCAAGGTAGAAAATCACCGGTACGCACGCCAGGGCAACCAAGGCGGAAACGAACGAGGTAACTAAAAGAACCTTTTTCATTTTTTGGACTGTGCAAACATCCAATCGTAAAATTCTTTGCTGGCGTAAACCAACTGGCGGGCATTATGCCCGGTATCAGGATAAATCTTAATTTTCGCATCTTTGCCTCCCGCTTTGAGAATTTGGGAAATCATTCTCTCGGACCGCTCTGCAGGCACCACCCGATCTTTGCCTCCGGCAAAAGCATAGACAGGCACCTTGGCTAGATTCTTGGCCCACTCTTCGATATCAGGAGAAACATCCTTGGGGCCTCCGGGCCCGATGCCTCCGACCACAGGGGCAACCGCAGCCAAGCGTTCCGGACTGTGCCCACCCCATGCCCAGCATCCATATCCTCCCATGCTGTTTCCAGTGAGATAGACCCGCTTGGAATCGATGGGGAATTTTTCGAGCAAATCATCGAGAAGAAGATTTAAGTCCTGTGGTTCCCAGGTCGCCCGCTCCCCATTTTTCTTCGTTGGCAAACACTGGGGAACCACCACAAAGCATGGACCCTTCCCATATTTTTCAATCCCTTGCCGCAAGGCATTTGCCTGCATACCCAAACGGTTGAGGGGTACGCCCCCACCTCCGGCTCCATGCAGATAAATCAAAACGGGGATTATCTTGTTTTTGGCTGAAGTTGGAGAAAAAACTAAATACTCTGGGTTGATCGATATGGATGAATTCTCACGAACCTCTTGTAACAGACTAGTATTTGAAAAAAGGTTATTGAAAAGAGTGAGTAAGATAACTAGAGGAATTAACTTTTTACTAACCATAACGAACAGGAAACAACTAAATACTAACTTAAAAAATCATGCACCTCAAAATTATCTCCATTCTCTTATCATTATCACTTTTCGGTTCTTGTGCCAGTATCGTTAGTAAATCTGACTATCCTGTCTCTCTTTCAAGTTCACCAGAAGGTGCAACCGTTAAGGTCCTTGATCATAACGGTCAACAAGTCTTCTCAGGAACAACACCTACAACCGTAACCTTAAATGCCAAAAAAGGTTTTTTTAGTGGTGCAACTTATCAAGTAATCTTTTCAAAACCAGGACACGATCAAACTTCTGCTCAGATTCGTGCAGGAATCGATGGTTGGTACTTTGGAAACTTACTCTTTGGAGGTTTAATTGGCATGCTTATCGTCGATCCAGCAACTGGTGCAATGTGGAAATTAGACGAAAAAGCATTTTCAAGTTTACCAAGAAAACTCTCTCAAAACTTAAACAACTCGCAAAGCTTGCACATTGCCTTACTCGAGGATGTACCTGCTAACTACAGATCAAACCTAGTTAAAATCAACTAAAGAAACCTCTAGCTTTTCTTAAAGGCGTCTCTTCGGAGACGCCTTTTTTTTTACCTTGAGTCCCGGTTGTCCACAAACTCATCAAACACCTCTTGATTATGGTTGATCGCACGGTAGGTGCGGAGATCGTTTTCGATCACCACTTCGATCACATGCATGGTGGGGGAAGCTTCTTCCACATACCATAAACCCGAGGCATCCATTGGGCGGGTCTGTACACCCCAGGCACCGTCCCCGATATAGAGGGTGCCGGAGTCATCCACTTTCCCACCCTTGATCAGCTTGGAGCGCTTGTACACATGGTGGTCGTTTTCAAAGGCCGCATCCAGACCGTACTGGTCGAACAAGGGAGTCCAGTGCTGGCGGATGGACTTGCTTAGGTCGTTGCCTAATCCCCCCTTGACGATCCCATAGGCGGGAAAGTGGTAGAGGGCAAAGAGATGCTTCCTGTCCTGCCTCGCAGAAAGAGATTGCTTAAGGAAATCAACTTGCTCCTCCACCGGGCAGGTATGGTTGCTATTGAGCACAAAGACGGAGAGGTCCTCGTAAAGATCCACGCAGTAGGTCGGGTTATTCTCCTCAGGGAAAGGAAAGAGGTTGAAAAAGAGCGGGGCTTTTTCTGGGATTTGCCCATATCCGCCGATGACCTCATGGTTTCCAATGGCCACAACGAAGGGAATGGACAATCCATCTGGCAGGCGGGCATAGTCGGCATAGATTTCGATCCAATCAAGCCAGCGCTTCCAGTCCTGCCCATTGGCATAAGCCAGGTCCCCGCCAAGCAACGCGAACTCGGGCGATCGGGAGGCCATCGCTTTGACCCCGTCCTCGTGCCACTCGGGCTTGTGCATCATATCGCCTCCGGTGACAAAAGAGATACGCTCCGGACGCTTGGCCGGCAGGGTGCGTGCCTTAAATTCCTTCTTCCCCAACTTTACACAATACACCGTGTCTGGTTCCAAACCGGTTAACTGCACCTGACACACCTCCACATCCGCATCCTTGAGTGAAGGCAAAGAGAACCGCCCATTTTTCACATCCAGGGCAAGCCCCCAAAAAGAAACGGTTTTTTCGTAGAATGACTTCCGTTTAATCACCGCATTTCGGTTGATCTCCCCGCCCTGTTTTCCCCACTTAAAATCAGTCGGCTCATCCTCCTCGACCAACCAGATGACATTGAGGGTGGTGGATGGGGAATCCGTCCAGGTAAACAGGGCCTCCTCGATGCCCCGGCGGGCCTGAGAAGATTGAATGAGGAAGAGAGAAAAGAGGAAAACAACCAAGGAGGGTTTCATAGACATAAGGTGGATTTAATCGTTATTTCCATTTATGGCAAAAGCGGAAAACCGGCAGGCATGGCCAAGGGATTGTTCATTCTTCCGGTTGGTGGTACGCAAGGTCAGGGTATGCTCTCCTGGAGACAATTCTTTTTCCAGCATGTAGATCCATGGAATATGCAGGCCCTTACTCCACTTAGTGAATTGATCGAGAGATTTCCACTCTCCCCCATCCACCTGCCACTCAATGATGCCCACATCCGGACCCGCCACCATGGGGAGCCCAATCGCAGTTCCGGTAAAGGTCACCGAGAGCTCCGCACCCGGCTCCAGGGCCTCGAGGTAATCAAGCCCAAGGTCGTGCTTGCGCACATTCCCCTTGCCAGAGCCCTGCCAGTTTTTCACCCGTTTCCATCCACTTTTGATTTGGGCGAGGGAAAGCGGATGCAAGCCCGCCTGGTCGTAGGATCGGGCATCATAGCGCCGACCGGTTTTGTGGGGCACCAACTGCCCGGCAACCGGCCCGGCCCATGCCCGGTCGAATAAGCGGTCCATCATACCGGCATAGGCTTGGTGCCCGGCAGGTTTTGGATGGCAACCCCCAAATGTTTTCTCGGAAAATTCCCCACTCTCAAACCAGTTGGTCACTTGCCTGGCCTGATCAATTGCATTGATGCTGTACTGCAAAGAAATCCGGTCGAGGGCTGCGATCTGCCAGGGAGTGATTCCTTTGCGGTAAGATTCGACATAGGGCATGTCGTAAAGGTACTGGGCAATGATATCGATATCCGGGTTGTGCCGGCGTGCCTGCAGAATAATCCCTTCGACTGCTTTACTGATATCATCCCTGATGCGATTATTGTGCAATTCATTGACCGCAGATTCGATGAAGAGCAGATCGATCTTTCCTTTGGATAAGATATCGCGGTGCAAACGATAGGCACCGTAGGTGGAATCAGTCGAACCGATGCCCGCATAGACAAATTCAAAGTCAGTATCCGGAAAGCGTTTTTTCAGGGAATCAGATGCATGGTTACGCCAGCCCGCAGCCTCGGTGATGGATCCGCCAAGAAAGCCCACCCTGCCCTTTTTCGTTTGGGTAAAGACATGCTGCGAATTTTTCAGCCCGGAGCGTAGGTAGACTGGATAGGGGTTGGAGAAATCGCTGTATTTACGGATAAAGTGGTAGCCAACATGGGGATATTTGACATCGAAGTGGTGTCCGTTTGCCCGCTCCCCTTTTTCAATCGAGATGACATAGAAGAAGGGAAGCCCAAGCTTTTCCAGACGCTCTTTAAGAACATAAGTATTTTCCCCGGGAGGAACGATGGCATCGTCCTCAGTGACGATGTGCATGATGGGAATACGGGCATCAACGATAGGTTGCAAATTATCGATGGGATTATCCTGATAGGCCATCGCTTCTGCCT
>CAXBQX010000069.1:0-9213 GCA_963978365.1 uncultured Opitutales bacterium | reverse complement strand
CGCCACAATGGATGGAACCAATTACAACCCGCTTATGATGCCGTACAGAAATGGAAAAAAGAAAACCCAATAGGTGGAAGCTGAGTAAGCCGAAGTATACGGTAAAGGCTACCCCAGGGCTGGAAGACATTTGGTGCTTCCCAAAAACTGGCGGGCGTTTCTACATGCCGATGAAGCACGAGTGGATGAAGGGAGACCTGTGGGCATGCTGGAACGAGGAGGGCAGAATGGTCACGAGGTTGAACCACAAGAATGGTTTGCAACATGGAGATAATTATAAGTGGTATCCGTCCGGAAAAATAAAAAACCATTGGCAGTTTAAATACGGCAAGCTCCATGGCCGGCGTACGGACTGGTATGAAAATGGGGTGACCGAGTGCCAGGTGCATTTTCGCGAGGGGAAGGAGCATGGGCCTGCGTGGTGTTGGTATGAAAATGGACGGGTTTGCGACTATGCCGAGAACTGGGAGGGCAGGCTGGTGGAACTAAAGGTTTGGAAGCCGGATGGATCGGTCTGCCAGGAATCTCAAATTTGCAACGGAGACGGGGTATGGGTGGTTTACAATGAGGATGGCACCGAAAAGTACCGCGACCATTTTCTCGGCGGAGACTTGGTATCTCCGAAGCCAGGTTAGTGCTGGCTTTCAGCCGGTTCTCATTTTCCCAATTCGGGATGTATAAACTTAGGTTGTCCGGCGAGTCCGGTTTCTCCGGTTAGTTGGCTATCTCTTGATTGATCTGGCGTGCAAGATAGGTTTTTACCAGAGACTGATAGGGGACATCCTGTTTGTTCGCCAAGCTTTTCAACTGGGCAATCATACTTTCGGGCAAACGAAGGGAGATGGATTTTAAACTTGGTTTGAGTTCCGGGAAGACACTTTTCTCCGCTTTATCCCAATCGATATATTCGGACGAATCCTTTTGGGACCAGAAAGCGTGTTCTTCTTTTTCTGACTTAAAAGATGGAATTTGTTTATTTCTTTTTTTCATAAATCTCTCTTTCTTTTTTATGCATGTCTCTGGCTGAGATTACCCTGATTTTTAAATTTCTAACTGTAAATACAACGAAGAGTTTGCGTGCCTGGTTCGTTTTTCCCAGGCAGTACCAACGGGACTCGTTTTCTGAGTGTTTATCATCTTTAAAAACAAAGACGGGTTGGTTGAAAAAAATTTGTTCGGCTTCGAGATAAGATACTTTGTGCTTCTTCCAGTTTTTTTCCCGATTGGCATCATCCCAATCGAAACCATTCACTTTATTAAGCATAATTAGTATATCTTAGAAATATACAAAAAAGTCAAATTCTTCATTTCCCCTCTATGACACTTATGACACCCCCTTGAGTGGCGGGGGACCAATCGTTTTGGCAGAATAAGAAAAGATCGGGAGAGGGAGTTCTCCGGAAATTAAAACTGTAAAAACAAGGAGGAGAAATTAATTATGAGTGTAAATAGAATAGAGCAACCAACTAAGCCAAAGAGCCGGGTAAAAGAAGCAACGAAGGTTGAGCTTTTCCACCCAAGGGAACATGCAATCCTTGCTAAATATTTTGGGCAGGAAGATAAGCTGCCCGAAGAGGCCAAGGCAATTGATCCTGAGGAAATCTTTCCGGAAGAGGAGAATTATGATGAGGCGGAGCAGGGGATTGCCTGTAAGGCAAGTTATGGTGACCATGATAGTAATGCCCTAGACAATGCGGTGGCAAGAATTGCCCTGGCACCCATACGCACGAGCCTGCCAACCTGGGGAGGGTTTGGAAAGGATGGTGTGTTTCATAGCCGGCAGGTTGAGAACAGCAATCCATTGCCCGAGCGGGGGTACCGGAGTGAGCCGGTGCATGTGCTTTCCATAAACTGGGCGACATCAGGGCCCGGTTTTTCCTGGCCGCTGAAATATTATATTTCGTGGATACCGTATTATGAACGCTATGTGGTGACGGTTTCTTACGACAGTCCGGAGGTGGAGGGTTATCTCGATCTGGCAATTGGAATTTTGCCTGAAGGGGCAACGGTGGAGGAGGGTTTGAAAGATGTAATCGTAAGCCACTGGAGTTACGACGCCCAGTATCTGCAGGGCTGGGAGAGTGTAATTGACGAGGGGATCGTCCAAGACCCATGGACCTGGCGCGAAGAGGTGAGCTGGGGGTACAATGATGAGGGCGAGGAGATCGCATTTTTGGAAGAGGAGGAGGGTGAAGAAGATGAGTGAGTATTTTTTTATACGATCTAAAGGAGGCGAGAATGTGCCGGGAGCGATCCCAACTGCTTTTGCAGAGCGTGCGGAGGAACATTTTAAGCAAACTGGAGCCCCATATTTGCAGGAACTGAAAAATGCCAAGCACGAGATCTTTATTGATCCCGATCAGATCCTACACCTGGGCGAACCATGGAGCCATTACCCGGAGGTGCCCACCTGGAGGGAGTTCTATACGGAATATGAAAACTATGACCCGGATGAACTGGAAAAGAACCTCAAGGATATCGATAGCAGGCTGAGCATAGAGGAATTGGATGACACGGTGTACCCGGAGTATTTCTACGACCAGTTGGCCCATAATTATTTGCCGGCAGCGAAATGTGCCCATCTGATCGACCGGTTGAAGCTGGGAGCGGATGATACCAAGGCAGGCCAGTTGCTGGGCAGCCTGAAGCGCTACGAGGGTTCGTTCACCGGGGCGGATGTGCTCTATGTATCGTTGGTGGAACCGATCACCGCTTCCTGGTTGCAGTGGGCACTGGGTGAGGCGGGCGAGCCAAGCAATATTCGATTTATTTAAAAAGAAAGGAGGAGAGAGCAAATGAACAAGACAGCATTGGAAGAGGAAATCCTGGAAGAGGTAAACAAGTTGAAGGAGTTGTGGGGAATCGAGGAACCCCTGCGGTTAAGCGGTGGGTTTTACCAAAACTACTGCAACATCAGTGTAACCAATCGAAAGATCCGGAAAAAGAAGAGGCAGACTTGGGCAGGCGTGCTCACCCAGGAACTTGGATACCTGCCGGAAACGGAGAGCGAATGGCTGGAGGCCTTTAACCTGATGGGGGTGTTGCCACCCCAAAAGTTCAAGAAGTTACGAAACCGGTTGTGGGACTATGATCATTGTATCGAGCTGAAAGATCTGACGGATCCGGTAGGGGAGAGCCTGCTGGGGGAACCGTTCGAATGCCCAACACCTTCGGCGATGGCTTATGATTTGTTTAAGGCCCTTCGGGTATGGGATTGGTTTGACCGGAGCTATCTTAGCAGCTGGGAGGGCTTGCAATATAACAATGATGGATTTCCCAGAAACCCGGGACGTAGTCTGTTACTGATAAGTCGACGGTTTGGATACGACTTATCCGATGAACTGAAGGCCCGGTTTGGAATCATCATGGAATTGCGTCCCGGACGGGATCAAGGTCGGCAGAGCTGAAGAGAATTCCTTGGAGATTTTTATAAGATAACCTTGAGTTAGTATTACATTTGTAATACATTATGGAATGAGCAAAACTTCTATGGTACAGGCTAGAATGGAACCTAAGTTGAAAGAGAAAGCGGAGTCGATCTTTCGTGATCTTGGATTAAATTCTGCCCAAGCGATAACCATTTTTTACAAACAAGTGGAGTTGGCAGGTGGGTTGCCCTTTAATGTAGTCGTTCCAAATGAAAAGACCCGTCAGACTTTCCAAAAAACGGATGAAGGTAAGGACTTAGTGGTCTGCGAGGATGCGGATGATATGTTTAAAAAGCTGGGTCTATGAGCCTGGTTCCAGTCTACACCAGGCAATTCGAAAAAGATCTAAAGCGGTGCCAGCGGCGGAATAAAAAGATGGAGAAATTTAAACTGGTTGCCGAAACTTTGATTGCCGGGGACGAACTGGATTCGATTCACCGTGACCATAAATTAATTGGTAATTTTGTTGGCCGGAGGGAATGCCACCTGGAGTCGGACTGGTTGTTAATTTACAAGCTGGAAGAGGACAGAATTATTTTTGAGAGAATGGGAACGCATGCCGATTTATTCTGAAAGAAGATTTTGATTTTCATGAGCACTGTAGTTCGAATTTCGGATGAGTTGGCAAATGATGCCAAGCATCGGTCAAAGGTGGAGCAGCGTTCCATGACTGCACAGTTGGAGTACTGGGTAAAGATAGGCAAGGCTGGCGAGGATAACCCAAATATGACCTTTGCTCTCCTTAAGGAAATAATGATCGCCCGTTCGGAAATCGAAAGTTCGCAGGGCGAAGAGTATGTCTTCGGATAAGTTTCGGATTATCCTATCTCCGACATTTCGAGGAAGCTCAATAAACTAAAAAGGAAGGAATTCTTAAGTCGGTATTTGCTCTATTCTGTGAGCAGGTTTCGAAGTTTTTCGGAAGATAAGCCTCTCTTTTTTGTCTTGCGGGCAATATGGTTACAGAATCCGAAAAAGTTTCTTAGCAATTTCTTTTTACCAATCATATCTCTTGATTCCTTTTACTCGGTCAAAATGACGATCCTTGCTAAGTAATCCGATTTTGTGCTGACGGGCAATTGCGGCAATCCAACAATCATTTGCTGGAATGGGGGTGCCGGCAGCTTTTAACTCTGCTCGAACCGCGGCATAAGGTTCAATGGTCTGACGATTGGGTGAGAGTACTTCAGCCCGTTCGAGAAAGGCATCGAGCCATGCTTGGAGTTGTTTGCGGCGGGCTGGGGTGCACCCGGTTAAGCCATAGGCATATTCTCCAAGACTGATTAAGGTCGTACAGATACGTGGAGCAGTTGAGAGTTGATCAATTAAATTTTCGTCTCTGCCCGCGAGGGCAGACAGGGCATTTGTATCCAGGATCATTTCCACATGTCGTCATCGATTTCACGAAAGTCATCCGCTGAAATATTTTTTTCTAAATCACTAAGGGCGGCCGGTGTAACCTTGGGTAACGAGTGGATCCATTCTTTCAAGGTGCCGTCTTGGGATTCATCGTGGGCTAATTTTTGCTCAAGGCACTCTTCCATGTACTGGGCTAGTGGTTGGCCGCGTAAAGCAGCCCGGGACTTGGCTCGGCGCAAGACATCACCTTTCAAATTAATGGTGGTTTTCATAAAGCCATATTTACGGCAAAACCATTAATATGTCAAATTACAGTTCCTTATGTTAGCTATACTGAGATCGGCGATGGCGGAAGAGCTTTTGGTGCTTGATGCTCTGGGTGGAGGCACGCTTGCGCCAAAGGCGGAAGCTGGAAGGTTTGAGAGATTTTCTCATGTGGGCGATCACCTGGCTTTCGGTAAGGCCGGTGACTTTACGAATTTCCTCAAAGGTGATCCGGTCGGCCCAGGCAGCCCAGATGATCCAATCCGGGCTATCCTTGGATGGCTCCGTTTTTTTGACCCGGGTAACTGGACTGTCAGATTGCTTGGGCTTCATAGATCAATCCAATCCTAGCTTTTTCTGAAAGACGGGCAAACTGGAGATATTTTCTATTGCAATAAATTTGCAATAAGGGCACTGTCTTCATTTTCATGAAACAATTCCTTGCATCTTTATGTTTGATCATCGTGGGTACTCTTTCGGTATCCGTGGTATCGCCGGGCATACACTCCTATGTGTTTCATGGAGATGCGGAGTGTCCACATAGCAAGGCAGGTAAGAGCTGTTCTTCCCATCAGGAAAATTCCTCCGAAGATGAGCATAACACTGGCACTTGTGCAGTGGTGCTATTTGGCAAATCGGTGGAGCATGGATTTACTAGTTTTCAGGGTCTGCCCGTTGTACTTTTACCAGAGGGGATTGCCCAGCTGGAATCTGCGAATAAACCAGCAGTTGGAGAAAACTTTTTATACCGGGCGAGGGGACCGCCCACAGAGGTTTAACATTTTTTAAAAAGTAGTACCTATGCCCGGACAGATTTGCCTGGGCAGTGCTCCAGATTATGCCTCCCAATTTTGAGAGTGTGGGTGGCGTAAAGAAAAACCCAAAGCCCCTAAGGATATTGGCTTTGGTTTTCAAACCTCGATTCTCTCAGACCATGCATACAAATGAAATTTTACACTGTTCCCCTATTATTATCGATACCTCTGGCATTTGCTCAGGGGCAAAAAAACAAGCAGCCAGTCGAGCAGCTCGATGCTCTGGTTGTTGAATCCACCGCATTAGATTCCAAGCTTTCCGATGTGACCCAATCTGCAGTGGTGCTGGAGGGGGACCGTCTGGAAAAAATTAAGGCGGGCACGATTGCCGAGACTCTGGCCGACCAACCAGGTATAAACCAGTCCCATTTTGGGCCGAGTGCCAATCGCCCGATTATTCGAGGGCTGGATAAAAACCGGGTGCGCATGCTGAAAAACGGAACCGATGTATTCGATGTCTCTGCACAATCGGAGGACCATGC
The DNA here is from genome assembly GCA_963978365.1 of uncultured Opitutales bacterium. GTDB lineage: Bacteria > Verrucomicrobiota > Verrucomicrobiia > Opitutales > Seribacteraceae > Chordibacter. The sequence continues at coordinate 2,865 of CAXBQX010000069.1, read as the reverse complement.
GGTACCGGCGGATGCGTTGCTGGTGGACAGGATAGAGGTGCTCCGTGGATCCTCCGCTTTATTGTATGGCGGGAGCGCCGTTGGGGGAGCAGTCAATGTAATCGACCGCAGTATACCCACCCGTTTATTCAAGGACTCACCCGAGGGTTCGGTGCGCTCTGGTTATAATAGTGCCAATGATGGTTGGAACTATGGAGCGGTTGGATATGCTGGTACAGATTCCCTGAGCTTTCAAATCAACGGCTTTAAGCGAGAGTTTGAGGATTATGAAGTGCCCTCCTTTACTTTGCCTGATGGAAGCAAGGCAACCAAGGTGGTAAACTCGAAGGGGGAAAGTTCCTCTTATGGTTTGGGCGGTACGCACCTGTGGGATGGCGGTTATGCGGGTATCAGTTTTTCGACCTATGAAAATACTTATGGCGTACCCGGGGAGCATGCCGATAGCGAGACCCGTATTGAGCTGGAGAGCGACCGGTTTGAAGCACGATCAGAACTGGAAATAAACGACTCTGCGTGGCTGACCGGTATCGAATTTAATCTTGGGTATGGGGACTACCGCCATGATGAGATTGGCAAGCATGACGGTGAGGATGAGTTTGAAACGCATGCCACTTATTTGCGGGAAGGCCTGGAGGCCCGTGCTGTGTTCAAACATGAATTGGGCAAGCTCCGTGGGGGGCTCGGATTTCATGGTTTGTTTGATGAGTTGAAGGTGCGGGGAGAAGAGAATGGCACGATCTATTCGGGGGTAAGTGGGGAGAATCGTGCGATTACTGCAGAGGACTCTTCCCGTTTGGCAATCTTTCTGGTTGAGGAATACGATATAAATGACGAACTGACCCTCAATGGGGGAATACGCTGGGAATCCCTGCAGAGAGAATTTCAGGGTGGATTGCCTGACCGGGATGATTCAATCTTTAGTGCAAGTGGTGGTTTGTCCCGTGATCTGGGGGAGGGTTGGAACCTCAGCGGAAACATCAGTTACACCGAGCGTGCACCGGATACTGCAGAATTATACAGTGATGGCCCGCACCACGCGACTGAGGCGTTTGAAGTGGGTAACCCAAACCTGAAGGATGAAACTGCGACTGGCATTGAGGTCATTCTTCGCAAAACAATGGGCAAAGTAACGGGCCAAGTTTCTGCATTCCACACCAAGTTCGACGATTACATTTTTACAGAAGCAAGAGCTGAAGATGGTCATGAAGATGATGAACATGGTGGAGAGCATGAGCTTACCCATATGGAATATGTTGCAGTTGATGCTGAATTTCAGGGAATTGAAGCTGAAATTGATTGGTTGGCCCTAGAAAATCCTGGCTGGTCCCTTCTTTTATCTGCCTACGGAGATGTTCTTAGAGGTAAGAATAAGACAGAAAATACTTACCTGCCAAGAATCGCTCCCGCTAGATTGGGCGTAGGTTTTGAAGTTCAGGCAGATAAGCTTACATTTGGGCTGGATGTTACCCGAGTGTTCAAACAAAGCAAAATTCCTGTTCACGAGGAAGAAGCCGGACATGACGACGATGAAGAACATGGAGAAACACCGACCGCTGCTTATTCTATGCTCAATGCCTATGCAAGTTATGATCTTAGCTTCGGAGATACTGAGGGTGAATTCTTCATCCGTGGGAATAATTTAACAGATGAACTTGGTTATAACCACACTTCACCTGCTACAATAAAGGGATATGCTCCCCATCCCGGTGCAAGCGTTGAAGTTGGGCTGGGTTTCGATTTCTAATATTCTAGGCCAAAAAGTTGGCTTGAAATAGGGCAAGCCGGGCTCTCCTGAAAATGGGGGAGTCCGGCTTTTTTGTTTTCGGATATTCTGGGGAGTGAAACTGAATTACAGTGCGAGCAGCTCATTCATGAGCTTGGCGGTTTTGTCGATCCCGCCATCGCTGCCTTCGCGGGTGGCCCAGCCGGAAAACTCGATCTTTTCCAGTTCGTGGCGGACTTTCTTCCAGTCGACATCGCCCTGACCGAGCGGGCAGAATCCATTCTTCGATCCCCAGTCCTTGACATCGAGCTTGAGGGTGCGTTTGCCCAGGACGCGGATCCATTCGTGACTGGGAGCAAATTTTTGCATGTTTCCGATATCAAAATATGCCTGCACCCAGGGGCTGTCGCAGGCATCAATATAATCACGAAATTGCTCGGGCTTGTAACAAAACCCATTCCATACGGTTTCGATCAGAATGTGGATCTTTAATTCCTCGGCGAGGGGGAGAAGTTTTTGGATCTGCTCGATCGAACGGTCCCACACATGCTGGTGGTTTTCCTGTTCCCCGGTGACTTTCCCGGGGACGAGTAGTACGGAAGTCCCGCCGACTGCATGTGATTCCCGCATCGCCTGAGCGAGACCCTCTCTGCTTTTTTCACGAACTTCCGGATTTGAGTCGGACAGGCGGATTTGCCAGTGCTTACTGTACACCACGCCGTGCATGGGTAGGTCGAGCTTGGCACAGGCCTGCTTCATCGCTTCAGACTTGAGACCAGGTGCAGAACCCTCGATCCCGTCGAAGCCGAGATCTTTGAGCTTTTTCATCTGCTCCTCGTTCGGGTCGGTACCGAACTTGACCGCCTTCTTTATCTTTCCACGAAAGGAAGTATCTTGGGCGAAGCAAAAATTGGAGAGGGCAAGGGAGCCGGCGGCGGTGGCAAGAAATTGTCTACGGTTCATCCCTGCATAACGGAGCTTGAAAAAGAGTTTGTCAATGCTGGCAATGAGGTGTTCGGAAATCTCAGATTGGGGTTGCGGATTTAAGGTTTGGTTTTGCATTGTTACTCAACCCTTTCGCCCAACATTATGACTGATCCAGCCACTTTCAATCATCCACGAAAAAGTCGACTGACCATCCT
>CAXBQX010000068.1:0-9333 GCA_963978365.1 uncultured Opitutales bacterium | reverse complement strand
ATGTGTAACCACTCCCGTTGACATCTGGCACTTTGACTTGCGTATCAGATCCAAAAATATCATCCTTCATTAGATTTTGGTAGTGAAGGAAGGGGTCAGACAACACTTCATTGTTGAGAGCACTGTAGACATAAATTACACCGATCTCCACACATGCGTCCATCTCAGCACGATCTTGCACCCTGCGCATAGCGTAGGTTTCACCGTAACCATCATTATCTTGTAAATCTTTGTATCCCAAAACTGTACTGAAGTAAGAATTATAATCATGAGCGTAGGCACCAGGGTCTACAAAAGTGTAGTTATCAAGCATAATCCTATGCATACCACCCCCAAATCCAGTGGCGTTGAAATCATCACCTGAAATTTCTTCTGTTTCTGCACCAAGCCCAGAGTTGGTTGAATATCTCAAAAAATCGTGAATTGTAGAGCTTCCGATCAAACCAATCACCGGCTTTTGATAATCTCCGATCTTTAAGCTTCTTGTACGCGGAGAGGATGTATTTCCGAACTCATCCGTTACGGTAACGGTTACAACATACCCATTATCATCCTTGGCAAATGGATAAACCCTACCTTCATCAAATCCTCTTATTGGATCGTTGTCTGATGTTGGTTTAGTAATAGTCACGGACCACTTATCACGATTAGTCACGGTATTTAACTCTCCATCAATCGTATCGTTCACACCAGCACCTAGCGCTCCGTAATCGGAAGCGACTAATCCCGATAACAAATGATCTTCAATAGCAGAAGTTGAATTAACATTAGGTATTGTGCTGAGGTAATCGATCTCAAAATTATCGGAACTATTTGCATCAGGTTGGGGATAAATGAAGGGAGCGATTGTATCCTTAATAATAAGAAAACGCTCAACTGGATCAGCAGCATTTCCTTCACTGTCTTGGACATTATACTCGATTTTGAAGATATGATTCACATGGGGATAAGAAGTAAAAACAGATCCAGTGGTTGAATCATTCAAGTCGCTTATAGTTCGAACTATTGAAGATGTGATTGGACCGTCTGCGACGTCGTCGGCCCGAACGCTTAGTATTTCTTCACTACCATCAAGGACACCGTCTATTAGCATTCGATATGAATTTCCCTCACTACTCTCATCAATGTAATTAGCACCTGCTTCCACCACAATAAATGTAGAATTGGAATCTGTGTAAGGAGAAACAGAAATTAGAGGTTTTATATCATCCAGAAAAGTATAAGTTCTGGCGTTATTAATGGTAGTTTGCCTAGCACTTGTATTGCTTTGAGTTACCGTAATATTGATTACAATATTTTTGGTTTGGTTTTGGTCTTCTCCATAAAATTCTGGTAAGATATTTGTTGTCAACTCTACACCGGAGTTAGAAGCTTCATAAATCAAAATTCCCGGATCTTGCACTTTAGTTCCGTCATCGTCATTAAAAATTATTGTCAACGGACTATACCATGCAAAAGTTCGACCATATATATCTGTAGCTTGTATATAACTACTGGGATCTGAAGTGGAATTTACTAAGCTTTGTGGATCCGTTCTTAAAGCTTGGAGAAAATCAGGATGTAATTCGGATGCTTTCAGTTGAAAATCTTTCAACCCATCCTCCCTGACAAAAGGATCTTCGCTAGAAAAACGAAAATTAACATAATGGCTTGAGAGCTTTGCAAGTTTCGCCTGAAGGCTGGTATCGTCCTCAAATATTGAATTCGGAGATACCGATGGATTATTGGAATCTTGATAAGAAAGGTCGGAACTAGATAAAACAATTCCAGGGGAGTTATATTTTTCTAATGCATCATGTGTAACCACCGCAACATGTGGGTCAATACTATCCTGTACAGTAAGCTCTAGCTCTTGCGTCACTGCCTGATTGCCAAATTCGTCTACTGCGTTGTAGGTAATTGTATAGTCTCCCGTAGTCCAAAAACCGCGGTTCGCAAGCTCAGCAAATGTGGCATTATCATCCAAGCCTTGAGGATGTATTAAATCAATTGATGTAGTCTGAGTAATTCCAGATTGAGCTATATCCGAAACTTCAACACCGGGGTCTGTGAAAGGATCCCCAACTTCGATTGTATTTCCTGAAAAAGTATTTTTGGTAATTACTGGAGGGGTCGTGTCCATAAGGCGAACTTCGATATCTCGAACAGATTTATTTCCGAGACTATTCTCGACTGAATAACGAAGAAAAACTTTACGCCACTCGTCTGAATTTGATGAATGTTTCGTATAGGAACCGGGTTCTCCAGAGACATAAAATAAATCACTCGATGAATTCCAGTAATTCACCTGAGAAAAAAATGTCGATCCTTCAGGGAAGTTACTGATCCCACCTGAGTGTACATTTTGACTAGATAAAATATCCCCATTGTCATTTATGTAAATAAGATCAACAGAGTAAGCATTGTCTAAGTTTTCCTGCTGCCCTCCACCCAAATCGGTGAAAACACGGGCTGCTGGAGCTTCCGTATATTGATTCTCCCCAACTTCAATATCCCAAGTCAGGGTAGGCAGAGTTGCAGTTGGAGGAGAACTTTCACTGTCAATATGGGAATATTCACTGTTTGGGCTACCATCCAATGAGCCTGAAAGACCTAATAAAAAGAAGATAGTGGGGTATAAGTTAGTAGACCCTCTAAGCTCAATTGTCCGATAATTAGAACCCTTATTGCCTGCCCGATCCTCAAGGATGTAATTAAATCGGTACCGAGTAGTTTCGGTAGGTGGTGATTCTGCTAATCCATCTATAGTGTTGGCTATAAAATCTTTATCAGCAGGGATGTGGTCGCCATAGATTGGTGGATTAGCCTCTAAATCAGTGCAAACCTGAATGGTAAAGGACCAAGCCATATCTTCATCCTCTACCAACCAATCAAAAAAACCGTCTTCGGTCTTGTAGAGGTTCTCTATCGCAAAGGCACCTGGGTCGTAATATCGGCTCTCCCCATCAAAGATGGCTTGGAGATCCACATACATTGTTTTTGATCCATACAGTTTTACAACTGGTGCTTGAGTATCTTGAACTTTAATATTTCGAGAGAGGGTGGCTATGTTTTCGGATGGATCAGAAATCGAATAGGTAAGTGTATAGTCACCAATTTTAGCCATATCCAAATCGGTTTGGATACGGTTCTGTCCATATTCAAAAACTGGGTTAAAAACTTCTCGATCAGAAGTATCAGAAGTATCGTTTACATTGGTATACTCAAATGTGTAACTTTGTGAATCATCAATCCCATTGTGGGTGTGAAGTTCATCTGTAGTGTAATAATTATCAATGATTTCTATGCCCGGATCGTTGAAGTAGTAATCTGAATCGGTATTTCCGGTAACCTGATCCTTGGATGAGCGATTTAACAGTGCGAGCTCTGGCATGATTCCTTCCACGACAAAAGGGTCTGATTGCCCAGAGGGAAAACTCAAGATGGGTGCAATCACATCCACGACCTTAATCTTCGGAGTCAGTACAGTCTCGGCCCCTTCACTGGTTCCACGAAGGGACTGGTCATTCACAGACACTGTCATCGTGGACGATTCATTAAGGGTACTAGAGTCGACGGGAACATCGTAAGAAATGCTCACTTGATCAGTGATATCAGTGCCAAACCCATTGTAGGCCTTGGCTTTGTAATAGAGCGTACGGTCTTGTCTATTCGATTCGCCAGGATCAGGAGCGATCGCAAACGAACCGTCGTCTGGGAAATCAGAAATATTTTCTTTCGATTTTACAAGATAACGAATTTCATCCTGATTCTGTGATACGCCAAGACCTTCTCTTGGGTTGTGAAAAATTAACTCCAATTTTGGGGGAGTAGCTACAACCTCGATCGTTCTGGTTTCAGTGGTCGTAAGCTGAGCTTTCATCGATGGGTCAGATCCACTTGCCGCCCATCTAGGGTCCATCGCCTCAAATATAACCGTGTAACTTAGACGAGTCCCACTACCAGGAAAAATATTATCAATTTCAAGAGGAGAAAGAGCTTCATTTCCAGAAATCTTGTAAGTCACAGCTAATGGATTCCCTTCCACATCCACAGCGGTTGCTCCATTCAACCAAGCTTCCAATTCATTAGCAGGGTCTCCGTACTCGAGAAGATTTTTTTCATTTTCTAAAGCAGGAAAATTAGAAACAAAATCTGATGTGGTAAGGGTTGGAAGTTTTTCCGGAGAGGTTACCTGCATCGAAAATGAATCCGACTCCGTGCGTAATCCACGCCAATCAATTGCCACCACTTTCAATCCATTAAAAGTACCGATCCTAGATAGATCAAATTCTCCACTAAGGTAAAAACTTCCAGGTTTCTCGTTTTCTGAGTAGGCAAGGTATTCTCCACGGACATCCTGAACGGATACTTGGTTATTTACCCATGTGTAAAAGGAATCGTAAGGCTTGCCATCCCCATCCAAGTCCAATTCATTCCAAGGAAAGCTCGGTTGTTTATTCGCAATTTCAATGGTTGGGCGGGTGGCCACCACATCGACCTGACGAAAGATCACAGTATTTAAGCCCCGTAAGTCCCGTATGCTGTAGGATACCTCATAGGATACAGAAGCACCGGGTGCGGGAGCCTCGCTTTCAGCGGAATTGGCATTGGCGAGCAAAATTTTGGGTACTCCACTGAGCTGTACACCCGGGGTAATATTGTTCCCCAAAAAATCAAGGGCTTGGACCCATGGATCGATCTTCCGCCAAGTGATGCCTTCACTAGGTGCACGCATTTCCACCTGCATACGAGCCCCGTTGTTAAATATTTTTACAAGTGGATCGGTGCTGTTATTAGTACCGAGTAATTTCAACTCAGGATGCCCACCCTGAAAAAACTCCAGATCGGCCCCGGCCAGCGTTTCCCCAGTGACTGAAGGGGGAGCAACGGGGGCTTCAGGCTCGGGAGTCGGGATATCGATAGTGGGAGCCAATGCCATGGACTCAAAAGTAAATCTAGCTGCAACTGTTTCGGCAGATTCGATTTCGAAAAACAGGTCGGTAGCTAATTCGTGAATCATTTCCCAACCTTGTGCAGAATTTACAGAGGATATACTTGTCCGAGCAATGGCAGGCATCGAGGGAAACATATTATCAGAGGAAGTGTTTTCTTGGGAATCTGATGAACCAAGTTCTGAGTAATTAACAAAGACACTCTCAAGGGGTGGAGGAGCAAACCCATCGGTAAGTGCAGGGCCATAGGTTGATGCAAGATCAACTAATTCACCCGTCTGGCTCGCCACGGGAGCACCCAGCTTACTCGTGGCAAGCTGAATAGACTGCCCTGATAATAGAGATACCATATTGCCCCCAGTATCGGTAAAATCAATATCTCCAGAGATAAGATTTATCCCACCCATAATATCTCCAGTTACTGAATTTCGAACCGCCATAAGTTGAAACATAGTCCCACGAATGCCTGCCGTGCCCAAAGGACTGGTTAATTTCATCGAAGAACCTTTTTTCAACTTAGGGGCTTTCACCACTAGATCCCCAAAATCCAAGTGAGCGGATAATTCAGACTGAGTTGGCTCTTCCTCTAGTTTACCTGGATCTACCAACCCTTCCACAATTCCTTCCAATTGCTTGTAGGTTCGCAAATAAAAACGGCTCCCTGGCTTAATGGTGATTAAAGTGCCGTTGGAAAAGAGCAATGCAACTTTCCCAGTCTTGCCAGTTGTGAGAATAGTCTTGGGGTTTATTTTCTTACCCACAGTGGTCGGCCCGAGCTGTACCTTGAACTCATCTTCCATGTTTAAGGAACTTACCTCTCCCTCGATCGAAGCAACGATCACGCTTGGAGATACTTTCTTAGCTTCCGCAAAAGAAGAACATAATAGTGCGACCCATAGCCAAAATCCAAACAGGCGAAAGGCGGACGCTAAGCATCCAGCCAAATAAGATAGGGTAAAAGGGCGGAACATCTAAGATTTTAGATTAAGTGGATAAAACCCCGTGCCGCAAGAGGTTTTTCACTTATAAATCGTTCGATTAACTTCCGATTTCTTGAGCGTAAGAACTGGAATCCAATAACTTCGCCAGAGATTCTTCGGAATCGGCCCGAATCTTAATCATCCAGCCCTCCCCATAAGGGTCCGAATTTACACGATCCGGGGAATCATTCAGTTCCTCATTCACTTCTATGACCTCTCCAGAAATAGGCATGTATAAGTCCGAAGCAGCTTTCACTGATTCAACCACCCCAAAAACGGCTTTTTCATCAAAACGGGAACCAACCTCAGGGAGTTCCACAAAGGTAACATCCCCCAAGCTGTCTTGAGCATGATCAGTAATACCAATCACACATTCATTACCCGAAGAGCTTACCCACTCATGGTCAGCAGTATATCTTAAATTTTCTGGAATACTCATTTGTTAGAAAGTGATTTGAATGAGGGAAGGAATGAATTCAAGGTTAAAGAATCAAACTCAGGGGTTCCCGATCCTCACCCCATCTGCAACTACGCCATTTTTGGTTACAATTACAATCCCATCTCGGACATAAACATTTTCTCCGGAATCTGCCCAACCCTCTTCCATTCCTTTGGGACTCAGAAAAACATTTTTCCCAATCCTAGCATTTTTATCAATAATCGCATCCTGTATCTGAGCACCATCTCCTACTCCCAACCCGGGGACATCATTTTTCGTTTGGTCATCGTAGTAATCTGCCCCCATCATAACCACGCTTTCCAACTTACATCCCTGCCCAATGATGGATCTTTCGGCTAGTACACAGCGGTTGAGTGCAGATTCCCCAACCATGCTTCCTGCAGCAATGATCGTACGGGTTACCGAACACTTCCCCAACTTGGCCGTGGGCAAAATGTCTGGGCGGTTGTAAATGGGACGCTCCCCCTCGTAAAAGTCAAAGAGGGGAACTTCGTCGGTCAACTGGAGGTTGGCATCAAAAAACGCTTTCACGGTACCAATATCCTCCCAGTAATCATCAAAAATATGGCAACGAATATCTTTTTTACCCACCAGCGAAGGGATAATTTCCTTACCAAAATCAGTCGCATCACCACTCAATGCATCTTCCATCGCAGTGGCATTGAACACATAAATACCCATCGATGCCAGGCAACGGTCTGGTTCTCCCCCACCCGCTTTCAATTCTGGAGGGACTAATCGGGAAATCACATCCGGATCCGTTGGCTTCTCCACAAAATCCACAATTTTGGACTCTTCCCCAACCCGGAGTAAGCCCAATCCCGATGCCTCGCTAGTGGGCACAGGTTTAGCTGCAACTGTTACATCTGCACCCCGCTCCAAGTGCTCCTCAACCATTTTGGAAAAATCCATCCGATAGAGTTGATCCCCGGAAAGGATCACAAAAATATCCTCAGGCTTGGCGTGGAAATGGATCATATTCCGGCGGACCGCATCGGCTGTGCCTTGGTACCAATTATCTCCGTGCTCTGTTTGCTCGGCAGAAAGGATTTCCACATATCCCCGGCCAAACCGGTCAAAGCGGTAGGCATCGGTCACATGGCGGTGCAAAGACTCGGTGTTAAATTGACTGAGCAAATAGATTTGATTGTATCCGGAATTGATACAATTGCTGATGGGGATATCCACCAACCGGTATTTTCCCCCTAGGGGGACAGCTGGCTTACAACGCAACTTGGTTAACGGATAAAGCCGGGTGCCACGGCCTCCCCCCATGATAACACAATGTACGGAATAAGGAGCGGAATTGTAGCTGGATTTTTTCATAAGGCACTTACGGGAAGATTACATGCTCGCATTTGCGGATGGTTGGTTTACATCTCTCCATGTGGAAATCGAAAGTCTTACAATCGCAAACACAAAAATCGAACTTCATCAAATTTTGCTCGTTCTTCGACAATTTGGCGCCTAAGCGTCGCTAAACTTAACAAGTGTCCGTGGATTCAAATTTTTCGTTCGACCCTCCTCTTTCGCAATTTGAAGAACTTTCCAAGTCCTTCGACTTAATCGCTGTTCAGGCACGCTTTAGTGCAGATTCTGAGACCCCCCTCTCTGCATACGCAAAACTATCCGACCAAAAGCCTGCCTTTCTTTTTGAATCGGTTGTGGGGGGAGAGCAAGTTAGTCGCTTTTCTTTCGTGGGATTTTCTCCCCGCAAGATTATTTCCTGTGGGCATCAGCAAACCACTCTCTCGGAAACAGGTCTACCCACCCAAAATATACCGACCCCTGAAGATCCCTTACAACTGGTAGAGCAAGAAATTTCAGCACTTAAATATTTTAGCCCTCTCAAAGATGGCCGTTTTTCAGGTGGAGCCGTGGGCTACCTATCCTATGAATATGCCAACCGGGTAGAAAATACCGTACCCGTTGCAGAGAAGGACGATCTGCACCTTCCTCTGCTCTACTTTATGGTCACCGACTTGTTGCTAATATTTGACCATGCCCATCAGAGCCTAACTATCTGTGCCAATGTTTCCCCTGGGCAGGATCCTGCTCAAGCTTATGAGAATGCTTGCCAGAAAATTCGGGATACCCGGGACCGCTTGCTTGCTCCTTCCGCTCTTTCCCCTGCCCCCCTACAGAATATTGCGGAACCGGAAGTTCCTTTGGGTAATTATTCAGAGGAAGAATTTTCCAAACATGTTGAGCAAATCAAAGAATATGTAAGGTCCGGAGATGTTATCCAAACCGTTCTTTCTCAGCGTTTTGAAATTCCATACGAGGGGGATCCTATTCACCTCTATCGTTCCATCCGGGCAATCAATCCATCGCCCTACATGTTTCTTTTGGAAGGGGAAGATTTTTCCATCGTTGGAGCCTCTCCAGAAGTTCATGTACGTTTACAGGAAGGCGAAGTCCTGATACGCCCCATCGCCGGTACCCGCCCCAGAGGAAAAACCACCAAAGAAGACCATTTACTCGAACAAGAATTACTAGCCGACGAAAAAGAAAAAGCGGAGCACTTGATGCTGGTTGACCTGGCACGTAATGATATTGGAAGGGTCTGCGAGATTGGCAGTGTCCGGGCAGCGGAGTATATGACCATCGAGCGCTACTCCCATGTGATGCACATTGTCTCACAGGTTGTGGGCAAATTATCGCCCGAAAAAAATGCCTTTGATTTAATGCGAGCGACCTTCCCTGCCGGTACCGTGAGCGGGGCTCCCAAGGTTAGAGCGATGCAAATCATTGCTGAATTGGAAAAGCTCCAACGCAACGCCTACGCCGGAGCTTTGGGCTACTTTGGGTTTGAAGGAAACCACGATTCCTGCATCGCTATCAGAACAGCTATGCTCAGCAAAGGAAAAATCCACTTACAGGCAGGTGCCGGCATCGTGGCCGATTCTGTGCCTGAAAATGAATTCCAGGAAACCATAAATAAAGCTAAAGGAATGCT
>CAXBQX010000067.1:0-9534 GCA_963978365.1 uncultured Opitutales bacterium | reverse complement strand
GGTCGTCTGGAAGTATCCGAATCTTGAGTAAAGTGATAATTATTCCCACTCTTGTCCTGCCATGTACTGACTGCCCCGCTTGACTGGATCACCGTAGAAGAATCATTGGCATCGAGCCATAAAACTGGAGAAAATTCACTCGGAAGAGCTGGCATCAAAGCGTAGGTGACAGTGTCTCCGTTAGGATCGGTTGCATTCAACTCTCCCACGACGGTACCCGCAGAAGAATTTTCAACGATGCTCAAGTTGCTGGCATTTATATTGCTAGGGGCAGTATTTGCCAAGAGGGGGCTTGGGGACAAACACAAATAAGCCAAAAAGAAAATAAAGGCAGGAAAAATCGATGCTCGCAAGCGAATACAATAGCTAGAATTTAGTAAAGATTCGATTCTAAATTTCTAGTTTTACGCTAAAAAAATGTCTAGGAATAAATCTAAGCCTTCTTCTTAACTTTCGTATAAGATTTCTCCAAGTTATCCACAATTCTTGGAGTTAAGTGTGCCAAATCAAAACAGGTACCCCAAGTACATCTCCAAAAGATGTAAATCCCTCGAAGAAAAAGATTCCATCTCTTCGATATTTAGCCAGCGGTATCTGAGGCCAAGGCATGCGGATTCAGTTGGGCGAATCTCCAACCCAGTAAACAGTTGATAACTCAAGAGGAAGTCTTTTTCTTCCACTGGTATACCAGTCAAAAGATAAGAGATATTTTGGTTTACCCCCCCTATCCCTGCTCCTAGAGAAAAAGACACAAAATCATTCAGAAAGAATCTCCCGCCGCCTGCAAGATGTACCCCGACTCCGGTGGATTCACCACTAAAGCTAAGGGGAACAGGAATTTCAATACTTTTCATTTTGTTTTCAGTGTAAGTCAGTTGAAAATCTGAAAAGAAGTTACGCCACTGCCAACCGGTGGATAGTCCCACAACTACTCCAGGGCTTTCTTTAATCTCAACATCGCTACCCAAAACCAAAGATTTCCATGTTAAACCATTTGTTTTTTGTAGTCCCCAAAAAGGCATTAGGTAAAAGCCCAGAAAATCATTTTTAGATTTGTTTGTTGAGAATTGTGCAGCGGCACTTTCATGCTGGCCTTTAGATTTCTCCTCAACCCTCCTTTTAGGAGAAATTTTTATCGGTTCAGGCGAAGATATTTTGGCTTCCGGAAGCACACTCCTTTGTTTTCGATTTTTCAGGAGAGCTAATTTTTCACTTATACCCTTGAGTGTTTGCCTGACCTCTTCAATCTCGGATTTCATCTCTTTAAACTTCTCTGCTTCTCCTGAAGCTGCACCAATAAAGCATGCGACCAAAAGAAATAAATTGGTTATAATTTGAAAAACAGTTCTCACAGGAAAAACTGACGCTTTCTATTTAAATTTCAGACCAGAGGTCGGAGAACTCCCATAAATGAGTAACTCCGCTAGCGATTTTTTCTTCTGATCTTCATTCAAGTGATTCATTTTATTAAGGGCATCCATCGCACTCTGCATAACTTCCTGGGAACTGCTATTACTCGACGGAATACGGATAAAGGAAGCATCTATCTTGGTATCTTTGATGGCTTCAAATTCAATTTCAGGATTAAGTGAAAATAGATCACCATTCCAGCCAGCAAAATTGAACCCATCGCTCGGCTTAGCTTTCAAAATCACCGGATCCCATCGGTAATAACTACCCAGTCCTGTAACTTCTCCACCATTAACCGGAGAGATTTTACCTGTTATCTGTATCGGAACATCTGCCTCAAACCACTCTTCATAACTGTAGTCATATAGGGTGGTATTATATGTATCTTGATTCAGGTATGACCATTGACGGGCCTTGTTTATATAAAGATGAGGGAAGACCTCTGGGAGAGTCCATATCCAACCTAGTTTATCACGATAGAGCCAGACCCCTCTTTCACTTTCAGCATTTATATATATCCATCCAAGGTTTTGATGAAAGATCCAAGGATAGTATTCTGTGTTATACAAACCAAACCAATCACTACCCCACCAGTTATCATAATTGGCGACCCGGCTGCCATCCACCCATCCTTCGCTAGCCGTAATTCTTGGCAGCATGAAAGTTTTTTCCGTTCCTAGCTTAATTCCTTCCATGCTCTCTGCAAAAGCGATGTAGTAATAATCACCACCGGCTAAATCAGCAGAAACTAAGGAAATGAATGAGGATTCGGTAATGGAAGTACTCATAACCTTTCGTACATTGTTACTGTTTAAGTCCGAAATGGATTCACTGCTCATGTAGAACCCAAATTTTAGATCATCAGATAAGTCTCCAAAAACGGTCATCATGGCGTCAAACTGTAACTGCGAATCGACGATCGTTGCATCTCCAGTCTGAACATTGGGCAAAAGAGAGTCAGACACCTCTATTGTTAGTGACTCTTCGACCGAATTAAACTGGCTATCAATTGCCTGCAGGCGAATCGATAGCTGAGTAGCTCCTGCCTCATAGTCAAAAACCACCAAGGTTTTTAAACTACCATTGGAATCAATCGTAAACGACTCATTGTCCGTATCACCACCACCCCGGACCAATTGATACTCAATCAATCCACCACTTACATCAGTTATCTCAAATGTATGAATAGTGGTACCAACAGGAAGTCCTTCAGGGACAGTTAAAGATAGGTCTGGTATTTGTAGACGCCCTGCAAAATATGTCCACTCTGCTATATTTAACTCTACCTCCTCGTCCCTGAACAAACCATCCGGATCAGAAAACCGGACAATTAAAGTAACCTTATCCTCTGTCATTAATTGCAGGTCGTCAAAGTCTTGTATGCGTATCTCTCCAGTATCGGAATTAATGCTTAACATCGGAGTATCATCCAAATCATAATCTGGGTTTTGTCCGACGATCGAGTAGGTAAGATCACCACCTTCTGGATCATAAGCTGAAAAACTTCCCAGGATCAGATCTTCTGAAAAGTCTTCCGGTGAAAAAATATTGGTATCAGTCAATACTGGTGCATAAACATTGGTATCATTTTGGGATATTATCTCACTTAAAACCCCCAAGTTGAAATTTGCCAAACTACTGCTGTCTACATTCAGGGGGTCCGGGCTGCTGGATAAACTCTGGATATCCATAGACTGGTCAATGATGCTCTCGGCTGCTATTGCATCCTCTCCTGTTAAGTTGGACAACTCGGTCACTTCTTCCTCAAAAATTGTGTTGGAAGTCAACTCACCAAGTTCATCCAAAACCGTTTGGGAAGCACTGGCCAAAGATTTAAATTCTGTGGGCGACACATCAGGATCATCGGATAACTCTTCGAGTGTTACATTTGCGGATGCAACCTGAACCACCAGTTCATTCAGGACTTCTTCATTCCCAGCCTCCGCAATATCTGGCTGAGTATCGGTAAGTTCCCCACGGGTGGAGGTATCCGAAATATCATCGGATTCCTCAATCTCTTGTCCAATGGTGCTCTCGTCAGCTGAATTAATAACTGAGACCAAAACACTGGGATCACTTAAATCTAAAGAACCTCCCGTATGGCCAGACCTTCTTTGAGTTGAGTCGTTTGCACTCTCCTGTTCAGCCTTCTTCATCAGAATAAAATCCTTAATCGCAGTCACAATAAATTGAGAAGCCCTCATCCGGCTGATCCGGTTACCCGACTTCATTCTAATAAAGCGCGAACCCTCGTTGATTAAGTTTGATAATTGGGTTGATCGCAGGATGAAATCTCTTCCCTTCTCACCCTCGGTTAATGCTTCACGCAAAGGCTCAAATTCAGAAAGATTCAGATCACTTGGAAGAGATATAAATTCGGACACTATATCTTCAGCCTCGGATTCAGAGATCCCCTCTTTCAAGAATTCCGCGATCAATGTACTTACCGAGGTCACGACTTTGTAGCTTGGAGGTGATTTATAAGATACCCGCAGAGGCAACTTGCTGGATTTATCCACCCCACCCATTACCACAATCATTGCTTCAGAGGCATCCAGTTGACCATTTTGATTTTTGTCATGCATTTGCATCACCTCTTCTTCCATCTCAATCTCAAAGCCCCCATTCTCTGCGGAAAAACCAAGTGGCTCATCCTCATCGTGCTTCCCGTTAAGATTCAAATCCAAAAACACTCTTGCTCCACTTAAATAGCCGTTGATAGCGGTTCCCACAAAAGTGAAGTTATAGCGGGCAAACAGCGTCATATCTCCATTCGGTATCACTGCCGTACGTAAATTAAAGGGGGATTGAACCCTCGCTGTCCTCAGCTTTTGTACATCTTCCGAAAACTCGACCCATTGTTTAAACTTTCGATTCTTCCCAAAACCCTGCGTCGCAGAAATCATGAACTCCTCGCCCTCGTTGACCAAACGGTTCTCCTGCCAACCATCGAGGTCCTTCACCTGAACCGTCACCATACCATCCCGGCCCATCTTTTTCACTTTTCCATTTACTAGAAGTAAAGATATACGGGCAGATGCTTCCTCATAGTGGGAGTCCCCTGCAAAGTTTGCAGTAGCATCCAAAATTCCTGAAAATGCGGGTTCAATCTTGAGCTTCCCTTTCGCCAAGGCCTGAATTCCTCTTTTTTGAGAAACATCGAGATTTATTTTTCCATTCAATTCCCCCATTTTCCCTGAATCTGAAAGATGTTCGGGATGCAGGCCAAAAAGTTCAGGCGTCAGGATTAGCTCATCCTCTTTTTGCTCGAATAAAATTTTGAGGTATGGCCTACCTTTCAATCCGAGTACCATTTGAGTGGATGCATTTTTCTCGACCCCATCCCTCATCAATCTGGCACTCATGGAAATTTCTCCCGGCTGAAACATGGGCCTACTCCCCTTAGTGATCGCTTTGCCATCCAGATCATATTCAAACTTTGCTTTGCCAAGCCCTCTGGCAGATAGCAAACCACCATCGACTGGCTCACCGAATCTCAGAGTCTTTGGTGCGTCCCAGTGAAAAACATCCAGTCCTTGATTATCTTCATCACTCAGAACAACTCTCGCTAAATTCCTGACCTCATCTCCTTCCACCCTCATCCGTTCGAGAAATGGACCCATTGTACCATCGATCTTTCGGTTTCCTATGATAAATGCCCCCGATGTATCATCTGCAACAATACCAAGAATGAAATCACTTCCATAGTAACCCGAACTTTGTGCCCAGAGCAGCTCTCCATCGTGATTATACCTTGCAATGAAGGAATCGAAATCTCCCTCCGAGGAGGAGTAAAGAACCGCTAAATTCGCAGATGGATCACTCTGCCCAAGTAACCAAGAACCTTGAAAATTCCCTCCTACCAAAACTCCACCATCAGGAAGCGGATGTAGTGTAGTGCCCCACTCTCTTCCACCCTCAGAATCTTTGCAACGCACCGGCCAGGAATCGCTCAGTTCCACGCCATCCCACTGCAGGCATCGAAGAAAGAAATCCTCTTTATCAAGCAACCTTCCCGTTCGTGTACGACCGGTTACATAAATTTTATCCTCTGTATGAGCAATCTTGGAGATAAACTCTGCTCCCCCCAAGTTTTTCTTATCCAACAAAACACCATCCTTTTGATAAATCGCCACCATTGCCTCACCTTGATGGTGTCCACCCACACAGATTAAATCATTGATTAGAACCATCGCCTTGGGTTCATCGATATCCTCCAATCCAAATTCATTCGATTGATTCATTTTGATTAAATCAACCACTGTACATTTCCCCTGCCCGCCAGCAGTGCCCACAATCATTACTTCGTTACTTGCACCAGCACTCTGCCTTATCGCAGCTACTGTCTCCCACATTTTAAGATCGATAAACTGAGTAACCTGAGGATTGGACGGGTTCAACTTAAGCAACCTGACAGCAGTTTTGTTACCCCTGTTATGCTCCACCGCACATACTAAGCTTCCTGTATTTTTATTCCAGGCCACTGCAGTTGCGGTTGCAAAATGCAGATTAGTATCGCCATTCCACGTCGCCAGGACTTCGGGACCGCTCTCTTCAATTTTATAAACACGAACCGCCCAGCGTTTCCCCAGTGCACCCACCACGGCCAACTGCCTCCTGGTCTCATCCCATGCAGAATCAACCACCACTAATTCCCGGTCTCCATCCACAAAATTGCCCTGCCTAAAACCACCCCCCTGTTCAAACCCCCAGTTTTCCACCTTATCAAAAGAGGCTTTCAATAATGAACCCGAGAAACAGATCAACATCAGTGCGGCAAACATCCGCACAATAGGAAATGTGGGATGTAACACCCCTAAAAGAGAATTTTTTATATGCCCTTCCTTTCTCATTTTAGTGTGTACGATTGGGTCTCGGGGTTACAAATGGGGGCACTTCAACTGGCAGCATCGTTGGGTCCAGGTCGTCAGTCAACCGCTCTTCATCTCCACCCAGTATCCACAACGAATAAGGTCTTTCGATCACCACTCCGGTACCATCCGTGGCCCGGGCCCTCAGGAATATTTTACCACTTCCAAACGGTGGTCTCTCTTGATTATTTCTCAAAGATAATTCCCCCGTCGATGCATTCAGTGTGTAAAAGTCATTATCTTCCCGCCCGCTGGGTAGTTCAAACTCCCAATCTGAAAGGATTCCCTCGCTCACAAATACATGGGAGGGGGCATCCAACCCATCAAACCTTATCTCCGTACGGGTCAGACGTAAACGGGCCGCATCCACCTGTTGGGAAATTTCCAAAATGTCCCGGGCAATTTCCTCGCGGCCCTTCAAGTCAAAAAATGTATGCTTCTCCTCAAAATTTTCATGATCATTCACCACATGCATCCCTCCATTCCCATTTCCCACCATGAAAGGGGCAAAAAATGCTCGTTGGTTTCTCCCCGAGGATACCACCATTTGGAAACCAGTGCCAGTATCACCCGTGTGACACCCTGTACAAGTCGAAAGGCTATATTTATACCGTGCTAAATTGTTTCTGATTTTTTCACTACCGAAGGTGTAGGAAAATCCAGGTGGTTCATTGGCGACTGGCCCCTCCATCCACTCCGGTGCCCGTGGTCCAACATCTGCCCCAACAATGTAATTTTCCCGGTGGTTGATCCATCTAGCCAAAGGCCTTGCCAGTTCCTCATCCAATCCATTCTCCCTAACCATTGGATTGTTCTTAGTGGTGGTGGTCCACAACCCGATATCAATGGATTGGAATGCTTCATCCACCACCAGTTTGGTTTCCCTCTCCGGGGTTGCCTTTACCTGATGGGCTGTTTCTTTACTTACCAGGTTAAATTCGCGCATCTGCCATAGTGGACTTTGGATAAAATCATTCGTCCTCACCTGGTTAATTGGATTTGCGTTTGGCTTGCGGATATCCGACCCACGCTTACTAAACCGGTCCGTCAAATCATTGAGTCTCTGGAAATACTCCTCATCCACATCCTGCAGGTTTTCTCTTTGTAGCATGTGCCAGTCCTTTGCCCATTTTGCCAGGGTGGCAAAATCTCCCGCCGGTTGCCCATATTCGAAAATCAGCGTGTACTCGCTGATATCTCGATTTATTTTTTGATGGTTCTTCCAAATATTTTCTTCCTCCATTGGAAGCTCAAAGGGGTTGGTCATTGTGAAAACAAATCTTCCCTCTCCCGCATCTGCCACCTGCCTCATCGATTTTGCATGGAATAGATCGATCCGGTTCCCGATCGCCAGTAATCGAAACGGCAGGTTAGACAGGGTCAACTCTCCGTGCTCTCTCGGGACCATCGCATTGTGGCTATTTGGCCGGTCGTCCGTGGACCAACCATTCACGGTCTGTTTATTTTTCCACTGGTTGGCAAAGTGTTTGTAGAAAGTCATTGGGTCGTCCTGTTCGCCCACCATATTTCCAAGCAGGTGCCCAAAAGTCCAGGGTCCGAGAAGGAAATCGCTTGGGCTTGGTTGGTAAGCCGTGCCAACAACCGCACGGGCTAAATGCCCGAAGGATCCATCATGCACCCCATTCACATTCTTTCCAAAGTGGCGAATCCGGAAGGAGGTTGCATTCACCTCATCAATAAGAAAGTTCCAGTTTCTCAGGCCCTCAATTTGCAGGCCCTTCACGCCGGATAGCACCACCGAATCGCCCTCTTTTCGCCCATGTGGCTGAGCGGTGGTCACAAATAAACCATCCCTTCCCTCGATTGGGCCGATGGTCTTGATTGGGTTATGCCCATTTCGCCAATTGTGCTGCACCACATCCAAATCACGAATCATCAATGCAGATTCATGGTAAGCCGGGTCGGTGGTATCGGCCGCAAGAAAGTCCTCTCTTTCTGGGGCATCCACCTCGATGGTTATTTGTGGTTCCGCAACCAATTCATCACCATCAAAAATTAGAATATTCAGGGTATGTATACCACTTTCCCAAAGTTCCTCCTCCAGGGTCAATTTGCCATCCTTGGACAAGGTAAAATGATGCAAGTTCCCAAACTCATCGGGGCCCAGTTGGAAAGTCAGCCCTTGCATCCCCTGCACTTCCAAGGTTCCAATTCTTCCGCTAAATCCTAAAGAAACAAAATTCTTCACCACCAGCCTTACCTCACCCTCTGGATCATCGATCAGGGTTACCACAAACTCACCGGATACACTCGCCTCACTTGGGTCTCGTGCTTCCACCTCGATGGTGAAGGATGCACCATCCACCTCAAAATCAAACGAGCGGGCAGTGCTCAGAGTGCCATTAGTATCGAGGGTGAAGAGCGAGTTATTATTATCTCCGGAAACAAAGTGAAATGTAAGAACATCCCCGTCTGGATCCTCGGCAGTAAATTGGCCTACCTGAGTGCCAACTGGTTGGTTTTCGTCAAAGGTCAGGGGTTCCAGCGTTTGCAGAGCAGTAGGTGGTTGGTTAACCACGGGGTCATCGGTTGGATCATTGGTTATCGAAACAACAAATTCTTTTTCAGTTGTTTGATTGGATTCGTTTTTCGCCTGTACCCGAATGAAAAATTCCTGGTTTTGCTCAAAGTCAAACACCTCAGCACTCCTCAGGGTGCCATTGGTATCGAGCGTAAAAAGAGAGTTATTGTTATCCCCAGTTACCAAGTGGAAAGTGATTTCATCTCCATCCGGATCAGTTGCATTGAACTCGCCAACGATGGTGCCTATCGGTTGGTTCTCAGCTAGGGTTAAAGGTGCGGTGGAGTTGAGTTCAATGGGTGCTTGGTTTACTTGTTTTAGAGCGAGGCGGAAGCCGCGGTTGTCCGCACCGTTGTCTGGGTAGTCGCTATTTCGAAAGGACGAAGCCAATTTCTCGGCCGTATCGTTCCAGGTGCCTCCCCGAACCATTCGATCGGAATTGGTCAACCCAGGATGATGAGGATTGGTCTGAGCATCCGTAGTGTATGAGCGCATAGCATCCGCCGTCCACTCCCAGACATTTCCATGCATGTCAAAAAAGCCCCATGGGTTGGCCGCATAGTTACCCACAGTGCTCGGTTGTCCAACCTGTTGGTCGTAATTCGCATTTTCTGAAGTGATTGTATCACCCCAGCTGTAGGTCGTGGTCGTCCCCGCACGGCAGGCATACTCCCACTGAGCTTCTGTAGGTAATACATAGGCCCAGCCTGC
>CAXBQX010000066.1:0-9636 GCA_963978365.1 uncultured Opitutales bacterium | reverse complement strand
GATTACCACCTGCGGAAACCTGAACCACCCCACTGTGGGGGCCAGCATTTGCATCCAATACTTGTACCGGAGTTGAATCATTGCCCGTCGTGCCTTCACCGAGTTGTCCGTACCCGTTATAACCCATGGCCCAAACGGAGCCGTCCTGCTTCAGGAAAAGAGTATGATTACCACCTGCGGAAACCTGAACCACCCCAATGTGCGGAGTATCATTACTATCTAGAACCTGTACAGGGGATGTTCTATCTATTGAGGTACCATCACCGAGCTGGCCGTAATTGTTGGATCCCATCGCCCACAAAGTTCCATCCTCCTTAATAAATAAAGAATGATACGAACCGGCTGTTACTTGAATTACAGAATCAGAGACGATTGATGGCGTTGATCTATTTACATTGTTACCGTGTCCCAGCTGTCCGTTGTTGTTAAAACCAAAGCTATAAAGGTTACCTGATTGGTCTAAGTAAAGCGAGTGGTACTGCCCGGCAACCACCTGAGAAACATTACTCTCTATTTGGAGTGGTTGGTAAGTGCCCCAGTTATTAGCACTTTCTCCAAGTTGGCCGTAAAGACTGCGCCCCATTCCCCATAAAGCTCCAGATTCATCAAGAAAGAGGGAGTGTTCAAGACCAGTTGCCACCTGAACTACCTTTACAGAAAAGTCGATTTTCGCAGGGCAGTACCTTGTGTATGTATCACTGGTTCCAAGCTGCTTGTAAGAATTATTTCCCATAGCCCATAGGCTTCCGTCTTCTTGTACAACCAAGGTGTGATTAAATTTGGAACTTATGGTGTTGATATGTTGCCCACCACCAGACTGACGAATGGCGAGCGGGAGCCATATATCGGCATTCAAAGAGAGGGTGGGGGAGGTGATCGAGTGATGGGTGTCTCCCAAAGAAATGGTGGCGTTATTGTTATCCCAAGTGATTGAAAGATTGAGGTCATTCCCAAGCATCAGGGTGGTCTGATTAGCCTCAGGTTGTATCCATGTGGAAAGGGTCCAGTGTGAGTCTGAAGACTGGTTAACATCCACAGGAAAGGTTAGGGTTGTGCCCGGGTTGACCGTAAGAGCACGGTTTGCAAAGCCAGCCCGGTCCGATGTAAAATTATTATCGGAGGCTGAAGAATTCAAATCTCCCAAGTCGCCATTAAAAGTGGAGTGGAAAATCTGATCCCTTACCAGGTCATTTGCGAAGCTCCATTGGCGGAGATTTTGGGAAAAGTTCCCACCTGCCACAATTCTTCCAGATGAATCGAAACTAACCGCATTTACTGTTGCAAAGGAATCTGAATTCAAGGACGTACCGTTGAGGAACTTTCCATCAGTGCTGCTAAGTTCTGCGACAAACCCATTGCTTGCATTAGCATCTGCTGCCAGATAACCATTATCAAATAAGGCTATGTTTTCAATTTCTCCACCAATCAGCAGGTTGGTGGGGTTACCATTTGCATTGAAGTAAAGAGACTTGGCAAAATCATTCCCTTTTCCTCCAAAAGAGCATGCCCACAAAACAGTTCCATTTTCATCCACCTGGATCACAAAAATATCGCGACCGCCTTGCGAGGTTAAGTTGTGGTCCTGGATACTCAGGTTCCCCTCAAAGAAACCAGTCGCATAGGCACCTCCTAATTCATCGGCAGCAAGTGCCTGAACGGAATCGTTGCCATCTCCTCCAATCAGTAATTTCCAGGCCAATGCTCCACCTTGGCCGTATTTTGCAAGAATTCCGTCTTCCATTTTTTGGTTGGAGAGAGAACTTCCATTGAAGTCTGAATCCTCGGAGATTGTGCCAGCAAGAAATGAATTTCCTGAGGAGTCGGTGACCAGCGCATGGGCATTGTCATCATCAGTTCCTCCAAATTGCTCCAGGCTTCTTACTTCAGTTTTTTCCAACGCATTCCCAAAATTTATATTCTCAAGGATTGTTTTCTCGTTCAATTCAACCAAGTGGTTGTTGGCAGTGGCTCCACCCACACGAATAGCCAAAGTTTGGGGAAGGGAGCTCAGATCAATATCTGAACTTCCAATTTTAATGGTTTTGTTTTGTTGCTCACCGGAGAGAATACCCACAACCCAGGCTCCATTATTGTTCTCCACTGGTTTGCAATGAATGATCTCAAAGCCAAGGTTCGGGTGCGCAATAAAATCAATGACAGAACTTACCCGTATTTTCCCATTCTCGTTGTAATTAGCAAGGTAGGGAACCGAAAGTTCATTTTGCACTTCAGAAATGGCATCCTCCAATTCCTCATCTGTAAAATACCAGTAATGATATCTGTAATAGCTATTTACCAGTCCAGCCAATGAATTGAGAAAGGAGAGGTTATTCAATGGATATAAATTTGCCACACTTGATGGCATTTGATTGCGGGTTGTCTGAATGATGGAATAAAGGTTGGTATTCCGAACATTCTTGCTCTTCAGGTACTCATAAGAAAGCTCTGCAGTATTATAGATTTGTCGGTCTGAACTGGATGCAGAGCGAGCTAGAACCTGAGTTTTAAGAGCGTTTCGAATGAGGCCATTTTCCCAAATCCACAGGCTGTCCCCGGAAGTTGAAATTGCATGCTTGTGATCTCGGTTGAAGGGCAGAACCCCAGTGGCCACAAGGGAGAAGGTTTGGCTGGGTGCCGTGGTTGAGCCAGCTGGGTAGAAAAGATAGCTTGCATCGCTCTGGTTGTAAGTGAATCCAGCACCCAGGTGTAAGTCCCAGTGGATCGTGTCAGAAACATCAATTAAAACATCGGTTTGGTTGGAACCAAGCAATGTGGCGTAATGATTTGAAGAACTATCTTTGAAGGTTTGCCAGCCTTGGATGAAGCCATTTGCGGAAAGACCGGCAATGCCTTGCTCATCGTTCTCGACCGGCATACTAAAGCTGTCTATCAAATCCCCGCTGCTTGAGAAAAGGTAGTAAAAAACATCACTGAACTGTTCAGTAAGGCCTCGTGAGTGGGTTACCATAAAGCGATCGTCATCCAGGAAATGTATATCCAATTTTGCATATTGAGAATTCGAGTACGAACTGCTTTGAAGAGAAAAAGTCTGGGCAAATTCGGTACCAAAATCTTGTGTGGTGCGGGCAATGAAGAGGGAGCGTGATCCATCAGGTGTTTCACTGACATTTCGATCACCGATAGAAAGATCTCCATCGAGAAGACCGACAACCAGTAGCTTGCCAGCTGGCGATACCCTGGTGATCAAATGCTCGTGCAGGTTGCTGGCGTTATCATGGATGCCATACTCAGCAATGGGCTCGAGGTTTTGACCTAGTAAATATGCCAACGGCAATAAGTGCGTCTGATTTCTTTCCAAGTCGCCCATTTTAAAAATAATATCCGTTGTTGGACCTAGAGGCATTTCTTCGGAGAAATTATTGGTGAAGAAAGACTTGTTTGAGTTGCGGGTGGATAAATGAAGGATTGGTTCCTTTGCTCCGTTGGATAACACCACTTCTGTATTTAAGGCACTGCCACCTTCAAAAATAGAAATTTCGCCCGAATCGATTCCGTTTGGTCCATGATGTTTGATGGTGAGAGATCGAATGCCCTCCTCACCCAAATGGGGTTGATCTGCTGGTTCGATAATTGAAAAGTGTTGTCCCTGCGGATTGATAAGGTGGTTCCCAAAATAATCAGGCCACGAGGATTGATACAAAGTGCCGCCAAGGGAAAAGCCCCGAGTTGGTGCCATTTCGTCCTCTGGATTACTTTGCGGGTAGGTTTGTACCCATTTGTAAGGAAGAATTTCGCTAATGGAGTAGGTGTTGGGCAGAAGATTAACAAAGGAATAATTTCCATCCACTCCAGATAGTACAGAGGGTTCGTTGCTGGATAGTTCGCCGTTGAAATCGAGGTCAAGAAACACAGTCCACCCAGATAAGAGAGATTCTGTCGAACCTTGAGCGCGGTCATGGTTGGCATCAAACCATAAGGCACCATGGATTTCGGAAGGTCCGATAAAAGTCTGGCTCTTACTTTGAGATAAGCCATTACCAAGAGTGTCTTTGATGTCGGTGGTGAAGGTTACCTGATAATCTCCGGGGGCGATGTAAGAAGGAAGCTTAACTTGGATGGCATTGAGTCGATCATCGTAAGTGATGTTTAGATCATTCACGTCCAAGGGATTGGATGGGTCTGAGATATCTTTAAACTCAACGGTAGTATCATTGACAGAAGCAGGATCAATCGCCTCGTTGAAGAGAGCAAGGATCGTGTCTCCTGCTAGTAGAATAGATCCTTCTATTGGGAGAATATCGATAAGAACAGGTGGGGTGGTGTCAGGAGAAATTGTCCAGGTTTGAATACTACTGTTCGTCTCATTTCCGCCAGTATCGAAGACTTTAATTTGAGTGGTGAAGTTTTGCTCGTCTGCGAGCCTGGGAACCAAGTAATTCATGGAAAACGGGTAGCTTCCATCCGTCTTGGTCAGGTTCCCATCCACCCAGAACTCCACATATTTTACCTGGATATCATCGGATACAACGACGCCCAGACTGAAGGTGGAGGATTCCTCGACCGATCCATTGTTATCGTTCGATAAAATGTCCAAAATATCAGGCGGTGTGGTCCCTTTTTCATAGGCCCGGTAATTGATGACCTGCAGTCCCCTGTTTCCATCTGCTGCATAAGCCAGTCCATTGTAAACAGAGATGTCCTGAGCATTTCCAAGGGTGCGGAAAGTGGTTTCAAAGTTTTCCAAAAAACCACCTTCCCGAAGGAATGAACCATTGCTGTCCACAGTGTAGAGGCTTACATCACTAGACCTCCATGCGAACAGCCCTTCGGCACTTAGTGCTAAGCCAGATCCATTTGCCACAATCCTTCGCCACCCAAATGATTGGGTGGATATTTGAGTGCCATAGCTTTGGTCGGGTGAAGATAAATCGAAATGGGTAAAACCGTTGTAATTGGTAAGATAGGCAAAACCCACGCCCACAAACAAACGGCGGCCTCCTCTCCAGGGTGTACTGCCAGAGTTCCTGTAAGTGGTCTCCTCTATCGTACCATCACCATTTGTCTCAAAGAACCCGTTCTGAGCTTTAATCACTTTTAGGTTATATCCGGTAGATACATGTAGCGTCCCATCCATGAAAATAATTTCTTCAATCTTTGCAGAGAAATTCGTTTGGTTGATTTTGTACCCATGAACCGCATCCATGCTAAAGAGAGTGCCGTCGTCCAATCCTACCCAGACAATACCACCTGCCAAAGAGATAGCGTTGGCTGGAGAGTCGGTGAGATGTTGGGCAATAGTTGTTGGATTTCGAGGATCGGAAAAATCAAAGATCACGACCCCTGCATCTCCATCCGCCACTGCTAACCAACTATCGGAGAATGAAAAATTACGAACAGAACCATCGGTATCTTTGCTGGAAATCCAAACCGGCAAGTCGGCATCTCCAGATACTTCAAAACAGTCAACGCCGTACTCTCGACTGCCCAAAAAGACGAGGTTGTCCTCTGCGATCACCCGATCCGAGAATCCACCGTGATTTGTCGGTGCCGTTGCAATAACTCCAGTTATTACCGGGTTTCCTCCGTTGGGGTCGGATCCATTGATCACTTCAAACCCATCGGTCAAGGAGTCTCCATCCGTATCGTTCTTGTCGGGATCTGTTCCGATTACCCGCTCCGAGCGGTCGGAAAGCAGATCATTATCGCGATCTCCCAAATTATCAGGGCCTAGGGAAATGTTGGATATCCTCCGGTTTCCCCCATTTGGTGGTGAGACAAAAATAATTCCTCCAAGTTGCAGGCGCCTCGGTTCAAGCATCCATGCTTCGTAGACACTGTCTGGGCGAAGAATGGCGTCATAAGAACCTCCTCTGCCTACGCGAATTCTTTGAGTGGTAATGGGAGGGGAAGCACCTTCCTCAGCCGGTGAGCCGATACGTTTGAGGAAAACGAAGGAATTGGTGGTTAGATCGGTGAGATAGGGAGACAGGGCATTGTAAAGATATTGATGCCAGTTTTTAACCAATTCCAGAATTTGATGGTCGAGCCTCTTTCCCCCTCTGCCAGCTGGAAGTGTTCTTAATGCAGATCTGTAGCTGGAAAGATCTGTGGAGAAGGTTTTTAAATTTGGTGGCAGGTTGCTTTGCAAATGGGAGTTCATCACTTGAGCGGCAGCTACGAAGCGTTGGTACTTTTCCACTTGTGTCCTCATCGCCAGTTTTGAGCTTTCGAGAAAATTCGAGAAGTTATCGAATTCCTCTTGAATTAATTGCTGAGAGCCATCGATTCGTTTTTTATTCGCACAGTGGGTGGCCGCTTTCTTGATCGCATCGGCACGCTGGTAGAGATCCACCCATGTCTTATCATTTAAAATGAGATCAACTGCATCATTCACATTAGCGACTTGGTTGGATAGGGATGCCAAGCCACTGTTTTGCGAGAGCACTTCCTGCCATGATTCGTTGGATCCAGAGGAGTTGATGTGCATTTGAGCCAAATTCAGAAACTTCCAGTTACCCAAAAAGATAGATTCCTCGATACCGCTCGCAAAACTGGCAAAATCCTGCAGCTCTCCCTCCACTGCCCGTACAGATTCCAAGGTGGCTTGGATCGAAGCTTCGTTGAGCTCTTCAGCGGTTGATCCGCAAAATCCACCACGGCCAAAAATCTGGGCACCAGGGGCTGAACCATGCCAACCTGGTTGTCTGATTCCAACCCCTGGGTCTGTGGAAATGGTCAAGCCATCCTCACTCACGGTCATCGGACCAGAAATCTCCCACTTTCCTTTATCGTGATCGAAGCTCCATAAGGCGGATTTTGCACCAGGCTCCAAATTATCCGCATTTGGAAATGTGGCCGGAATCGGGCGATCGAAGTTTGTTGCCCCATCGGTCTGAATTGTAATCACGAGGGGGAGATCAAGGCCGTCTGGGAGCGGTTCTGGCAGCCGATCCACAGCCACTGGCGCAATGCCAACACTTCCACCAGGAATTCCACTATCAGAGATTAAGGAACCTCTGGGTATTGAAAGTGAAGTTGCTTGCATCATGGCTCGAACACTTTCGTTAACATCATCTAAATAACCTTCAACAAAACTGATGTTTGTATCTGCATTGGGATCCACCGTTTTCAGGGCTCCAGATTTGATTAATGGTAAAAAGATTTTTCCATCTCTGTTGTCCGGTTGATAGATACCATTTTCATTGTAGGAGCCGTATCGGGTGGCATTCACATCTTTGCCTAAAGTCGCCTCCCAGGCCTTTCCAACAAATGCGTAATAAGAGCGGGTGCTCCATAATTTTGAGGTATCTTCACCTTCAACCGAAACTTCCCTACCATCTACATTCACGAAGAAACGCCCAGCAGGCACACCAGATAATTGAAAGTATCCGTCAGAGTTGGTCGTTGCATTTAGTTCCTCTTCTTTTCCGGGCACTGAAATGATCACTCCTTCGAGCGGTTTTTCGCCATTTGAATCATCGGAGTCAAAAACATAGCCGGAAACACTGGTGCTTGGATCACTTCCAGAAGTGGAAACAGTGGTGAAGGACCATTGTAATTTAGAGTCCACCGAGAATTGCCTACCTAGTACATCTTTCAAATCTTTGGTTTCGAGAGTGACGGTAATTTCTGAATTTTGACTCCATCTTGAGCCATTCAGATAGAGAGTCGCTTTCATTCTGTTTCCTGATAACTTCGCGGTGGTGGGGAAATTACTGTTACATGAGAGGATTTTACTTAAATTGGTGTCCTCATGGATCGGCATACTAAATTGAACCACAAATTCTCGACTCAAAGAGACATCTGCCTCACCATTGTAAGGAGAAGTGTTAAGCACAGTTGCCAAAGGTAATTGTGGGATATTACCTTTCCCAAACCTGTACTTCATTGATTCTTCCAAGTCATAAGAATTTACCAAACCATCACCATTTGCGTCAGCTTGAAGAATTTTTGAAGTATCTGTAATGTATTC
Organism: uncultured Opitutales bacterium; assembly: GCA_963978365.1. Lineage (GTDB taxonomy): Bacteria > Verrucomicrobiota > Verrucomicrobiia > Opitutales > Seribacteraceae > Chordibacter. Next base: position 1,703 of record CAXBQX010000066.1, on the reverse strand, counting down.
GACTCCTTGAATGTGATTAACAATCATGACGAAGTCTTTCACATTAATTACTTCGTCTCCGTTAACATCACCTAAAAACTTCAGGTTTGCATTTACAGAGATTGATATACTGACAAAACACAGAAGGCATGCAGACCATTTAGGAAGATAAGTTGTCATAAGAGTTAGGGCTATTTTTCTAGTATGATCTTGCAAAAAGTATGGCAAATATAATGAGCTATTTTATTTCCAGTCAATAGCCCGTTCTTATTAGAAAATTGAAAATGAATTCCTCCAAATAGACGACTTTTGGCAATTTCTTTGGCACATGAAGAGAATGAGTCATAATGTCTTATCGATTGATCAAGAGTATCACTTTTAGCGGAAAAATTAAAAGAATCGGTCTCAAAGAAAAACCGAAGAACTTCTGCGGCTGCACCAGAGTAACAAGCGTGTCCTGATGGATATTCTGGATGAGGAGGAGATTCAAGTAATGGCTTCCAACTAGCAGCAGCTAATTTTTTGGTAATCGGTATTTCGAAGGCCTGTCTAATTGCATTTTCTGGACGCCATAAATGGTATTTGTATTTTGCATGCCATGCGACAATACCGGCATCTGCCATCGAGAGGTTAAGAAGAGCAAAGAGTCTAGATTCTTCCAATAATGATAGATGCTTTTGCTTGGATGCAAAGTTGGCAATTTCATTCCAATGACCAGGAGGAGTCGATGTATAAGAGAAATCTTTCCAAAAGTAGGCTGTCATGGTTTCCTCTTTAGTTCTTAACGGAGAATCTTTAAGCCCGTAAATCTTTACTTCCTTCACTGACTCAAAGTATTCTTGCGAGTCAAGAGCTGGTGGTGGAGGAGGAATAAAATCCTCTGGGTTATTTATACAGAATGTTCTCACACTTCCCCAACTTGCCTGCTCGGGTGGGCGAAAGTGTGGAGGTGTTCTTCGCCAATGACCTGGCTGAAGGCTTCCGATATAATTTACAGTGGCTGTAGCTCCATCTCCGATTCTATCTTTAAGGATTTTTTCAGCTATTTTTTGCCCGTAAAGATAAGAAGGGTTATCAGCAATAGTACCAGATGAAACCGAATCTTGGTGTGCCAGCTTTAAGAATCTGGTGCGTTGAGAAGGGTGGAGGAATTCACAAATTTCTAATAGACAACCCCGCAATGCGGATGAAGAGTCGTAGATGTGTGGTTTTTCTGCATCGATCCTGATAATCGAGGTGTAGAGGTCACGCTCTCTATTAAGGCACTCGAAAGCACCAATACACAGAATGGCTAAGTTCCTAACGGTTAGGTTCGGAGCTAGTGCTTCATCTTTAGCTGCATTTATTATAATATTTCGCCAAGGAGCTAAGCTAGTTGCAGAGGAAACAAAATGTGAAAAAAGAAAAACAAAGATTAATAAGTGAACCCTTATCATGACTGAAGATTAAGAGAACGGATCTGTAATTAATCAACAACAAGAAAACTAAAGCAGGTATTTCCTTGAACAATTATTAGAAAATACTTCTTAAAACCTTTCAATCTCGTCAGTCGGGCTTTTGGATAGATTATAAAAAAGGCCAGGGAGATTAGTGAAATTGAATTTAATCTCCCCTTGCTAGGTATGTTTTCTAGATCAAGAAAAAGATCCTTGAAACTTTGGTGGAGGTGGCGGGAGTTGAACCCGCGTCCCGCAATCCTTCCCATTCGGCGTCTACATGCTTAG
>CAXBQX010000065.1:0-9745 GCA_963978365.1 uncultured Opitutales bacterium | reverse complement strand
CGCTCTTCATGGGAACACATGATGATGCATAACAAGGAGCAACCTGCACCTAACCTTTCGTGGAGTTATTGTGCGAGCCTAGCCGATTCGGAGCGTAATTGTATGATGGCTGCCACTTGCCTTGATTTGGGGGATTACCTCCTTGGTTTGTGCCATTTAAAACGGGCCCATGCGGCCCTCAATGAATCCATGCGTCTGAATCGCCTCTTTTCCCATCATAGCAAAAAAATATTTAGCGAATACTTGGAAGAATCAGACCTCCGTATGCATGACCTAAGAGAAATTTGCCTCCGGGTGATGAGCGACTGCCGTCGCTAGCTCTTTCGCCAACAGACTCTATTCTGCCTCTAATCAGGCAATTTCACCAACTCGGTTGATTGGATATCCCCTAAGCTTAATTCTCGGGCATAAATGAAAAGCTTACAGTCCTGAGGGGCCCGATCCTTTAGAGCAAGTTTTGCTCTCTCTTTTTGGATAGATTGCATCGCATAGTAATCGATAAAAACCGGGTTTTTACTCAGTAACAGGGATGGTTTCTGGCGAATAAACTCCGCGTTAAATTCTGGCCCACCTGCAATTTGCATTTCAGAGAGATCCACCACCGAAAAAAGATGTTTTTCTGAGAATTCGGGAATAGCAAGGATTTCCGTGGCTGCCGCTGGCCCCATGGTTAAATCTTCCCGAAAGCGTTGTGCATTACTTGAACTATTAAGCGTAGCATTGGTGATCGCCCCATCGATGCCCAAAACATGATCGTCCTTGGCTGTGGATAGATTAATCCAGTACATTTTCGATAAAAAAAGAAAGGCAGGCAGGTAACTCTTTCTTTCCTCAACTTTTCTTATTTCAAGATTTTTGGGATGATCGATCAATAGCTTTGCACGGTCTCCCATTGCAGGAGGCATCGGACTATCATGGAACCAATCGGGATGAAAATACCCCTCATCCTCACCGGTGATGATTTGGCTAGCCAAAAATTGCTTTTCTAATGCACTCCTTGTTTCGCGGTCTATTTTTAAGGCTACCAGGAAGATATTTTCTCGAGTATACCCCCTTCTTTCTAAAAATTGAACGAGAGAAAGAAGCAGGTTTGGGTTGGTGGATAATCCTGGTGCTCTTTGCACATCAAACTTAATCGCTATTTGAGGAAAAACCGAAGGCTTGATTTTGAAATTTTGCTCATATTCCAATTGGGCAATAAGCCGAAGAACTGCAAGTTGGTAATCCTCGGGTGCTAGATTACTTAGCTTTGCCTGAAATACTTTGCTCTTAACTTCAATGGGTAAATATGGAGAATCAACCAAACCAACCTCCTCCCCAGTGCACAGCGTAACCAACATAGAATGCAAGATAATGCAGACCATGGCTTGACGTTTCCAACTCCTATGAAAAAAACAGATCATGTCTAATTACCAAATATGGTTATCAATGCTGTTGGCAGGGTCAATCTCCCTCGGCTTTTTGGGGTGCTCCGACGAAGAACCCCCTACCCCTGCCACAAATGAGAACCTGGAAAGAGTATCCCCTGTTGAGCCAGTAATTGACCTCAGTAAAGTGTTTGAATTGAGGATTGAAGGGAAAACAGACGAAGCCATTGATCTGTTAAGGACATTGAATGAACAACACCCCACTTCGGTGGAAATCATGATCCAGCTTGCCCGATCCCTTCTTGATGCAAAGCAGTTTTCGTTGGCCGCTTTTCGATTTGAGCAGGCACTCTCCCTCAAATCGGATGCTCAGCTTTCAAAGGAGGCTGCCGAAGCACACTACTTATCCCAGGATTTTGACTCCGCCATTGAGCGATACCGACCGTATCTCGCCACCTCTCCTGAAGATCCGAGCTCTCAATTACGTTTTGCCCGATTATTAGCTGAAAAGGGGAAAGATACAGAAGCGATCAATGCATTTTCAAAGGAAAGCCAAAATGCAACCTCGGATGACTGCCTGATTATGGGTAACTTATTTTTACGAAAAAACTTACTTCCACAGGCAAAGCATTGGTACACCGAATCGTCCAGCAGAACTGATGTTCCCCCTGTTCAACCTCTTCTTGGGTTACTGAGGGTAGCTAAACAGCAGAAAAACGAGAGAGAAGCGGAAACCACTATTCTCGCACTAGAGAAAATAAAGCCTGGCATATTGGAATCAACGGATCTGGCCGATTACTCCGCTGACCTCTTAAAACGCAGAAGACTGGCAGATTTCATTGCCGGAGGAATGGATGTTCGTGAAAAAACCATTACCCAACTGGCTTCTGCGTTACTGCTTGAAAGAAAAGCTGGCTTCTCTCGAAATAACCCCGTGCTGGGGGCTTCCAAACTTCCACCCTCGCGGGAATCTACTCTTTTCCCAACCAATGCGGTGGCAGATCAAACAGAATTACCCGTGCCAAAGAAAGTTTCAGAAGAAATACAAGAAAGCACTCCTCCCAAAAGGATGAGCCTGGCGGATGCATTTTCAGCTCCGATTGGTGAAATCGAAAATGCATCGGGTGCATCGGATTCCCCGCTCGATCTTGGGCAGCAGGCATACCTAGATGGAAGTTACACATCCGCTTTACTTCATGCTCGTGACGCACTCAAAGAAGACCCGCAAGACGCTTTTGCCTGGAGGCTTTGCTCCCAAGCACACTTCCAACTAGGCGAAACAGATCAGGCGGAAATGACAATTTTGGAAGCAATCCGTCACCGTCCTTTCGAGTTGGATATGCGGATGGATTATCTTCGAATCGCCCGTGAAACATTGCCTAGTAAGCGATACCTGCAAGAGCTGGAAAAGGTTCGGGATATTTTTCCCGATTCCACTGAGATTCTTTGGGAACTTGCCCGGCGATACCATATCGTGGAAAACATGCCTGTAACAGCTGCTGTGCTTTATCGTAAAATTGTGCAAATCTCACCTGCAAACAGTGCGATTGCTGAGCAAGCCCAAATGGAGCTGATTAAACTTAAAAATTAATTCCCCAGGATGGATCTTGGTACCAACCCATATTTTGAATGCCCAGGCTGGCGGATGGATTTGTAAACGAACTGAAGGGCCGGATTGATTTATACGATGTCGTCAGTCCCTATGTTCAACTAAAAAAGAGTGGATCAAGCTGGGTTGGCCTTAGCCCGTTTAGCCAGGAAAAATCGCCCTCTTTTTATGTACACCCAGACAAAGGTTTTTTTAAATGCTTCAGTTCTGGTGAGGGTGGTGATGCGATCTCGTTTATCCAAAAAATTGAGAACCTGGAGTTCTCCGAAGCGATTGAATTTCTTGCTCAGCGATTCAGTATTCCGCTGCAATATGCTGAAGAAAATAGCTCCTCTCCTAAGCCTGCTGTTTCCCGCTCGCTAAAATCAGATCTTTATGAACTCCATAAACTCGTAGCCGAATGGTTTCATCAGCGCTTATTCGATGAAGATCAGGATTCTCAAAGTACCAAAAAGTATTGGTTGGAAGATCGTGGGTTTAGTTTGGAAACCGCCCAAGAGTTTTTGATCGGATACGCCCCCGTAGACCGCTTTGCCTTGGGTAAATACTTAAAGACTCGAAACTTTTCTCTTCCTGTCCTTAAAAAATCAGGCCTTTTTCGGGAGGGGAAAGGAAAAGAGCTTGGACCTGCTGTGTTCACCGGAAGGCTCATGATCCCAATTTGCGATAAAATTGGCCGTATTTGTGCCTTCACGGCCCGCAAACTCGAACAGACCCCGGAGTGGGGAGACCGAAAATCTCCCAAGTATGTAAATTCGCCGGAAACTCCGATTTTTGAAAAAGGAAACCTTCTCTTCAACCTACACCTAGCCAACAAGGAAATTTCGGAGGAATCAGAATTTTTACTGGTTGAAGGCCAGTTGGATGCGATTCGTTGCTGGGATAAGGGTTTTCGCACGGTGGTCGCCCCTCAAGGCACTGCATTCAAGGATAGCCAAGCTATGCTACTCTATCGATCCAAACCCAAAGGAGTCGTGTGTTTATTGGACGGAGACAGTGCTGGGCAGAAAGCGGCGCTTTCTTATGTCTCTATTTTTCTTAAGTCCGGTTTGGATGCCAGGTTTGCAGAACTCCCTGAAGGGTCGGATCCGGATCAAATCTTGATTGAGGGTGGAACAAGTGCGATGCAAAGGATCATCGATCAAGCCAGACCGATGATTGAATATGTGATCCGCCAAAAGCTTCCTGACCTGTCATCCGCCACTCCCAAACAAAAAGAATCAACCTGCCAGTGGTTCTTTTCTTCTCTTGCCGAAATCGATTCCCGTATTGCCTTGGAAGGTTATCTTCAGCAATTGGCTCGATTATTAGGCGTGCACTTGGATGCATTAAAAAGTGACTTTCAAAAATTCCGAAAAAACCGCACCCCAGCTTACCGCAAGGTAGCTCCTGAAAAAGAAAACCAGCCCGATGAGTCTGATCGTTTGACAATTGTTGAAGAAGATCTATTGTATCTCCTTTTGCATGACGACCGCCTCGCTAGTCCTCTTGCCAACACGCTTGACATGTCGTGGGTTGACACGCGTCCAATTTCCGGGCGTATCCTTGCTAAAATCCTTTCTGAAACCCATGCGGAAGGCACCCACCTTACCCGTGCTCAGATCGAAGATCTGCTCGAAGACGACGACGAGCGCAGGACTTACCATCGTCTCGCGATTCAGGAAATGGATTCGAACGAACCTGGCTTATCTCTACGCCTGGCCCGTCAATGTCTGCAAGTTTTATTTCTTCGATCGCTCAAACAACGGGAAGATTTTGTATTCTCCCAACTCAATGGTGCTAACAGTGACAGCGAAAAACTCAAAAAATTAAGTCAGGAACTCCGATCCATCCGACAGCAAAGAACCAAGCCCCCAACCTTAGAATTTACTAACTAGACCGACCAGAATCATTCCATAATGCCAACGACCAAATCCACTAAGAAGCCTTCCACCAAAGCCAAGTCCAAACCAGCGGCTACCCAAACCAAGACCGCGGCCAAGCCCAAAGCACAATCAACTGCAGCTAAGAAAGCTTCCCCTACCAAAACAGCTAAAGCCAAGGACCCTGCCGTCCAAAAGGCTTCTCCGGCTAAACCTGTTGCCAAGAAAGCCGCCGCGAAAAAGCCTGCAGCCAAACCTGCTCCTCAGAAAGCCTCTGCTGTAAAGAAAACGAGCACTACCACTGCTAAAAAAGTGGCTAGTCCTAAAAAGGCTCCCGTAAAAGCAACCGCTAAGAGCACTGCTGCCAAAGCAAAAACAACCGCCAAGGAAGCTACTGAATCCCAAGTGCCCGCCAAATCAGAGACCAAAACAACCACAGCTAAGGAAGCCGCTAAGTCGGTAAACAAATCTGTTGAGCCCCATGCTCTCAAAAATGAGATCACGGAGAAAGTTCGCAAACTAATCAACCTTTCCAGAGAACAAGGCTTTTTAACCTTTAAGGATATTGATAAATCGCTCCCTGAAATTGCGACAGACCCAGAGGAGCTTCAAAATGTTATCTCCATCTTCAATAACCTGGAGATCAAACTTCTTGATTCAGCTGAGGTTGATAAGTTCAAGCAAAACAAAGAGGAAAAAGAAGATGAAACCGCACGGTCCAACCAAACTGATATGTTGGATGATCCAGTGCGGATGTACCTCAAGCAAATGGGGCAAGTCCCTTTGCTTTCCCGTGAAGAAGAGGTCGAGATTTCCAAGCGCATTGAGGTAGCCGAGGTCGCTGCACTTAAACACATTTATGCGGTATCCCTTACAGCTAATTTCCACCTCGATATTTGCCAGAAACTGATTGACCGGGAAGAACGTTTCGACCGGGTGGTCCTCGACAAAAAAATCGACAGCCGGGAAGGGTATTTTCGAGTATTGGCCAAACAGGTCGAAGCCCTTACCGATCTTACCAAAAAGCTCGAGAATGCATGGACAGCCTATATTGACAGTCCCAACGCCACCCAAAAGAAGCGGGCCTTGGGCAGATTCCAAAAATACGAATCTGAGCTCGAACCCATTTTCAAAAAATGCTGCTTAAAATTGAAGGTTTTTGAGGATTACCTTCAGGAAATAAATCCTGAACTCAAAGCCATCACCCGTAATGTGCATAACCTCGAACTCGGCAAGAAAGACCCAGTTAAACTTAAGCGCAAAGGCGTGAAGATGGACCGGATCAAAAAAGAATTGGCCGAAGCACGGATCAAGTTTCACATGGAACCTGATGACCTGATCGCCTTAGTCAAAGAGATCCGTCACTCCATGCGTGAGGCACACAAAGCCAAAACAGAAATGGTGGAGGCCAACCTCAGGCTCGTCATTTCCATCGCCAAAAAGTATACCAACCGAGGCCTTTCCTTCCTCGATTTGATTCAGGAAGGAAACATGGGGCTGATGAAAGCGGTGGAAAAGTTTGAATACCGTAGAGGCTACAAATTTTCGACCTATGCAACCTGGTGGATCCGTCAGGCAATCACCCGTTCAATTGCGGATCAGGCCCGTACGATCCGTATTCCTGTGCATATGATTGAAACCCTGAATAAGGTCATGCAGGTGCAAAAACAACTCCTTCAGGAACTCGGGCATGAACCGACACCGGAAGAAGTTGCCAATGAGATGGGTCTCGCACTCGATAAGGTTCAGGGAATCATGAAAATGGCCCAGCAACCGATTTCCCTGCAAAGCCCGGTTGGGGATGGGGATGACACAAGTTTTGGAGACTTCATTGAAGATAAAGGGGCGGAAAACCCATACGACATGACCGCTTACTCTTTGCTTCGCGAGAAAATTATCGATGTTTTGGACTCGCTCACTGAGCGTGAACGGAATGTACTTTCCCTGCGCTTTGGTTTGCAGGATGGATACAGTCGCACGCTAGAAGAAGTCGGACGTCAGTTTAAAGTGACCCGCGAACGGATTCGTCAGATTGAAGCCAAAGCCTTGCGTAAAATGCGCCACCCCACCCGGATCCGCCAGCTTCATGGGTTCTTCGAAGCAGACCAAAGCTCAGTTAATAAACCTAAGCCCGAAGCATTACGTCAGCTCGGTCTCTAATTTTGTTTTGCTTTCCTTACAGACAAAACAGTTGCTCTGAACGAACCACCGAACTAGCTTTTTATTTATGACCACAACTATTACCCCTGCCCTCGCCTTCATTGGAAACTTTGGCGGTGGAGAAATCATCCTGATCTTTCTGATCGTGCTCCTTCTATTTGGAGCCAAGAAAGTACCCGAACTCTTTCGCTCCCTCGGAAAAGGCGTTAATGAATTTCGCAAAGCCAAAAACGAATGGGAACAGGACATTCAGGATGTTATGAATCAGGAACCTCTTGAAGACCACGATTTCAAGGAGAAAAACAAGCAGTCCACTCAATCTGTTCAAAGGGAAGAAGAAAAACAGTCTGCCAGCTAACTCAATGTAAGCGGTAATCTCACCCTTTTATTTTAGAACCAAGGAGAGCCCTCCTTGGTTCTTTTTTTGTTCCTATATTTATCTTACTTAAATCGTAGGATTTTTTTACCCACCGGCGAGCACCGGGCGAAACCCCATAGCTTTCATCCACTCGACCACCTCTGCCCGCCGGTCCCCCTGCAGTTCCATATCGGGTCCAGCCCAGGTTCCACCGGTTCCAAGGGTGTTCTTCATTCGTTTTAAGAGTTTCTCCTTCTTATCTTTTCCCAACCCCGGAGGGATTCCACGAATCGTGGTTACTGTTTTTCCTCCACGCCCAGTTTTTTCGCGGCGGATTTCCAAACGCTCTCCATTACCCAACTTAGATTCTTCCTCTTTCACCGAGACTTTGATCTCATGCTTGGGCTCAGGGAGGGCTTCTGGTAATCCGCTCCCATCGAGGGAGGCAAACGGATTGCTCCCAAATTCATTGATTGGAGCGGTGGAGATTTTTTTGGAGGAACGGTCCTTCCTGCTCATCCTCCGCAGGTTCCTTTCTCAGGAGTTTCTCCAGCGAGCCAAATCACTGCTTTTTGATAACTCCGGTTTTCCAAAAAATGTCTAAGTCGGGGATGCAGGGTCTGTTTTTGTTCGTTTACCAGCACATCCAGTCTAGCCAAAGTTTGCCTAAATTCGTCGGGTTTGGCATCCTTGGGGTTTGTAATTACTTCCAAACAACTTTTGATTTCATCCATGAGTCGAATTATTTTTACACTCATTCCAAGGCTGCCAAGCCTAATCCAGTATTTATCATCAAGATGACGGATACTTGTATCCTTGGCAGCGGTCTGACTGGCTTGGTTGAAGCATGGCATGCTCACAAGCAGGGACATCATATAACCCTGTTCGAAGCCTCCCCTCAAACGGGTGGCGTTTTACAATCGAGAAGGATCGATGGATATCTACTCGATTATGGAGCCAATACTCTCAGCTTACGAAGCCGGGAAGTTTCCAACCTACTCAATGAACTGGGGATTCTCGAACAGGCCATAGATGCGAACGAAGAGGCCAACCTCCGCTTCATTGTACGGGGGGGGCAATTAATCTCCTTACCCCATAGCCCAGCTTCTTTTTTGAGTAGTTCTTTTCTGTCTCCCCTGGGAAAGATTCGTCTCCTGCTCGAACCTTTGATCTCAAAGGGTAAAAACAGGGATGAAAATGTGGCCGAGTTTATTTCCCGAAGGCTGGGCAAGGAAGCTCTCACCTATGCAGGGAACCCCTTTCTTTCCGGAGTTTATGCCGCCAAGCCTGAGAGCCTTTCCCTTCAATATGCATTCCCTGCCTTACTTGAGCTCGAACAAACCTATGGTTCTTTGTTTAAAGGGATGCTCAAATCGAAAAAAAATCCCAACCGCCTCCCCAAGAGCCGATTACTCTCCTTTCCCAACGGAATGCAGGATTTAACCAATCACATCACCCAGAAATTGCCTCCGCAATCGATCTTTCTGAATACTCAGGCAGTCCGGGTGAAAAGACTGGAAAACGATTGGGAAGTGATGACCCGAGATCAATCCGGCAAAGAGGAATTCAATACTTTTAAGCAGGTCATTTGCACCTTACCAGCTCATCAGCTATCGAAGATCGAATGGATTGGGCTCGATCGTGCAGAGGCAATGGATGATTTGACCAACTCCACTCATTTCCCTCTGGCTTTGGTTTTTCATGGGTATGAGAAACAGAAAATCAAGCATTCCCTCAACGGATTTGGGTTTCTGGTTCCGGAAGTGGAAAACCGAAAAATTTTGGGGACCTTGTTTTCAAGCACCCTTTTTCCAGACCGTGCTCCGCAAAACCATGCCTTGCTAACCACTTTCGTGGGGGGAGAACGGCAACCGGATCTGGTTGATCTCGCAGACGGGGACCTCCATGCCCTCGTGCAAAAGGAACATTTTGATCTCTTGGGCACCATCGGGGAACCCTCCTTTCAAAAAATAATCCGATGGCCCAATGCCATTCCTTTGCCCGATCATAAAATGGGGAAGAGAAAAGAAGCTGCAAAGATTCTGGAAAATCAAAACCCTGGGCTAAAATTTTCCGGTTCCCACCTCTGCGGTCCTCCCCTGCCAAACTGCCTGCAGGCAGGTATGGCCTAATTTTTTCTCTCGCATTTCATTTGGAAAGATTGCCTCAGTCCTCATCCCCTGATAAATAGTTTCTTTTTATAGATTGTATCAATCATCATGAATTCGAATAAAACAGATCATCCTGTAAAAACCTTGGTCATCCTGCTCAATATGGGTGGCCCTCAGAACAAGGACGAAATCCACCCATACCTCAAAGAGCTTTTTCAGGACCGCGAACTTTTAAAGTTACCCTTTCAAAAAATCCTCGGACGATTCATTGCCTGGCG